>NZ_PIPL01000001.1:1834470-2140216 GCF_003987145.1 Aliidiomarina minuta | reverse complement strand
AGCCATGATCAAACTCTTCAATTATAAAGATTTTGATACTTACAAGTGCTCGTATGAATTGTTGGTTCTTTATTTGAATTCCACACCCGAAGGCGCTTCATTCGGTAGTCACCAACATCAATTGAGCGTTTCGGTTCAAACGGACAGGACAAGCCTGTCGTTCTCGCCTATTGGTCTCGAAAGACCTTTTTTGTACTCAATCAATGCAAGTGCCCACACAGATTGCTTGGCTTTGATATATTGTTAAAGAGCGTTGCTTGATGCCCAAGGAGCCGTTCAAGCGAGGTGCGTATTCTACACGCCTCAGTGTAAGTGTCAACGGCTTTTTGCAAAGTTTTCGCTATCGTTTTAACTTGTTAGCGAAGAGTTAACACCTACTTTTAATCTATTCCCGCTCTTCTCGAGCTGGGAGCGCCATTTTAGGGATTTATTTCTTCCCGTCAAGGCTTTTCCAAACTTGTTCGCCGTTCTAACTCGTTACTGGCTAACCGTTTGGAGTGAGGCGCATTATAGAGATAAGGTTTCATATGACAAGCCTTTTATTACAAATAACTACTTAAAAAGAGTCGACTGAAGCAATATTCATCACTCTGATGTATTATTAAGCATATATAAGAGTACTTTTAAGTTGAGAGGTCAATTATGAGTCAGCAAGCTTTAAATAAAGGACACAGTTATCAAGGTAAAAGACCCCAATTGGGCAAAAGCGTATATCTTGATCAATCATCGGTACTCGTAGGCGATATACAAATAGGTGACGACAGTAGTATATGGCCGTTAGTAGCCGCCCGGGGTGATGTGAACATTATACGCATCGGCGAACGTACCAACATTCAGGACGGCAGCGTATTGCATGTGACTCGCACCAGTCCCGATGATCCCCACGGCTACGCACTTATTATTGGTGATGACGTGACGGTAGGCCATAAGGTCATGTTGCATGGTTGTCAGCTGGGTAACCGAATACTTGTCGGAATGGGCGCTATCGTGATGGATGGGGCAGTTGTACAGGATGATGTCATTATTGGCGCCGGGTCTTTAGTACCTCCGAATAAAACACTGGAAAGCGGTTATTTATATGTAGGCAGCCCGGTTCAGAAAAAAAGACCGCTGAACGAGCAGGAGCAGGCATTTTTGACCCAGTCGGCTATCAACTATGTATGGCTCAAAGATGAATACCTGCAAGAAATGCAGAACTAACACTCAGTGGAAGTCTCTCGATTTAACATTCCGGGTGGGTAATAAAGAAGAACGATCTGTCATGCGCCCGGCGACAACGTGAATAATATCACCCTGGATTTCCAGGGTTCCTTTTACTTCTAGCAGCTGCGCATACAGCCATTGTTGCCTTTGCTGTCGCCCTCGATCCTGCCAGATAACTACATTAACATTGCCGGTTGCGTCTTCGAGAGTAACAAAAGTCACTCCCGCGCTGGTTGAAGGACGCTGTCGGCCAACCACCAGACCCATGACAGTAACCAATTGACCACTACGCAAATCCTTCAGCTGAGTCGCCTTTTTATAGGCCGGCAATAATCCCTGCTGCTCTAGAAGAGCCAGTGGGTGCATTCCCAGAGTTAAACTAACCGAAGCATAATCCTCAACCATGTCTTCAGTTGGAGTCGGCGGGGGCAGGGAGTAACTAGCTTGATCCTGCTCTGCAACATCCAATAAAGGTAATTGTTCACCCAGCGATGTCATTTCCCAGCGGGCCTGATAACGGTGCCCGGTTAAGGACTGAAAAGCTCCGGCACTCGCCAGCGCTTCCATATCGCGACCTGGCAAGTTCAATTGCTTTATCTCATCTATCTGCGTGAAACCAGACACAGGGCGCTGTTTTAATAGCTCAACAATGCTGTTCTTACTCAGGCCTTTAACCAACCTGAAGCCAAGCTGTATGCTAAGTGAACCCGGTGAGCCTTTTAGCTGATGATCCCAGTCACTATCATTGATGCAAACTCCAGTTATGGCAACCTGATGACGCCCTGCGTCCTGAATGATTTGAGAGGCTGAATAAAAGCCCATCGGTAAACTATTCAGCAAACCAACATAAAAAGCCTGTGGATAATGAAACTTTAACCAGGCCGAGGCATACGCCAGGTTAGCAAAACTGGCGGCATGTGATTCTGGAAAGCCATATTCACCAAAACCACAAATCTGGTCAAAGAGTCGCGTTGCAAATTCATCACTGTAGCCATTATCTAACATGCCCTGAATAAGCTTCTCCTGAAAGGCCATCAATTGGCCCCGGCTTTTCCAGGTCGCCATCGCTCTGCGTAACTGATCCGCTTCTCCGCCAGTAAAACCAGCGGCAACCATGGCTAGTTTAATCGCCTGTTCCTGAAATATGGGTACGCCCAGTGTTCGTTTTAACACTGCTTTCACGGCTTCACCCGGGTAATCAATGGCTTCCAGTCCATCACGTCGCCGTAAATAAGGATGCACCATGTCGCCCTGAATAGGCCCTGGACGTACAATTGCTATTTGCACCACCAGATCATAAAAAGTTTTCGGTTTAAGGCGCGGTAACATATTCATCTGCGCCCTGGACTCAACCTGAAATATACCTATAGCATCGGCTCTTTGTAGCATCCCGTATACCTCAGGATCCTCTTGAGGCAGAGTGGCGAGTTGATACTCTTTAGCAAATACCTGAGCTACAATCGCTAAACTTTTACGTAGTGCGGTCAACATACCTAACCCCAGAACATCCACTTTTAACAACTTCAGCGATTCAATATCATTTTTATCCCATTGAATAACGGTACGTCCTGGCATCGCCGCATTTTCAACAGGTACTAGATCAGATAAACGTTCTGAAGCTATAACAAAACCACCAACATGCTGCGAAAGATGACGCGGAAAACCCTTCAACTGCTCGGTTAACAGTAATAGATGGTGACCGTGCGGATGCTGTAAAATGCCCATGTTTGTTAACTGCTGCTGCCAGTCTTCTTCTGAGTCACGACGGTCCAGACGGGTCAGAATGTTAGCCAGCTGTATTTGAGGGAAGCCAAGCGCCTTACCCACATCCCGTAAAGCACTACGCAGACGATAGGTGATGACTGTCGCAGTCAGTGCCGCCCGGTGACGCCCATATTTGCTATAGATGTACTGAATAACTTCTTCACGGCGCTCATGTTCAAAATCCACATCGATATCTGGTGGTTCATCCCGTTCTTTTGAAATAAAGCGTTCGAACAATAACTCTGACTGAGCTGGATTGACGGCTGTAATCCCCAAACAATAACAAAGTACGGAGTTAGCAGCAGAGCCACGCCCCTGAAATAAAATATCGCGGCTAGCCGCAAAACTCACCAGGTCGTAAATAGTCAGGAAAAAGTGCGCATACTGCATTTCTTCGATGAGTGTTAATTCATACGACAGCTGTTGATGAACTTTGTCTGGAATACCTTCGGGAAAACGTTTTTGAATGCCTGACTGGGCCAGCTCCACGAGATAACCCTGAGCAGTCTTACCAGCAGGCACCACCTCTGCAGGGTATTCATAACGCAAACTCCCCAAGTCAAAATTGCATAAATCAGCTATCCGGGCGCTCTCTTCTATCCACTGAGCTGGGTATAAGTCCTGTAATTCATTTAAACACCGCAGACGCTGCTCACTGTTAACAACAAGATCCGGCATGACCTGAGTAACCTGCTGTCCCGCTTTAATAGCCGTTATCGTATGTAGTAGAGGTAGACGTTCTGCGCAGTGCATAAGAGCTCCGCTACAGCTGACCAGCGGCCACTTATATAAATGACTAAAAGTCATAGCTTTTTTTACTTGTGCTTCTCCCTTAGTTGTCAAATCCCGCTCAGCCACAATCCATGCGCGACGCTTAAAAAGGGAATGAATTCGTTCAGGCACCCCGGCTGGGCACATTGAAACTGATGGCGCCCACTGCAATAGACAATCTGAGCAGGGGAAAGAGAGCAAATCATCAACTGAAAACTTATAGTGTCCTTTACTGCTTTGTCCCCGACAGTGAGAGATCAAGGCAGAAAGCTGGGCGTAGCCCTTTCGGTTTCTCGCCAGGAGGATGAAAGTCCCCAGGTTCTGATCTTTAAATTCACTACCGACAATCAGTTTAACTGTCAGTTTTTTTGCAGCTTGCCAGGCTTTTACAACCCCAGCGACTGAGCATTCATCGGTCAAAGCTAAAGCCTCATAACCAAGCTCTTCAGCTTTGTTGATCATTTCCTCAGGAGAAGAGGCGGCACGTAAAAAGCTATAATGGCTTAAGCAATGTAATTCCGCGTAGCGCATTAACTGCTCCAACCCTGCAACAGCCATTGCTTAGCAGCATAATCAAAATACAACCAACCAACACAACCGCATTTATCGGTGGCAAGCAGATAATCCCGGGTATTCACCTGTAAATCCAGCGACTGCCACCAATGTGTTTGCAAACGCTCAGGCTGAGATACGGCTTGCCACTCTTCTATATTGACCCTCACCGGATTACTCAATAACCAGGGTGGTCTCCAGCTCTGCTGGCCTTGAGACAACAGCGTACCCGGTGTTGGCATATCCTGAGCAAGCTCAGGTAACCAACTAGTAGTTATATTCAGGCCACGAATGCGGGGCTCACCCAAGCGGGTTTGCAGCTGATTCAGTAATTGCGACATATTGGTTCGCGCATGAGACTGGTTTTTATCCGTCAGCTGTTTTTCTGAAGAGGGCTGCCACTCTTCCAGGTTATCTACTGTTAAAGCCAGTTCCAGTATTGGCTGTCTTAATACTTCCCGCTCCAATCGCAACTGGCACAAACTCATAAAGTCCTGTGCACGGTATGTTCCTTGGGCCAACGCCAGCTGTATCCGGTTCGCCTGCTTATCGCGGGTATATAGCGTCAATTTCAACTGTCGGGTAACTTTCTGGCGCACACGTAAGTAGTGCTCTAAATCCAGCAGTAAACGATTTACCGGAAACCGCAGCCCCGCCCAGTTAGTCACCTCAGAAGCCAGTGGCATACGTTCATGAAAATGCACGGCGGGACGAAAGTACTGCAGAGACACCGACTGTTGACCCTGCAGCTGGGCTACGCAGTTAACCAGTTCATAACCCAGCTTACGTCCCAGTGAAGCTGTTGGCATACCAAGCAACTTTCCTATACTAGTCAGCCCCATGCGGCGTAATTTTTGTTCCGTTTTGGGTTCCAGATTAATGTAACCAATATCGAGCGGCTGCAGCGCCTGGCTTACCTGTTGCCAGTTCACGTCGCTTTGCTCCAGGCAAATATCGGCTTTAGCCAGTATGCTGGCAGCGAGGGGGCTGTTTGCTCTACCCATAAAGTAGGTAAGCGACAGAGACTCAAGGCTCTTATGTAAACGCCGTACACTTTCCTGCTGCCCCTGATGCAGCCGCTGCATACTGCTGATTTCGATCCATAAACCATCGCCGCCACTGATGGCAATGTCCGCAAAATAACGATATAGATAAAGTGCAATCTGGCGGGTTAACTGTTTTTCATAAGGCCCCTGAAACCGGTGAGCGACTAATTCACTACTAAGCAACCAAGCGTCTGATAAGGGCATGCCAGGTTGCATACCAAGATCCAGAGCTGCACGGTTAAGCTGCTTCAAACGAAGCGTTGATTCGTCATAAAGTACCAGTGGACGATGCTTACCTTCAGCCTGAGTAAGTAATAATTGATCCAACTGCAGATTTGGAAAATACAAATAAACCCAACTGCGCATCAGGATCTCCAGGTAGGCACAGCTTCCCAATCCAACTCACATGGCCAGCCTCCAGGTCGCTTAATAATCTGCCAACGCAGCTGGCCATGCTCCAAATGAGCCCGAAGTCGGGTTTGATAGCTCCGGGCTTCTGTTGATACAGGTGCAGAAAAGATAACAGCCAGGGTAGAGGTCCCCTGAACCGCCCGCTGCAGGCGTCTGGCGGCAGTCGCTGATAAAGACGAGCACCAGGCAGCGGCCACCGCAGCACAGCCCGCCCGTAAAATAAGCTCTAATGCCCATACCGCTTCATCCTCCCCCAGCTCAGTTAATACAATATGAGACGCGGGGGCAGAGCCTATATAACTCAAGCCGGCTGCATAAGGAGTCGCTGGAGGATTGAGCCAGAATACCGGCTCTTGCTGTTCGCCCGCTTTTTTTAACGCACCACGAAGCAGGCTGACCTCACCACAGAACCAGCGTGGCACCTGAACCTCATGTAATTGCCCAATTTGCAGACCTCCGTGCAAGGTTTCATCCAGCCCCTGATGTCCCGTGGCAATACGCAGCTGTGAAGATTCGCTCTGCTGACCCGCCTGCCAGAGTTTCCCTGTTTGCAATAATGACTGTAACGATGAATCCTGCAAAGGCTGCATACTTCTCACCACTCAATTACTGTATGTTTATACAGTATATTAAGCTAATTTTTCATTCTTGCAAGCCTACTTACTGCTGATTTTTAGAAAAGTTAGCGTATGATATTTACTGTCGTCTTAATGCAGCAGGAAACCCGTTGTAATGCTTTATTTTTTACCCGCGCCACTTAAAATAATAATTAACTTTCTTTGGGGGAGCTTTATCACCGCAGGTATTGCTCTTCTAATCATTACGCTAGGTATCTTCAAAATTATACCCATCCCCGCCTGGCGTCGTTTCATCTCGAGCATTGCTAACTTTCTTTTTCGCCTTTGGGGTCGTGGTGTTTCTGCAATGTTTAGTCTGACTCAAAAAACTAAATGGCAAGTGGAGGGTGGTGTAGAACTGTATCGCGATCGCTGGTACATGATCATGGTTAACCATTTAAGCTGGGTCGATATTCTGGTGCTTATGAAGCTGGCGAAATCAGACATGCCAATGCCGCGCTTTTTTCTCAAAAAAGAACTGTTCTGGGTACCTTTTATCGGTGTAGGTTGCTGGGTTCTGGATATGCCTTTTATGAAGCGTTACTCACGTCAACAACTTGAAAAGAAGCCTCATTTAAAAGGTAAGGATATCGAAACCACGCGCAAGTCATGTGAAAAATTTCGCGATATCCCAACCACAGTGATCAACTTCTGTGAAGGCACTCGCTTTAATGAAAAGAAAAAAGAACAGAAAAAGAGCCCCTTTCAGCACCTGTTACCCCCGAAGGCAGGAGGCACCGCCTTCACTCTGCAGGCTATGCGCGGTCAGTTCGATGCTATTCTGGATATCACTATCGTCTATCCGGATCGCCACCCGAACAGACCGCTGGTGCTAGATTTCCTGGCAGGCCGTCTACGTCATATTCACTTGCACATCGACGCACTGCCTTCCACTGACGATCTGTGCGGTGACTACTTCAATGACGAAGCTTTCCGTGAACATTTTCAGCACTGGCTTAACCAGCGCTGGGAAATTAAAGACAAACGCATTGAGTCTATTTTGCAGCATCACGCTCAGGCGGCAGATCCTCAGCGTCCAGCTGCTTAGCTTGCTCGGATTGTTGCTCAGTCTCCGTAGTCTTAGGGTCGACCCGTAAAGAAACCAGGTCAATGCCACTCGGATGTTGAAATACGCGCAAACCAAAATCAGCAATGACCGAGTAGAGGTGATCAAAGATATCCGACTGAATACCTTCATAGGCGCCCCAGGCGGTATCATTGCTAAAGGCATATACCTGCAGGGGTAAACCATCGGCAGTAGGCCCTAACTGTCGCACCAGCATAAAGAGTTCCTGGTGAATACCGGGGTGATGCTTCAGATACAACTGAACATAAGCGCGAAAAGTACCTATGTTCGTCAAGCGTCTGGAATTGCAGGGGTCTTCTCCTTTTACTTCCAGCTCTTTATTCCAGTCATCAATCTCTTTTTGCTTCTCTTCAAGATAGCCGCGTAACAGGCTGAATCGTTTGAGTTTATCCTTATCTTCTGCACTTAAAAAGCGAATGCTCTGCTGATCTATCATGATATTACGCATCATGCGGCGGCCACCGGCTTGCTGCATACCACGCCAGTTTTTAAACGAACTGTCTATGAAGCGTCGGGTTGGGATAGTGGTAATGGTTTTGTCCCAGTTCTGCACTTTAACCACATGAAGTGAAATATCGATGACATCGCCATCAGCATTTAAGTGGGGCATTTCAACCCAATCACCAATACGCACAATATCATTTGAACTGATTTGCATGCTGGCCACTAACGACAATAAAGTGTCCTGAAATACCAACATCAAAACCGCGGCCATGGCGCCCAGGCCAGAAAGCAAAATGAAAGGCGAGCGATCAATGAGTGTTGCAATGACAAGCAGAGTAGCGATGACATAAATCACTATCTTTATGACCTGCACGTAACCTTTTATCGGCGTCATACTGGCATCTGGACGCCGCTCGTATAAGCGATTCAGAATGCCCAGGAAATTGCTGATAGCCAAAGCTACAGTCAGAATAATGAAGGCCACCGCCACATTATTCACTACCTGTATAATGACTTCAGGCAAATGCGGTATAAGCACTACACCATATGAAAGCACCAGAGCCGGAACCACATTGGCAAGACGTACGATGACACGGGATTCATTAAAAAGCTCATCTTTGCCGATAGGTGTGGACTGGAGTAAACGGGTAAGCCCCGTCAGCAACACATATTTAGTTACCCAGTTACTGAAAACAGCCAACACAACCAATAGCAGGATAGATAGGGAGATATAAACAGACGGATACTGCTCCAGCCATTCAAACCATCCCACTATTTCACTTAACCATTCATCCACAATAGCTCCCTAATCAGTTGGCTTTTCTACCGAGCATAGACCCGATTAGCTGTCTTTCTCAACCAGATATTTTGCCAGTGCAAGATAATCGTCAAAGAAATTATTACTGTCACGGAAACCTGATGACATCATGCGATAGCGACCATTGACGATAAAGGTCGGAGTTGCACGAACGTCATATTTTTGTGCTTCACGGCGCATGCGGTTAGTCAGACTGCGAGCCGGAAAGCTATTATAAGCACGTTCAAACTCATCGCCATCGACACCAATACTGGCAAAAATAGTTTTCAGGTCATCTTTAGAATTACTGATATTACGCTGTGCAAAATGCTGACGGAAAACCGCGGGTGCCAACTCCGACTTCACATCCAGAATACTAGCTGTAGCCCATGCCTGAACAATAGTCTCTCCCATACCCTGCGGGCCTACAAAGTCGACATGATATTTTTTAAAATTATCGCCGAATTCTTCAGCCAGCATGTTACTAAACGGCTGGAACTGATAACAGGCGTTACAATAAAAAGAGAAAAAATCCAGAATTTCAGTCTTCTCCGTTCTTTCCTCACTCACTATTTCATAATGTACGCCTTCACGAAAATCCATAGCCTGAGCTGAACTCATCGCACCTATGGTTAATGCTATTGCTAACCAAAACTTCTTCATATCTTATCCCTACTTAATGTGGTTATTCGTTTATTACTTAAATTTGTTGCTTAAATTATGCCGCCATTAATAACCTGGCTGCAAGCTTAGCGGACTTTCATCAAAAGCAGCCAGTTGTTCTTTAAGCGTAAGTACCTGCCGTTCCCAATATGCTTCCTCAGCAAACCAGCTAAAACTGCGGGGAAATGCGGGGTCCTGCCAGCGTTTAGCCAACCATGCCATGTATTGAATGATTCGCCAGGCGCGTAAAGGTTCAATTAAAGCCAGTTCTTTAGTGTCAAAAGAAGCAAATTCATCGTATCCATCAACCAGGGTATCCAGCTGTAACTGCTGAGCATAGCGATCGCCCGATAACATCATCCATAGGTCCTGAATCGCGGGCCCCTGGCGGCAATCATCCAGATCAACAAAAGTCAGCCCCTGGTCACCCCACAATAAGTTGCCGACATGGCAATCACCATGCAAGCGAATGGAGTTGACCTGTTTGATATCAAAGTCTTTAAGTCTGTCAACAACATGCCTGAAGATAGTAAAAAAGGGTGTTCGCATGGCCTGTGGAATCAGAGAGCATTCCGTTAAGGTCGCTTCCGCATCAATCAAATCCTGTGGCATAAATAGCAACGGACGCTCTTTAAAAGGCCGTGCTTTACCCACCATGTGTAACCGTCCAATCTGGCGCCCCAGCTGAAACAAGTGCTCTTCCTGATCAGCTTCTAAAGCCCGGCCTCCAACGCTATTAAAGACCGCAAATCGATATCCCTTGTAATGAGGTAAAGTACTACCGGCTAACTCCAGTGGCGCAACTACAGGAATTTCAGCCTCCAGCAACTCTTTAGTAAAGCTGTGCTCTTCCAGTATTTGTGCATCTGTCCAGCGTTCAGGCCGGTAAAACTTAACCACATATCTTTTATTATTGGCCGCGATAAACTGATAAACGCGGTTCTCGTAGCTGTTTAATGCCAACAACCCCGACTCAGGCCAGACATCAACGGACTCCAGCGCATCCATAATCAGATCCGGAGTCAGCCCCTGAAAACTGAAGTCCTGCTGGCTCAACTCACTCATTGATAAATAAAATTACTGTTAATGGTTTTTCGAATGCGCTCATCATCTTCGGCCTGAATAGTGAAACTTATTTCGGTCAGGCTAGTATCAAGGAAATAAGGGTCGATAGCTACCGTCACTGGAATACTACGCACTTCACCGCCGCTCAGCTCAACCTGCCCCGGCCCATAATAATCAAGATCTTCAATGCCATGGGCAGAAAGCGAATAGACCTGAGACTGTTGCGACTTATTGATAATCCTCAAGGTATAGACGTTTTCAATAAAGCCCTGCTGATTCTCGCGGTATAACGTATTGCGATCCCGGGTAGCATCAAATTCAAGTGGAATACGGAACAAAATGTCCAGAACTAAGAGGCCCGTAAGCGCCAGCAAGGCCAGCCCATAACCAACACTCTTAAAACGGAATATTTTAGTTTTACCGCCTTCCAGCCGCTTCTCGGTGGTAAAGCTAATCAGCTTTTTAGGGTAGCCCATTTTCTCCATGACATCGTCACAGGCATCGATACAAGCCCCACAATTAATACATTCGTACTGTAAACCGTTACGAATATCGATACCGGTCGGGCATACCTGAACACAGAGGTTACAATCAATACAGTCACCCAGACCCTTTTCTTTAGGGTCGGCCTTACGACTGCGAGGGCCACGGGGCTCTCCACGTTTTTCGTCATAAGCCACAATAAAAGTATTTTTATCAAACATGGCTGACTGAAAACGCGCATACGGGCAAATATGCGTGCACATGATTTCGCGCATCCAACCCGCATTGCCATAAGTTGCAAAGGTAAAAAAGAGGATGCTGCCAACCGCCCAGGCACTCGACTGAAAAACAAAAAACTCGCTGAATAATTGGCGAATATCCGTAAAATAACCGACAAACGTCATCGCCGTAAGCAAAGCGACAACCAACCAGATACTGTGCTTAAGAAATTTACGGATAAACTTATCTGCATTCATTGGCCGTTGATCCAGCTTCATACGCTGGTGCCGTGAACCTTCCAGCTTGCGCTCAAACCACATGTAAATAAACGTCCAGGTGGTTTGTGGGCAGGTAAAGCCACACCAGACCCGGCCAAACAGGGTGGTAATCAGAAATAAAGCAAAGGCTGAAATCATAAAGATCCAGGCCAGAATAGTCAGATCCTGTGGCCACAGAGTAAGGCCAAAAATACGGAAACGCTGATTCACAATATCCAGCAATATGGCCTGTTCGCCGTTATAGGTAAGCCAGGGCAAGATGACAAACACGGCCATCAGAGCAAAGCCCAGCAGTCGGCGCATGGTTTCCACACGACCTTTTACATCGCGCACGTAGATGCGACTATTTGGAGCGTAGTTGTTATCCCGCTTGCTGGATTCCGGCTGCTGAATATTAACCTGAGCAGGAGGGACCTTCTGCACGCTTATTTTCTGTTCCATGATTGCATACCGCTACATCGTGGCCGTTGGAAGCCCTAGTATACTATTTTACCCGGTCGAAATCAGGCGATTCATCGCCTGCACTTTGCCCGTTATCAATCTTTACTCACTTTATCCAGCACGCAGTCTAAAAGCAGGTTGGCCCCTTTTTCTACATGATGCCAGTGCGACCATTCATCTGGTGCATGACTGACCCCGTTTACTGACGGGATAAAAATCAACCCAGCCTCAGTAACCTCAGTAAAAAACTGCACATCATGACCCGCACCACTAGGCATGCGCAAAAACGGCCAGCCGCGATCCTGTGCTTTTTGCTCCATTAACTCAATCATCGAGTCGGTACAATAATGAGGCGGCAACCAGCTGGCTTCTTCACGTTCAAAACGTAATCGGTGGCGGCGAGCTATAGAATTAAGAGTCTTATCACAGACATCGGCCAAATCACGCATAATGTCTTCGCTCATGTCACGTCCGACAATGGTGAAAATAGCTTCACCCGGCACCGTATGTGGATAACCTGGCTTAAGTTGTACTTTACCCACAGTAATGCGTGTCTTATCCGTTCCATTCTCATCAATAATACGAGTGATTTCATGGGCAAAATCCGCCAGCCCCATGAAAGCATCACTACGCATATCCATAGGGGCGGTTCCAGCATGATCCGCTTTGCCTTTGAGATGTACTATCCACTTAAATACACCAGAAATACCGTCCACGATACCAATGGGGATATCCATTTTCTCAAGCACAGGGCCTTGCTCGATATGCAATTCAAAAAAGTTTTTTATGCGGTCCTGAGGCCAGGCGACCTCAAGAGCATCCATGGGGTTTAATCCCTGGTTCTTCATAGCGTCGGTCAGGTACATGCCATCGGCGTCCCGGGCGGACAGCAGCCAGTCCATATTCAACTTACCGGTGATCGATTGGGCGCCGAACATACCGCCAAAACGGCCTTCTTCTTCAGCGGTGCCAACCACCCGTAGGGGGAAATCAAGCTGAATATTGTTGTCTTTAATGACACGCAGAACTTCCAGGCCTGCAATCACCCCCAGCGCGCCATCAAAAATACCGCCTGCAGGCACGGTATCTAAATGAGAACCAATAATAACGGCAGGCTTGTCCAACTCACCCAGTCCAAACCAGACATTTCCGGCACCGTCCATGTCAGCAATAAAACCTTCTTTGCGCGCCATGTCCAATAACCAGTGGCGTGCTTTCATATCGTCGTCAGTAAACCCCTGGCGATACATGCCATGGTCTTCTTCGTTAAAGCCTATTTGCGAAAGTTCAAGCAGCGTACTTTTTAAACGTGGCAGGTCGATATTGTACATAGCACCTCCTGTTTGCAACGGATGACCGCAGCAACGGAGGCACAGATTAGCGCTTAAGCTCCAGCTGCGGGTAAGCCAAGAATGGCAGTTGCGATACCAAAATAAATTAACACACCACTAGCATCAGCGATAGTTGTGACGAGAGGAGTACTGGCAGTTGCAGGATCCCAACCAAGGCGATTCAATAAGAAAGGTAATAACAAACCGACCATACTGCCTATTAAGACTATACATAACATGCTCAGTGCTACCACCAGCATAATGTCAGGACCTGCACGGAACGACCCCACCAGTACAATAGCAACCGCCATAGTAATACCTAGTCCCAAAGATACCGCCAGTTCTTTACCCAGCATTCGAAACCAGTCCCCTTTAGCGACTTCACCTGTTGCTATACCCCTTATCATAAGAGTCGCGGACTGAGCCCCAGAGTTACCACCACTAGCAATAAGTAAGGGTAAAAAGAAAAGCAGAGAAATATATGCAGAAATCGTTTCTTCATAAAACGCAATGGCAGCACCGGAGAATATGTTTACAAAGACCAGTAATACCAGCCAGTTAATGCGTTTACGATAAAGCATGAAAATACTGGCGTCGCGCAGACCACCTTCAATTTTACCAACGGTTGCTGAACGGTGCATAGTATCGGTATCTTCTTCTTCGACAACGTCCATGGCGTCATCGAAGGTCACCATGCCAACCAAAAGATTGTCATCGGTAACTGCGGGAATAGCAATTAAGTCATAGCGGCTAATAATACGGGCGGCTTCTGACTGGGGCATGTCAGGATTAACCGTAACCACATCTTTGGTCATCAGGTCATCCATGATTTCGATAGGCGCTGCTGTAATTAACTGACGCAAAGAGACCACGCCCAGAAGTTTATGCTGAGCATCAATTACATACGCCTGATAGATACTTTCTTTTTCAGGAGCACTCTGGCGTAACTTCTTTAATGCCTGTTCAACAGTTGAACCGGTAGGAACGGTGGCATAGTCTGAGGTCATCACCGAGCCTACGGTACCTTCTTCGTAGCTAGCCAGGCGCAACAAATCTTCCCGCTCAGAACGCGCCAAACGTCGCATCAACGCATCCTGTAATTTAATATCCAGTAAAGCGTAAACATCCGCCCGCTCATCCGAGGACATATCCCGAAAAAGCTGAGCCAGCAGACCCACTTCCATGTGGGAGGCAATTTCCTGTTGATTGTTAGGTCTTAAGTAACCGAATACTTCAGCCTGCTGAGCGGGTTCCAAAAGCTGCATTAAGGTTAATGTACTGTAGACCTCAAAATGCTCGTCCATATACTCAGCGACGTCAGCAGAGGGCATTTCATTCAACGCTTGTCGTAATGCGTCCTGATCACCAGCAGCTACCAGCTCAATCAGGTTCTCATACCCTTCTACATAAGTCATAACAGGCTTCCTTTATTGCAGGCAGTGTTTCTTTTTATTGTACTCGCGGGGCACTCATTTGCTCTGCATGTTCACGTTGAAAGCGTTCTGAAACTATAGTTTCAAATCCTTCTTCACTCCGCACTATAAAAAGCGCTGCGAAATCATATTTATCAGCGAACTCAACACCTTGCTCCACACCCTTTACCATAAGTACCGTAGCATAGCCGTCCGCCAGTGTTGCATTGTCAGTCAACACAGTCACAGCAGCTAAGTTATGAGCGATAGGATAACCGGTTGTAGGGTCTATTGTATGCGAATAACGCACACCATCTTCTTCAAAGTAATTGCGGTAATCACCAGAACTAACCATAGCTGTATCTTCAATGGGTAAAATATGGCGTACCATCTGTTGCGTATCGTTAGGTGCCTCTATGCCAATACGCCAGTTTTGACCCGGCGCCCGCTTACCCTTAGACATAATATCGCCGCCAATATTGACCAGGTGATTATCAATGCCCTGTTCAAGCAAGTACTGACTTACCGCGTCCGAACCAAAACCCTTGGCTATGGCTGAAAGACTGATACTCAAATCACTGGTTCTTTTTACCGTTTGCGCGTCTTCATCCAAAATCACATAGTGATATCCAACACGTTCCAATTCCCGGTCCAGGGCTTCCTGAGGCGGGGCGGTTTCAACCCGTCCATCTGGACCAAAACCCCACAGGTTAATCAAACTGCCCACGGTATGATCAAAAGCGCCGCCAGACATTTGAGCTACCTGTTCACTTTTTTGCAAAACATAAAATAAATCAGCAGGTACCGAAACCGGCTGATGCAACTCTGCGTTATTGATACGGTTGAGGTCGGAATCTTCCCGGTAATTAGACATCTGTCGGTCAACCTCATTCAGAACCTGCATGATACCGCTTTCCAGCGAATCTTTATCTATCTCATGCTGGGCACCTACCGAAACTTCAAAGAAGGTGCCAAAGATATTGCCACGCAGGTTCTGCGGCTCAGGTTCCTGACTGCAAGCGCTGAGAACAATAAAAGAGAGTGCAAAAAGCATCCGGCGGGCAAAATAATTCATTTAATTATCCTCATTCAGGCAGCGGCAGGTTATGTACCAACGGATTCTACCAAAAGCTTACAAATTGAGCTACCCAGGCTACTGTTTTAACGCCAAAAAAAAGCCCGCCGGGGGAGGCGGGCAAAAGGTTCACGGTGTTTTGGGGAACAACCGTTCCCAGGGAAGTCTGCGAAGCATAATCCCCGGGTATTGCAGGATTATGACAGGGAGCGAGAAACTTTTGCTGAATTTAATACAGCGGCTAGTTTCACAGAAGCCTGAATTGCCTGAGCAGACACGTTATGGTCAAGCAGGGTTTTAACATGTGCATCAATGCACATACCGCAACCGTTAAGCGCCGATACCGCTAACGAATACAGCTCAAAATCGGCCTTATCTACGCCTGGATTCGCCATGCCGTTCATGCGCAGACCAGCAGGTAACTTGGCGAATTGCTTGTCGCTTGATAAATGGATAAAGCGATAATAAATATTGTTCATTGCCATCAATGAAGCAGCCAGTTTTGCCGCTTCAATCACATTGGCTTCAATTTTATCAGCAGCCTCAGCTTCGATTGCCGCAATAAGTTCAGCGTCATTCAAAGTGTAAGCCAGTGACAATGCAGTACCGTAGAATTGATCAGGTGTCATGCCTGAAGCGTCTACGTTACTGAATAAATTCGATAAATTCAGCTTGGTGTCCTTGCTGTGACTACCAAGCTCTTGTTTGTAATCAGCAATAGTCATAAAAATTTCTCCGCTCACAAAATTTAACATCGGCTTAGCAGCCATATACAGGGGGGCTAAAATCCCCCCTGTCAGGAAAGTAGAGTTACAGCGTGTCGCCGCCTAATGGACGGTTACAAGGACACAACTCGTCAGTCTGTAAGCCATCCAGAATACGTACGATTTCTGTCGGGTTACGACCTACATTCAGGCTGTTTACTGAGACATGCTGAATCACATTAAAGGGGTCAACTACGAAAGTTGCACGCAATGCGACATTTTCAGTCTTGTCACGAACGCCCAGGCCATCAACCAAATCGCCAGAAGTATCAGCGAAAGAATATTGGTTCAGGCTTTTCATATCCGGGTGCTCACGGCGCCATGCCAGTTTTACGAATTCGTTATCAGTGCTGCCACCCAAAACTACGGCATCACGGTCTGCAAATTCTTCGTTTAATTTGGCAAACTCAACAATTTCAGTTGGGCAAACAAAGGTGAAATCTTTCGGGTAGAAGAAAATAACTTTCCATTTACCTTCAAAGCTGTCCTGAGTAACGGTTTCAAATGCGCTTTCACCATTCTCTTCTGGCATGTTAAAACCTGGTTTAGCTGCCACTACTGAGAAATCTGGTAATTTATCGCCTACTGTTAACATATTATTTCCTCCGGTTAGGATTACGTGTTTCAAATCAACGAGGCTCATGATAGGTTTAGTCTCATATCGGCGAAAGCGAATAAAAGCTATCACCGTAATCGATTAAGCGAATATGGTTCTACCACTGATAAGGAATCACCACATGAGTAAGCTACCTAGTCTGAAGAACCTGAGTTACCTGCTGGCCTTGCACCAGCATCAAAACTTCAATCGTGCGGCTCAAGCCTGCTATGTCAGCCAATCAACCTTAAGTAGCGGTATTCAGAACCTGGAAGATCAACTTGAGTGCCAGCTCATTGAGCGTGACCATAAGTCCTTTTTGTTTACCGGTATGGGCGAGGAAATTGTCGATAGAGCACGCACAATACTTACCCATACTGAAGAGCTGATGAACCACGCTCAAAGCCAGGGCGAAGTCATGCAAGGCCCACTTCGGATCGGCTGCATACCTACTATTGGCCCCTTTCTTCTGGGTCCGATGAGTAAGAAGTTATGCCATGACTATCCCAAATTGCAGTTACAGATTCGTGAAGATACGACTCAGCAGTTGCTGCAGCTACTAAAAAACGGAGAGCTGGACGCCTTGATTCTTGCCTTGCCCGTTGAAACGCAGGGCAATCAGCACTGGATGCTTGGCCGCGATCCTTTCAAGATGGTTCTACATCCGGATCTGGCTGAATTAGTTGGAGAACCCGTAGATTATTCGCGCTTACCGGACGCCAGCATTTTTCTTCTGGAAAAAGAACATTGCTTAACAGGGCATGCTGTGACGGCCTGCCGTCTGGGAGACTCCCGTAAAATAAACCCATTTACAGCGTCGAGTCTGCATAGTCTGGTGCAAATGGCGGATGCCCGCGTAGGAGCTACCTTTGTGCCGCAGATGGCCATCGACCAGGGTATTCTAAAACAAACCAGTCTGGTGCCGGTCTCTCCCACGGACAGTGAAGCTTACCGTGAAATTGGCCTGGTTTTCCGACCAACCACCAGTCGTCGGCAAACTTTTCGTAAATTAGCAGAGGTAGTGGCTGCATTGTTGCCGCAAAGTACCTTAAAGTAAGTTGAAAGAAGACATAAAACAGTAATCTTTGTCTACGCTATATACGTACATTATTAATCAATTGACACTAATCGGAGCATGATTTTATGCGTGAGCTGAAAAAAGCGCTGGTCCTGGCCTCAACCCTGGCCTTTACTGCGGGCTACACCGCCTCAGCCTCGGCTGAAACCCTACAAACCCGATGGGCTGATATTCAGGTGGAAACCCTGAGCGAAGGACTCAACCATCCGTGGGGCATCGCCTTTCTGAGTAACGGTCGTATGCTGGTCACTGAACGCGCAGGCCACATGCGTATTGTTGAATCCGATGGCAATAAGGGCGACCCCATAGAAGGCCTCCCTGAAATCAAAGTTATGCGACAGGGCGGCTTGATGGACGTCAAACTGAGCCCTGATTACGAGAACGACCAAATTATTTATTTCTCATATTCTGAGCCGGAAAGCGAAGGTAGTGAGATAACCAGCACTGCGGTTGCTAAAGCTCGGTTACAAGACAACACATTGCATGACCTGGAAGTTATCTTCAGTCAGTATCCGAAAGAACAGGGTGGCCGACATTACGGCGGCCGCATGATATTCAGCGCAGATGGCGAGTATCTGTTTCTCGGCCTCGGTGATCGCGGCGACCGCCAGGACGACGCGCAAACCTTAGATAATCACACCGGCAAGTTAATTCGTATTTATCCCGACGGCTCAGTACCGGAAGACAATCCCTTTGTCGGTGAAGAGGGTGCACAACCTGAAATCTGGTCCTACGGACATCGTAATATTCAGGGTATGGATATCCAACCTGACACTGGCCTGATGTGGGCGGTAGAACATGGTCCTCAGGGGGGCGATGAAGTAAACCTGCCTGAAGCTGGTAAAAACTACGGCTGGCCAGTGGTTACCCATGGCGAACAATACGGCGGTGGTGAGGTAGGCATTGGTTTTGACAAAGAGGGCATGGAATTACCCGTTTGGCACTGGACCCCTTCTATCGCGGTTTCCGGTATGGCATTTTATGACGGCAATCAATTCCCTGCCTGGCAGGGCAATATTCTGGCCACCGGCCTTCGTGGTCAAAATCTGGCCCGATTAGAAATGGACGGTGATCGGGTTATCCACGAAGAAGATATGGATCTTGGCCAGCGCATCCGGGAAGTCCGTATTGGTCCAGACGGTAATATCTACCTGTTAACGGATCATGAGAACGGTAAAATTTTACGTCTTTCACCTGCGGAGTAGTTAACGTGGTCAAACACAGTCTGGGGCTCGCTATTTCAGCGAGCCTTTTCATGCCTGCCGCCATGGCAGACGACGAAGTGACGAAACCCAGTTCTGAAGAGCGAATAGTGGTTACCGCTACCCGCACAGAAACACCCTGGTTAACCACTCCTGCGAGTGTGCAGCGTGTTTCTGTGGAACAGCAACACCCTGGGTTACGAGTCGATGCCGCCGAGTTATTGCAAGGCATTCCCGGCGTTCAGGCGGATACCCGGTATAATTTCGCTCAGGATACACGCATTGTCCTGCGTGGTTTCGGAGCCCGGGCCGCCTTCGGTGTACGGGGCATTCTCATGCGACTGGATGGCATTCCTTTGTCGATGCCCGATGGCCAGGCACAGACATCCAGTATTTTCCTCGATGAACCCGAGCGGGTAGAAGTCCTGCGCGGGCCTTTAGCTGGCGTTTACGGCAATGGTGCGGGCGGCATTATCGATTTTCAAAGCGCGATTCCGGACAGCAGTTATTTAAGGGCTGGCCACGCGGCTGGCGCCAACAGCCGTGCCCGTAGCACTTTAGACGCGGCTTATAGAGAAGATACAATGGCCTTTAGTTTGCATCATGCCCGCTTTCGCACCGATGGCGATCGTGAGCAGTCAGAGGTTGAACGCGATCAGTGGGCGGCACGCATGTATTACGAATGGGACAATAACATTCAGCTGATTGCGCGCCTGGATGATAACAATGCCCCCCTACTGCAAGACCCAGGGTCGCTAACCCCTGAACAATGGCGCGAGGATCCTCAGCAAACCTTTGCCGGCGCCAGCGTCTTTAACACGCGTAAAAGCATACGTCACCGCCAGCAATCGATAACCCTGCGCCAACGTCTGGACAACCAGCAGTGGCAGGTGGCTGGCTGGCATGGACAGCGTGAAATAGAACAATATCTGCCTTTCCCTGGCGATGCCGAAACCTCATCCGGTGCCGTTATTGATCTGGAGCGGGGGTTCTATGGCATGCATGCACAATATAGCTGGCTTCCTTATGCTTTAGACCAGCGGCTGGAATTGAACCTTGGACTGGATCTGGAACGCCAGGAAGACACCCGCCTGGGGTTTGCAAATGACTTTGGGCAACGAGGTGAATTGCGCCGCGACGAAACCGGCAAGGTGGAAAGTGACGATATCTACGCACTCAGCACCTGGCAGTTTAGTGATGACTGGAACTGGTTCGTTGGAGCCCGTTACAGTCAAATCAATTTCAGTGTTGATGACAGATACATAGTACCAGGCGTCGTTCCGGATGACAGTGGGTCACTGAGTTATGATGAGCAGTCCTGGTCAACCGGTCTGAATTACCAGTTTCTGCCTGACTGGTCTGCATTTGTGTCTTTTGGTGAAGGTTATGAAACGCCTACGCTGACTGAGCTTGCCTATCAGAATGAAGGCACCGGCCTGAATACCGAACTCACGCCCGCACAAATCGAGCAAGCCGAAGCTGGTATCAAGTGGCAGGGCCGTCAGGGACAGCTGCAATTCAGCCTGTTCGACATACAAAGCCGTGACGATATCGTCGTCGACCGCTCCATTGATGGTCGTACAACCTATCGCAACGCCGCTCGTACAGAACGCCAGGGCGCTGAACTAAGCCATCAATGGTATTTTCATCCTGCCTTGCAACTGCGCAGCAGCGCCAGTTTTATCAGTGCTCGCTATACAGGAGACGAACTGGATGGTCGCCGCCTTCCGGGCATAGCCAACACCAACTTGTTCAGCCAGCTTAGCTGGCAGCCCTGGCACGATAATCGGCTGCGGGCTGCCGTCAGCGCTCTCTACCGCTCACGGATCGCAACCACCGATAACAATACCGAATTTGCACCTTCGGCCCTGGTCTGGAATGCTTCGCTTCAGGCCCGTCAGGACCACCAGAGCTGGACCTTTAACCAGTGGTTACGTATAGACAATCTACTAGACAGGGACTACGTAGGAGCCGTTGTAGTCAATCAGGGGAGTGGCCGCTCTTTTGAACCTGCACCCGGCCGACAGCTGAGTGCAGGAGTCACTATTCAGCGAAGCTTTTAAGGCTTACCGTGCAGAACCTGCAGTAAAGCTTTCGCTGCGGGTTCTGAAGACGCCGGGTTCTGACCGGTAATCAACAGACCATCCTGCAATATGAAAGGTTCCCAATCAGGACCCGATTCATAACGCCCGCCTTTGGCTTTTAATTCATCTTCCAGCAGGAAAGGCACTATCTTAGTCAATTCCACAGCTTCCTCTTCACTGTTGGTGAAGCCGGCAACCGCACGACCCGAGACCAGAGGCTTGCCAGCCAGCGTTGCATTCAGTAAAACCGCAGGAGCATGACAGACCGCAGCCACCGCCTTGCCCTGTTCCCAGAAGCTTTCAAGCAGGCGAATAGAGTCTTTATCATCAACCAGATCCCACAAAGGACCATGGCCACCGGGATAGAACACCGCATCAAACTCATCAGCACTGACTTCAGATAACCGCTTAGTATGCGCCAGCTTTTCACGCAGAGCATCATCCTTATAAAAACGTCGGGTAGCTTCGGTCTGAGCATCATCACCCTCACTGTTAGGATCTATCGGTGGCTGGCCGCCGGCTGGCGATGCCAGGGTAATATCAACCCCCTGTTCTGCGAATACATAATAAGGTGCTGCAAATTCTTCTACCCAGAAGCCAGTTTTATGGCCAGTATCACCTAGCTTATCGTGCGAGGTCAGTACCATTAATATTTTCATCATTACACTCTCTATTATTTAGTTTCGAAGGTTGTTACGCCTGCGCCGGGCAACAGGATCAGTCTTCCAGCCAACGATACAGCGTACGTCGGGTAACCCCGAGTATCTCAGCTGCCTTGCGTTTATTGCCTCCAGATTCGCGCAATACGTAGCGTACATAGTCTCGTTGCACATCACTTAAGGAGCGTAGCTGCGATAACGGCACTTCGCCAAACCCAGGTGTTTGTTCTTCGTTATTACTGACCTGCGCTTCTTTTTGCATACGGTCCGGTAAGTGCTGCGGCAAAATCTCTTTGCCCTGACAAAACGTAACCGCTCGTTCCATCGCATTCTGCAGTTCGCGCACGTTGCCAGGAAATGGATAGTTATAAATACGGTCCAGAGCCGCACTACTTAACACGGGAGGTGTGTCATTTTCCTTGGTCAGAGCGGCGAGGAAAAACTGTGCCAGCAACTCCCGGTCGTCGCCCCGCTCCCTTAAAGCAGGAACCTGCAACGCAAAAGTTTCCAGCCGATAAAAAAGGTCTTCACGAAATTGCCCTTCACTGACCAAAGCTTCAAGGTCACGGTGCGTTGCAGCTATAATCCGCACATCAACCTGAATTTCCTGATCACTACCAACCGGACGCAAAGTGCCTTCCTGCAACACCCGCAGTAACTTGGCCTGCAGTTCCAGCGGCATTTCTCCAATCTCGTCCAGCAACAACGTTCCCTGATCCGCTTCTTTCAACAGACCTGAGCGCGCTTTCTGTGCACCAGTAAAAGCGCCCGCTGCATGGCCAAAGAATTCGCTTTCCATCAGTTCCAGAGGAATACCCGCGCAATTCACTGCCAAAAAAGGTCCGTCTTTGCGACTACTTTCTTCATGAATAGCTTTAGCAACAAGCTCTTTACCAGTGCCACTTTCACCTAATACTAATACGGCCGATTCAGCCCCCGCGACCTGAGCAATTTGGTTAACCAGATCACGCATGGCTCGGCTGTTCCCAATCATGCCGTGAAAAGAGTTATCGCCCAGAGAGCGACGAAAAGCATTCACCGTGTTCTTCAGTCGCCGGTTTTCTATAAGCCTTCGGGTAGCCAGCAACAAGTGCTCAATATCCAGTGGTTTGGTAAGAAAATCATCGGCCCCCTGTTTTAAAGCATCAACCGCCTGCGAAACCGTTCCAAAGGCAGTGATTAGCAAAATAGCCGGCGCTGCAGGTAACTTCTGCAGGTGTGGGATCATACTCATACCATTAGCACCCGGTAAACGCAGATCACTAATCACCAAATCCGGCTGCCAGTTTTCAATTTCAGGCAATGCCTGTTCCACCGAATCCTGCGCCTGCACCTGGTAACCCTCGGCTTCCAGCTCTTCCTGCAATAACTCTCGTAAGCCA
Source organism: Aliidiomarina minuta (assembly GCF_003987145.1). NCBI lineage: Bacteria > Pseudomonadati > Pseudomonadota > Gammaproteobacteria > Alteromonadales > Idiomarinaceae > Aliidiomarina > Aliidiomarina minuta. The sequence continues at coordinate 2,116,794 of NZ_PIPL01000001.1, read as the reverse complement.
GGATCGTCTTCCACCACGTAAATTCGTTCATCCATAGTGTTTTTCCGCACCACATCTTTTTCTACCACGTTAAGACTCCTGCTCAATCGGGCTGTCCGGCTGCCTGGGGAAACACAAAGTAACCTCGCAGCCTCCATCAGCGTGATTACCAATACTTAAGCTACCGTTATGCTCGGCCATTACGTTATCCACAATAGCTAAGCCGAGCCCGGTACCTTCACCCTGTGCCTTTGTTGTGTAAAAAGGTTCCAGAAGCTGATATTCATCAACATCTTCTGGCAGCCCGCTACCGTCATCGCGCACCCGAATGACGACCTGGTTAGCACCGTCCTCAAGTGATACCTCAACTCTTTTTGCAGCAACCTGAGCTGCATTGCGAATGATATTAACCAACGCCAGCTCGATACGGGATTCATCACATAAAGCATGTAAAGATGGCGAAGAGAGTAGCGTCAATCGAGGACCATCTTCGGGCAATTCATGACGCACGTTTTCCAGACATTCGTTGATCAATTCATTAAGCTGCACGTTAGAGAAACCACTTCCCGTGCGACGGGTATAGTTAAGTAGCTGCCGCACAATACGCGTCAACCGGGCCACTTGCCCGCGAATAGCCGTCAACTGCCGTATCTCATCAGGATTTTCGTTCGCCTTTAATAAGCGTCGGGCACGACCATCAATTACGGTTAATGGTGCACCCAGTTCATGAGCAACCCCGCCGGCCACGCGACCAATAGCAGCCATTTTTTCCTGATGCTGAAGCTGCTGGGCCAGGGTTTCTTCATGTGCCTGACGCTTGGCCAGTTCCAAGTCTTTTCTATCAATGCTATCCAGCATTCGGTTCAGCCCTTTCGCCACTTCAGCGATTTCCGTAGGGCCCGTCTCCAGAGCACGGTGCGAACGCTCCCCGGTTTCTATTCTGTTCATACTCATTTTCAGCGCATTAACATGCCGCCCCACGCCACCATAATGGCCGAAAATAACAATAGCTAAAGTCACCAGACACATCACCCACCAAGTTGCCCAGGCGGTTCTTGATAACTGCTCTAAAGAAGCATCAAAGTCACTAGCGCGCCGGTTAATCTGGATAAATCCATTGGTACGCCCCAGGTCATCAAACACAGGGATAAAATGAGAGAACAAAAACATGCCAGAGACCTGTCGGTAACGCTCCTGTTGTTCACCTGTAGTTACCACCTGCTGGGCAACCTGACTGGATGTCAGGTCGCGTTCAGTAATGCCAGCTGCAGCAACCTGGTTACCATTAACATCAAATACTGAAGCACCGTAAATCCGGCCAATATCAAACACTGACTGCAAGGTTCGGCGCACGGCCTCCTCATCACCAACAGCCAAAGCTTCGCCTATAGGTAGCCGAATGGCGCGGCCAATGAGTTCGACATCGTCTTTTAATCGATCGGACTCTAATTTAGAAACGCGGTCCAGGCCATAACCAATGCCCAATCCAGCGGTAACCAGTAAGGGCAGAACCACATACAAGAGCAATGCTCTTTGCATGCCTGCAAGTTGCCAGAACTGGCGGGGTAGTTTTTTCATAGTTGTGTCACTTCTGTCACTGACAAATCTGTCATATGTGACAAAAGTATACACTATAGTTCCATTTTAAATTCTTCAAACTCGGCCTAAAACGCCAAAAATAACTTAAACATCAAATATAACAATAACTTACAACAACCCCTGAAAGGTTGGCATGGAGTTCGCTTTAGTACTAGTGAATTAACAAATTATATTTCAACGAGGAGAACGTCTTATGTTAAAACGTACTTTCGCACTATCAGCACTTGCAGCCGCTATGTTTTCTGTTCCAGCTCTTGCTCAGGACCAACAGCAACAACAGCAGGAATATGCACAGCAGCAAATGGAAGAAATGCAGAATGAGCCAGTAACTCAAGAGCAACTGGAACAGTTTGCATCAGCGTTGAACGATATTGAACGTATTAACGATGAGTTTGTTGAGCAGCTTGAAGCCGCTGAAACTCAGGAAGAAGCTCAAGAGCTACAAATTTCAGCTCAGAGCGAAATGGTTGAAGCAGTTGAAGACAGTGGTCTGAGCGTTGAAGAATATAACGCTATCGCATATCGCATGCAGAACGACCCTGAAGTTCAGCAACAAATTGAAGACCTGCGTTAATCGCAGTTTCATTGCTCAAACAGGAAAAGCGCGGCCTTTGGGTCGCGCTTTTTTTTTATCTCAATGCTATGATGTTGTCACAAAAATGTTGCTCCACACCAAGAGGGAAGACTCATGCGACAACTCACTTTTCTCGCTGCCGCAAGCCTACTTGCCGTAGCCTGTTCGCCAGCTCAGACTCCACAACCTGAGACTGCCCCCCCCGTTGATGCAGACGGTTATGTTGATTATCATTTTAATGACAATTATCGTGAACATCTGCGCATACTTTCGTCCGATGAATTTGAAGGCCGGGCTCCCGGAACACGTGGGGAAGAACTCACTATCGAGTACGCCACGGACATATTCTCTTCACTGGGGCTAGAGCCGTACAACGAAGATGGCTACCTGCAGCCAGTGCCCTTAGTTCGCATCGCCCCGACGCGTGTAACTAACATGCAACTTTCACACAACGACGAGCAAAGTGAATTCAAATACCGTGAAGAAATGATGGCCTGGACACCTCGGGTAGTAGAGCAGGTTGAGGTGAACAAAAGCGAGTTGGTATTTGTCGGTTATGGCATCGTTGCACCGGAATTTGACTGGAACGATTATGAAGGCCTGGATGTTGAAGGCAAAACCGTAGTTATGTTTGTCAATGACCCGGGCTATGCCACCCAGGATGACGACTTATTTACAGGCAATGCCATGACTTATTATGGCCGCTGGACCTATAAATTTGAAGAAGCGGCCCGTCAGGGCGCCACTGGCGCCATTATCATCCACGAAACTGGCCCTGCAGGTTATGGCTGGAATGTTATCGCCGGTGGTTCACCGGTTCGTTTTGACCTGGCTCGCGAAAATCGCAATATGGATCGCAGCACTCTGGAAGGCTGGATTACCGACAACAAAGCTGAAGAACTGTTCGCGAACATTGGTATGACTCTGGGAGAAGCTCATGAGCTTGCGCTGGCTGAAGATTTCTCCGCCATTGACCTGCAAACATCCTTATCGATGACCGTAGAAAACGAATTTGAATATATCGATACGCATAATATTCTTGGTTACATTGAAGGTAGTAAATACCCGGAAGAGCATGTGATTTATATGGCTCATTGGGATCATCTGGGTGTCGAGCCTATCAGTGGCGATATCTATAACGGAGCCCAGGACAATGCCAGCGGTACAGCCGGTGTTCTGTCCATCGCAGAAAAGTTTGCCCAGGCAGAAGAAGCACCAGAACGCAGTGTTGTCTTCCTTCTGGTTGGCGCTGAGGAGCGCGGCCTGTTAGGTTCAGCCTGGTATGCGGATAATCCAATGTTACCGCTTGAACAGGCAGCAGCTGGCATTAACATGGACGTTATGAACGTCTACGGCCCAATGAAGGATTTTGTAGTTGTTGGCTGGGAAAACTCCGACATGCAGCAATACGCAGAACCTTATGTAGAAGCTCAGAACCGCTACCTGGCACCGGAAACAAACCCTGAAGCGGGTATTTTCTATCGTTCAGATCACTTCAGTCTGGCTAGCAAAGGCGTTCCTATGCTGTATGCCAAAGGCGGTAATGATCACTTTGAAAAAGGTGAAGAATGGGGCCAGGAGCAACGCGCTATATATAATCGTGAAGCCTACCATCAACCAGCTGATGAGTATGACCCTGAATGGGACTTACGCGGCACTCATCAAGACTTATGGATTTATTTCCGTATCGGTAATCACCTGGCAAATAGCCGCGGTTGGCCGCAGTGGGCTGAAGGTAATGAATTTGAAGCTATGCGCACACGCAGTGACGAACAGCGCCAGTAATTAAAACTTAAAACCGTCAGGCAGTCGCCTGACGGTTTTCTTTTTCTTGCCCCCACAAACGTAAACTCAGGCTGCGCACCGGTTCATCCGCCCCGTCAGCCAGCCAGTTAACTAACTGCGGTGCAATATCCGGCCACTTGATCTGCGCTGGAATAGCATGCCGTAACCACATGGACATGCACTCCCGATCTAAACCAAACATTACAGAAGCCAAATCATGTTCCGCCAGGCAATGAGCATTGGCGTATTGTTCAAACTGCCCACTCAAAGGTTTCACCAGTAATTTTTTTCCCAACGCCAGCGCCTCACTACTGGTTTCAAAGCCAGCATTAGAGATTACTCCTTGAACCTGGCTAAATACCTCCGCAAATCCCTGCCGGGACGGGGGATAATACTGGCAATGCGCATTTTCCATACGAGTCGCCTGCGGATGAAAAATACTAAAGCGGAAGTTATTAAAAGGAGCCAACAGCTCTTTAATCTTAGCCAGCGATTCAAAAGGCAAATACACCAGAAAATGCCCTATATCCATAGCGGTCCGCCCGTGGCCTGCACTGTTTAATGCGTGGCCCAATAGCGGTGGCACCAACTCTGGTACCTCCTGCCAGTGTGTGCCAATGGCGGTATCACAAGGAGCAAACTGCTTTAACATCGCGCGTTGTAGGGAATTGATGGGTAACTGATGATTGTGTTTCTGGAAAGCATATTGCCTGCCCAATCCAACACATGGCACTCCTTGTCGCTTCGCCGCCCAGGCGGCAACTGGCTCGAAATCAGTAACAACCAGGTCATAAGAACTTAAATTGAGCTCTTTCACGTCTTGCCAGAATTGTAGCCACGGATTTTTACTTACCGTACCCAACAATGACACTCTACCGCCTCGGGTAGCAAAGCTAAGGCCTTGTCGCCAGCTAAAGTCGCCAAAGGCCTGCATTTCAAAAAGCGCTGAGGGTGACCGTCCGGAGATCAGGTAATCAACTTTCAGGTCCTCTCGCTGTGCAAACTCGGCCGCCATTGCATAAGCCCGGGTTAAATGGCCGTTGCCAGTTCCCTGAATCGCATACAGTATTTTCATTAAAAAGCCCCGAAAATAAATAAGGTGAAACTCGATAGCAAAATTCCCAGCATGGCGCCCGCCGCTATATCAGTCGGGTAATGAACACCCAAAGCAACTCGCGACAGACCAACGGCCGAAGCCCATACATACAAGTAAAAAGTTAACTCCGGCAGTTGCGTACTACAAAGGCTGGCAAACAAGAAAGCCGCCGTTGTATGGCCGGATGGAAAACTGAATTTATCGCTGGCGGTGATCACAGCGACCACTGAAGATAGCTGTTGATAGGGGCGTGGTCGGCGTAGCAGGTTTTTCAGCAACCAATAACAAGGCAACTCAATAGCAAAACCGGTCAATAAAAGCAGGCTCAGCAAGCTTGCTTCTGGCCATCCCATGCCATAAGCAAAGACAACAAAGGCCAGATAGCCATAACCATCACCACTACGTGAAACCCATAACGCGGGTTGCGCCCGTGGAGTAAAGCGTAGTTGTGCTGATAACCAGATAAAGCCCGCTTCATCCAGACGTTGAATTTGGTGCATCCACTTCATCAAGTTTTCCTCGCTGTGTGGCTTTGCTCACAGGGCTACCATAGGCCGGTTGAATGAAGCTATTGCTACTGATATATGACGTTTTTATGAAAGTAGCGGAAAGAATATTGATGAAGAATTAGAAAATTACGGTTATTACTTAACCATTTATTCAAATGTCAGTATGATAGGCGCCTATAAGTTCGGGGGATAGTGCGACACATATGAAGTACCTTGTGAAAGTTTTTGGTTTTAGTTTAATTTTTATTTTTTCATTTTCGCTCACTGCACAGGACAATAATAAATTTGCCTGGCCAGCGGAGGGCTCCAGCGTAATTGGTAATATACAAAGCACTACCGTTGAAGAAGGTGAGACCTTATTAGATATCGCGGAACGTTATGGCTTAGGTTATAACGAAATCGTTGCCGCCAACCGCGATTTAGACCCCTGGATTCCAGAAGTTGGGGCTAAAGTAACATTGCCTACGCAATTTATTTTACCTACGGCACCCATGGAAGGAATAGTCGTTAATCTGGCAGAGTATCGTCTTTATTATTTCATGCCGGAAAAAAATCTTATTTATACCTATCCGATTGGTATTGGCCAAGGCAATACACCAACGCCAATAGGGCGTATGGAGATTAATGCGCGCATGGCTAACCCAACCTGGTATCCACCCGCATCAATACGTCAGCGTTGGCAGGATCAGGGGAAAGAAGTACGTCGGCAAATTCCCGCTGGCCCCGACAATCCATTAGGACCTTACGCTATTAACTTAAGTAAAGCGGGTTACCTTATTCATGGCACCAATCAAAGATTTGGTATTGGTACCCGCGCCAGCGCAGGTTGCATACGTATGAATAATCAGGATATACAGGCACTGGTTGAAATGACTTATATAGGGGTGCCCGTGAATATTATTGAGCAACCTATAAAAACTGGGTGGTCCGGGAAAAACATTCTGATAGAAGCGCATCGCCCCGTTTCCGTAACCGATAATGCCGTTGCGCACAAAGATATGGTTACAATGCTGGTGGAATTGCGGGCGCGCCACAAGCTCCCCCCAATTGACTGGACACTAGTAGATAAGGCCTTTAATCGTAAAGATGGGATCCCATTTGCAGTGAATCAAAATTTAGCACATTATGATGATTAGGGTGTTCAATAAATAATTACAATATAATTTCATGCCATAAGGGGAATAATATGAAACGTGTGAATATTAAATCAGGTTTAATACTGGGACTGTTAACGCTGGGGCTAATGACAGGCTGTGCCTCTCAAACTCAGCAAGATGAAATTTCTCAGCTACGTGCTGATTTACGCTCAGCAGAACGGGCCGCTGAAAGCGCTGAGAACTGTGAACGTCAGGTCGAAGAGCTACGTCAGCGTGCAGAGCAGGCTGAGGATCGGGCAGAGGAATTAGAAAGACGCATGCAGCGTATGGAAGAACGCATGCAGGGCAGCAAAACTTAGCTCCCAGGAATTCCGTGGAAGCCCCGTAAATGGGGCTTTTTTTATGCTTATAACTGTGGTTCTTAAACGGACAGAGTGTTAACATCAGGTTAAAGATATAGGGTGAAATTCATCCATGTTTAGTTAGCTATCGAGGGATGTTATGTCCAAGTATAATAAATTTATAATCGTATCAAGTAGCTGTAAGCCAACTAACATTTCACTATTGGCAAACTCAATTGAGATAGAAACAGAGATTAGGGAAAAAAGTGAGCTGTTTAAAATAGAGCCACATGAAAACACTTTAGTAGCCTACTCAATGGCCGGAAAGCAACTCAGCCACAATCATGTCGCCAACGAAATTCATCTGATAGCTCAACGCTTTGCAATTTTTGTATATGATGCCGAGCGCGATGCCATCGATCCCCAAAATGCGCTGGATCTGGGCATTCGTGGCATCATTTATCATGATGACCAGCTGGATAAAACGCTGACAGCCTTTAAAGTATTAAGTAGTGGTGAACTTTATTATCCACGCTGGCTGCTTTCAGAGCTGGTTAACGAAATGTTAACAAGAAGGCTTGAACAAACTAATAATAGCGACAGTGCTTTCCCACAAACTTCGCTCACTAAGCAAGAACTTAATATTGTTAAACTGGTAGCTCAAGGAGCACGTAATAAAGAAGTGGCATACCAGCTAAATATCAGTGCTCATACGGTAAAAACTCACTTATCTTCAATTTTCCGCAAAACTCAGGCCAGAAATCGGGTAGAACTATTACGCTGGTCTCAGCAATCCAATATTGTGAACTACCACCCAGACTTTAATTTCAAAAACTAAAAAAGCTGTGTATTGCTACACAGCTTTTTTACCCGCCTGGTCCTTATTCTCAACCAGCCGCGCGCCAGAAACCTCGCTCCTGACCACGCTCAATAAGCTCAACCAAAGCTGTTTCCATCGCTCGTTGTACCGAGTTCTGTACTGGCTCGTTCATAGTAAAGCCACCTTCTGCCTCAGCTAAACGATTAAGTGATACGTAACGGAAAAGCCCTGCTCTGAGCTCTACTGAAAACACTTTTTTAGTTGACGATACAGATAATAATACCTGTCCCGTATGTACATCCACGACCCGCATATAAACAGACACCTGATCTTCCCGATACATCTCAGAAGCGCCAATGCCAAAATACTCAGCGCCAATACCACCAGTGGTCACATTAGTATCGTAACTAATAATACCGCCTTCAAAGAGTAAACGTGCTTCGCGTAACGGAGGTAACTCTTGGTCTTTCTTTGCCGACCCGTGAATTTGACGTTCAGTAAGCAGATTCTGCAGATTCTCTCGCTCCAATGGAGCAAACCAGCCCGAATCCAGAAGTAACTGGATCATCATCGAAGTGCCGCCTTGAGTTACCGCGGTAGAAAAGCTGGAAACATTGGCCTGCGGCTTATATTGTCCAGTCTGATCGCGAAAAGCATAAACCGTAACCGGTATAGGCGTTGAAGGACCCGGGGATTCATGCAGATATTGCATAACAGGACTGCGCTGATCAATTTCAGCCGGTTCAATATTATAATTCTCAGGCTTCGGGAAAAGCGAACAGCCTGACAACATCACCGTAGTCAGGGTGATCAATGCGATATACTTCATATTAACCCCCGAAGCCAGGCATAGTAATGATAGTAACTTCACCAGTTTCATTATTGATAATATGCACCAGTACACTACCATCGCCCTGACCCATAACCTCTACCGTATATTCACCTGTATCATAAGTACCTTCCACAAGATCGCCATCAGCAATGCGTCGTGTCAGGCTGTTGATAATATTGCGCTCCAGCTGCTCCTGAAAGCGCTGCACGAAAGAGCGTTGACTGGCCGCCGGGGAATGGTCATTCTGACTTTGTGCTTTCTGCAATAGGTAACTGCCATTCATTGCGTTACCCCCAAAACTGGGGTTAACAGGTTCGTATACTAGCTGTGTGGCTGCCGCCTGACTCGATAGAAATAACAAACCTGCGGTAATCATTGTTTTTTTCATTGCGCTGCCTTTTATAGTTTATTATTAACGGGCGAACCCAACATGGCTTCCGCCTGTATTTCAGCGACCTTATTGACGCTCAGTATAATTGCTCGCTCTGCGGTCTTTCGCACATCATTCTGTCGGCGACCAAAATAGGTTTCATAAATTACTTCGCGTTCCATTTCGACCCATAGCCGGGTTCCTGCCTGAGGAAATACTTGTTCATGAATAACAACGGTAATGCCATCTGTTGCGGGAATATCCCGCCAATACCCTGTGTAATAAAAAAAGAAGTCTTTGCCAAATCTTGTAATAGTCCGGTCAATAACAATGCCACCTAACTCAATGTCAGTGGCATAAGAAGAAGGGCTTACTAAAAATAGAATTATCAGTGCTAACTTTTTCAACATAAAAAAAAGGCGGCCGAAGCCGCCTGTCCTAACTTAGTTTTGGATTACAGTAGCGGAGTTACCGTAGCCAACCTGGGTAACACTCATCATACTATTGTTACTCATTTGTTGACCCATTACGCTGTTATAATCGCCTTGCTGGAAGATGTCAACTGAACCACCGTTACCACCAACTTCAGCTTCGATACTGTTGTTCGTACCATCCTGTAGCAAGCTAACCAGGTTCTGGTTACCAGTGACCATAAGGTCGATTAAGTTAATATCGCCTTGCTGATCAGCATCAATTGTATTGTTGCTGGCAACGCTTGCACCTGAAGAAACGTAAAGTTCATTACTGTCGCCATCCTGATTTGCACGGATAGTGTTGTCGTCGCCAGTAAACTCAACCAGTGAGGTATTCTCGTCACCAAACTGAGAGGCTTCAACGTCGTTATACTCACCATCAACAGCTACTGCATTCCAGTTGTAATCGCCACGGCTGCTTACTTCAACATCGTTGTTATAGCCGTATGAAGCACCTACCGCTTCGTTCCAGTCACCAATTTGCTGTACCGAAACATTGTGACGGTCACCTTCGGTTTCAAAAACAGCCAGGTTATCGTCGCCGCGCTGGTAGACATCAACCTCATTTTCATTACCTACCATGCCTGAAGGACCGTCAATTAAGTTACGGTCGCCACGCTGGTCAGCCAGAATTACATTCTGATCGCCTTGCAGAGGGTCTAACAAGAACAGGTTGTCATTTCCGCGCTGCAGCACGTCAACAAAGTTATCATTGCCTTCAACGTCATAAGCGATGAATACGTTGCCGTCACCGTCCTGCATGGTAAATACAGTATTGCTGTCGCCATCCAGACCTATGATGCCAGCGACATTCGAGTTACCGACCTGATAGAAGTCAGCGTAGTTGTCATTACCTACACCAAATAGTACACCTGTCTCGTTCAAGTCGCCGGTGGTATCGCCCAGGAATGTATTACCGTCACCTTCTATTTCAAACAGGCTCCAGTTATCACTACCTTGCTGCGACTGATAAAACTCATTATCGTTACCGAAAGCCGCTGCGCTGGCTTCGTTGAAATCACCTTCCTGCACAACATCCGACACGTTATCGTCACCAAATAACAGAATTTCGGCAAAGTTTTGAGTACCGTCCTGATAAATAGAAGCGGCATTGCCATCACCATCAATCTCGATAGTGCCTATATTGTAAAAGCCATACTGATCCAGCGCCGCAAAGTTGTCGTCACCGTAGACGTAAGCAAAACCTTCCTGCCAGTCATCCATCTGAGTAATTGTAGTCACGTTACCGTCACCAACCTGTTCAGACTCAGCGATGTGCCAGTCACCGTCCTGAGTGATTTCAGCACTGTTATCATGACCATCCTGCAAAGAATCTGCAGCGTTGCCTGAAAAAGGACCCGTTCCTGATTGTAGAATAATGACATCATTACTATCGCCATACTGTAAAGCGGTAGCGGCATGATCTATACCACCTTGCTCAACATAGGCTTCGTTTTCATCACCAACCTGTTCAACGGTTGCTGACTGGTTATCTGCAAAGGCACTGCCAGAAAATGCTAGCGCTACTGCAATTGCTAAGGTATTTTTTTTGGTTTTTAAGATAGACATAAAAGTCTCCCTGATTGTATTAATACTGCGTTATAGAAACTTGAGATTGATTGCCCAATTGTTGAACCGATATAAAATTATCCTGTCCGTGTTGCTGCAGAAACACAGCATTGCTGTTACCCGACTGGATAACATCCGCGGAGTTATAATTTCCTACCTGTTCTAAATGAGCCTGATTACCAAACCCCTGTTGGAGAAGATTGAACTGATTCCCGAATCCGTCTTGCATCAGATATAAGTAATTTTGTTCGCCCCATTGCTCCACCATTGCATGGTTATAATCACCAAGCTGATGAAGTTCGGCAGCATTACCACTGATACCAGTCATACTCCCCATGGAGTTACGCTCAAGCAGACTCGCCAAATGCAATGGCAACGAATCACTTGCGTGTGTCGCTGTCATAAATAACGAGAACGTGAGCGCGATTATTGTTCTTATAAAAATAGCCACGGTGCTAACTTCCTTACTATCGAATTGATTCGAAAATACGTGACTAAGACTAACCGCTGACAATTACTTAACAATCGTATTATCGGGCTATTTTTTAGCCTCGAAAATCGACGTCAAAACCATAAGACCTCAATAAATACAAATAGTTATAGAGATTGTTAAAAATTTGCTAGTCACCAAGGGCTAGTACCTTCTTCCTAATTTGAGGAAAACCCCAGTCTTTACCTGCTTCTTTATTTTTAAACCCCAGATTTGTGCTACTTCTTTTTAGGTGCTTTACATTTCCTGGCACTACAACAACCAAAACTTAATATTTGAGGAAGCAAAATGACTAATAAAAAGACATTAGTCGTTGGCATTTCATTAGCCCTATTTGCGGGCTCTGCTATGGCAGCGAACAAGCAGGCTGAGGACGACTCCCTGCTCGTGGTCTTTAAAGACCAGATATCAAAGGAAGAACGTCTTGAAACCATTCGGGGCGTTGGCGGTATGATGCGTGAAACTGATGCGCTCGGCCGCGATCTTTCCTTACGAAATGTAGCCAACGGCCGCATCAACAAAATTCGGGTTGCCAATGCGCAACACCGGGATCGGGTAATGAAACGTTTGTCTCAACATCCTTTAGTTCAGGTTGCTGAGCCAAACTATATTATTTCGATTAACAATACGCATACCGAGTTTAACCCGCTGAGCATTCCTAATGATCCGGCTTTCGGAGACATGTGGGCATTACAAAACACAGGTCAGCAGGGCGGAACGGCAGGCGCTGATATCAGTGCAGTTCCTGCATGGGACATCACAACCGGCAGTCAGGACATCGTTATCGGCGTTATTGATACCGGTGTTGACTACACACACCCGGATCTGGCTGCCAATATGTGGCTCAACCCTAATGAGATCTGCGACAGTGGTGTTGATGATTCAGGTACAGGGGTCATTGACGACTGTTACGGTTACTCAGCGATTACTGGTTATGGCGACCCCATGGACGGAAATGGTCATGGTACGCACGTAGCTGGCACGATCGGCGCTGTTGGCAATAATGAGCTGGGCGTTGTCGGCGTGAACTGGAATGTGCAAATGGTCGCCTGTCAGTTTTTGGACGCTGACGGATTCGGTTCTACTGCCGGCGCTATTGAATGTGTCGACTACTTCACCAACCTGAAACTAAACCATGGTGTAAACATAGTCGCTTCGAACAATTCCTGGGGTGGCGGTGCCTATTCAGAAGCTCTGGAAATGGCTATCTCCGATGGTATTGATGCGGGCATTATGTTTGTCGCAGCATCCGGTAATGACGGCACCGACTCCGACGTAATCCCTAGCTATCCGGCTTCTTATGACCTGGACGGTATTGTCGCGGTTGCAAATACTACGCGTACCGACGCCATGTCGGGCACTTCAACTTACGGCTTAGAAAGCGTAGATTTAGGTGCTCCAGGCACTCAGATACTATCAACTTACCTGAATGAAGGTTATGCAACGGCTTCCGGTACTTCTATGGCAAGTCCTCATGTTGCAGGTGTGGCCGGTCTTATCTGGTCAATCAGCCCTCAGCTGAGCATTACCGAGGTAAAACAGATCATGATGGACTCCGGTGACCCGCTGTCTGCTCTGGCTGGCCGTACAGTATCTGGTAACCGTCTGAATGCCTATCAGGCACTCATTGACGCCGATCCGGATCCGGGTTTCCGCTTAAGTCTGTCGCCGATGGCACAGGAAATCGAAGCAGGATCCTATGCCGAGTACAGCCTTGAAGTCGGTAGTCTGGCTGACTGGAGCGGTGAAGTTGAGTTAACGGCTTCTGTTTCTCCGGAACTCGATGTGGAACTGTCATCAACGACTGCTGAACCAGGTGATGAAGTAACGGTAACTGTATATACAGAAGCCAATACTGCCTGGGGCGAGTACAGCGTAGTGATCAGTGGCACTGACGCAGAAACCGGAGAATTAACCGGTGAAGCTCAAGGCGCTCTGCATGTATTCCCGCAAGGCATTGTAGACATTCCGTTCGAAAACAACACGCCAATTGATATCCCGGATGCCGATCCGGAAGGTATCAGCAGCATTATCAGCGTCTCTGACGAAGGTACGGTATTTGGCACTGAAGTCAGTGTTAATATTACGCATACCTGGATTGGCGATTTAATCGTTACTCTTACTTCTCCTGAAGGTACCGAACATGTTCTGCATGATCGGGCTGGTGGAAGCGCTGACGATCTAATCGAAACCTGGAATGTGGGCACCTTCAACGGAGAGTCCATGACAGGTGACTGGACGCTTCACGTTTCAGATAACGCTGCTTTTGACACAGGAACCCTTAACAGCTGGGGCTTAGTGTTAAGCGTTGCGACTGAGGACGATGGCGTACCAGGACCTCCTGCAGCTGACTTCAGCTACTCAGTCGACGGCATGACCGTTAACTTTACCGACGAAAGTGAAGCTGACAGCGACATCATGAGCTACGAGTGGGACTTCGGTGACGGCGCAAGCTCTACCAACCAGAACCCACAGCATACTTATGCTGAAGAAGGTACGTACTCAGTAACACTTACAGTAACTGATGAAGAAGAACTCAGTGATTCAGTCACTAAGAGTGTGACTATTGCCTTATCGGACATTGATGTCAGCGTTCTGAGTGGCGTCAAGCTGCGCACAGGCTCTGCTATAGTCCAGCTCCGCTGGTCTGGCGCAGAAGGTGCCGTAGACATTTACCGTGACGGTGAGTTTGTTGAAACCGTAAGTGGTATGGAACGCTATCGTGACCGTTTTGAGACGGATCAAGATGACGTTCACTACGAAGTGTGTCCTGAAGGCTCACAAGCTGGATGTGGTTCTGCAACTTACCAGTTCTGAATGATGTAAATACTGGAAGATTGTAAAACCTGTGTTATAAAAAAGGGCACCTTCTTAACGAGGTGCCCTTTATTTATGGAAATATAACTATGAAACAAGGCGGTTTTACACTCGTTGAACTAATTATCGTTATACTGATACTTGGTATACTGGCTGTCTCAGCTGCCCCACAGTTTTTTAATTATTCGACGAACGCTGAACATAGCGCTATACAGAGCCTTTCCTCTGCATTGAAATCCGGGGTCGAGCTCACTCACTATCAAGCCAGTATTCGGCAGCTAGAAACAGAAAATATGTCCTGCCTGGGCGGTAAATTTGATACTGCCGACGGCAATTGCTCAGAGAATGGAATTTTACTACGTTTCGGATATCCGGCGGCCTCAGTAGAGAACCTCAATAAAGTGGTTAATCTTAACGACTGGGAACATTTGGAATTAAGTACCGGAAACGCCATCACTTTTGCCCGCACAAGCGAGAAATTAAGTACAGAGTGCAGGGTTATTTATCGCTATGACGACATAGGGGTGCAGGCTCCAACCATAGAAACCCGCACCAACCAATGTTGATAGCTACTAAATGAGGGTAACATTATGTTTAAAAAATCAATCACCAGCGGCGCCATTGCGCTTAGCTTACTCTGCTCATCAGTGCTGGCCGCTGATTTTGAGTTGGATATTAAGCCCGGTTTATGGGAACACAGCTTTTCTATGGAAAGCGAGAGCGGTGCGATGGAAAGCGCTATTGAGGAAGCATTGCGTCAGCTACAGAGCCTGCCCGAAAGCCAGCGCCGTATGGTTGAAAATATGATGCGCGAACAGGGCATTAACCTGGATCTGGCAGGCTCCACGATGCAAATCTGCATCACCGAGGAAGACATTCAGCGCGGCAGTCTGCCACAACAGGAAAATTGTGAGCAAAGTATTGAGCAGCAAACGGACGATACTTTATATTTCGACTTTGAATGTGCTGGTGATCCTCCTTACAGTGGGCAGGGCAGTATGACTTTGGTGAACAGAGAGCACTATACTGGCAGTGCAGAGTTCAGTACTGAGATGGCCGGCCGTCAGGAGCACATTCAGATGACCCAGGAAGGTTACTGGTTGCAGGATGATTGCGACGGTTAAAAAGCTAGTCGTGGATTATGTAACGCTCAGGGTGTAAAATTCGCACTCTACTATTGGCTGACAGGATAACACCATGGGCAGAGCCTATCAGAACCGTAAAGAATCGATTGCGAAAACGGCAAATGCAAAAAGTAAGGTCTATAGCAAATATGGACGCGAAATTTATATGGTCGCCAAACAGGGTGGCATAGATCCGGACGGCAATCTGCCCTTACGTTCGCTGATTGAGCGTGCAAAAAAAGATCAGGTTCCCGCGCATGTTGTCAGTAAAGCTATTGATAAAGCCAAAGGTGGCGGTGGCGAAGACTACGCCGTAGCCCGTTATGAAGGTTTTGGTCCGGGTAACTGCATGGTGATCGTCGACTGTCTGACCGACAATTCCAACCGCACTTACGGTGACGTACGTAACTGCTTCACTAAAACTAAATGCAAAATTGGTGCGCCCGGCACCGCCGCGCACATGTTTGACCACTGCGCTATTTTTGCTTTTGCCGGTGATGACGAAGACACCGTACTGGAAACTTTAATGGAAGCCGATGTCGACGTTACCGACGTAGAATCTGAAGACGGTATGATCACAGTGTTCGCCCCACATACTGAGTATGCAAAAACTCGTCAGGCATTACAGGAAAGCTTCGAAAGCATTGACTTTGAAACCGACGACATTCAATTCATCGCGCAAACTTCAACGGAAGTAAGCGGCGATGATGTCGCCATGCTGGAGAAGTTTCTCGACATGCTGAACGATGTGGATGATGTACAGAACATCTACCACAACGCCCAGTACTAAAGAGACTCAGGGCAGCGACGGTGCTTCCATCGGAGGCCCGTCGTAACCTTCGACCTTACCGAAACGCGACGTACCCTGTTGCCAGTCAGTTACCGCCTGACGCACTTCTTCTTTACTGTGACCAACAAAATTCCACCAGATCACAATCTCGCTCTCCAGGGGTTCACCGCCTACCAATAGCACCCGGCTGCCGGCTTTCAGTTTACATTCAATGTGTTCCCGGCCCAGGCCCAGAAAAGCCAGTTCATTCTCAGTAAAGGTCTCGCCTTCAATTTCAAGCTCGCCCTGCAAGACAAAAACACCGTGTTCGAAGTTGGTATCCAGTGACAGCTTTAACTCAGAATCCCCAGGGCTTTGTATGTCCATGCCCAGGATAGGCGAAAAGTGCAGTGTGGGGGCTTTCTGATCCTGATAATTGCCCGTTAGCAGGGTGAAATCGACCTTATCCTGAGTCCAGCGTGGTAGTTTCGGGTAATGATCAAACCGGGGCGCGGTAGCTTTATCTTCTTTGGGCAAAGCTATCCACAGCTGCGTTGCATGCAAAGCACCGCTTTTAGACAAAGACTCTTCAGTATGCACAATGCCACGCCCTGCAGTCATCAGATTGACCTGACCGGGTTTAATCACCTGTTCGTTGCCGAGGCTATCGCGGTGTAGAACTTCACCCTCTAACATCCAGGTAAAGGTCTGCAAACCAGTATGCGGGTGCGGCCCCACATCAAAGCCTTGATTGCTCTCACTGAATTGCACTGGCCCGGCATGATCGAGAAAGCACCAGGGGCCTATCACACGTCGCCCTCGCACCGGTATTACCCGGGCTACAGGAATGCCCCCGACATCGGCCTCACGAGCAGTCAGACGCTCTAATACATGCTCAGGGTGGGTTTCTTTGCCTTGCAAAGCTTGCGGGTTCTGGCCTCGGTTGCTCATCTGACAGGCTCCTTTATGACATGGCGTACGGTTATGTTTCCAGATAAGCTTAGCATCTTAGCTTACTACAGGGATTTTTATGCGCGCTTATATTCGTCGTCGGCTGTCCAGCCCCCGGGCCCTTCGCCTCTTACTCAACTGGTACCGACCCTACCGGGGGGCTGGCATTAAGGTCACCCATATCAATGCAGACTTCAGCAGCGCCACTGTGATCATGCGCCAGCACTGGTACAACACCAACTATGTAGGCACTCACTTTGGTGGCTCGCTCTACAGTATGGTCGACCCTATGTATATGTTGCTGCTGATGCGCAGTCTGGGCAATGACTATATTGTCTGGGACAAAGCCGCCAGCATAAAATTTATACGCCCAGGCAAGGGAACTGTCAAAGCTCAGTTTGCAATAACGCCGGCTAAGTTAGCCGACATAAAAGAGCAGGCCGCCAGTGGCGACCCGGTGTTGCCTGAGTGGGATCTGGACATTACCGACGAGCAAGGCGACCTGGTCGCCCGGGTGCATAAAACCCTATATGTTAAGAAGAAGGCCGGTCGTTGATGGCGGCCAGAGCTTGCCGCTCTTCAGCCAGAGACAAGGTATCGCCTGGCTCCAATTCGGCCATAACCTCACGAATCAAGGAAGGGGCGTCGTCCTGAGTGACCGAGTCTGGCCCTTCCTCAGCCAGCATATACTGCCATCCGGATTCCTCATGCCAGCAGACCAGACCTTCGGTAAGGTCCTGTTCACCATAATAGTATATCCGGCATAAACGTCCGTCTCCGGCATAAAAGCTATACTGGTTAAAGTAAACCTCGCCGTTTTCAAGCTCACTCATAGTGCCGCTCAACGTTTGACTAAACTCAGCTTCCAGCAGCTGCCATGGTGACGGCTGGGCTAAACGAACCACACCATATATCAATGCGCCAATCAGCAGCGCCAGGATAATAATACCTAGTAAGCTTTTGTAACCCGCCTTACTGACCACAGTCATAATCCCTTACCTTTTATCCGGTTACTTCCAACCCTGTAACCATTGTGTTTCGTCTTTTAAGTCACGCCATTCAATTTCAAAAACACGTTTTGACATGACAGCTTCGATCGAGCAGCCGATAAGCTTTTCGTCTTCATCGAACTCGACTTCAGTCACCATAAAGTGTTTTTCTTTCATTTTCGGCACCACCGCCGTCCATTTACTGTTAATTAACTTTTTCGGGTTAATCTGATGCATTGCGAGGTCCTGCGTAAGCTTTCAGTATTGATGTAGCTGGATACGTCATTATGAGGCTTTTAGCGCACTTTGAGCCTTTTCTTAACAGCCAGTCGAATCCCCACCAAGAGCAACACCAGGAACCCAACTAAAACAACAACCACCAGAATATCGCGGCCTTGACGGGTCAACAAGGGGGTCGTGAAGTTCCATTTATGCAGCTGCGAAAAGCTCCAGCGTTCCCATTGACTGCTGGTGGCGACACGCTCAACGAGAACCTGGGCTGAAGGGTCCACAAAAATCACTTCATGCTCATAAACGGCCTTCCATACCGGAAGCCTTTTGTTGCGAAAATCATACAGACCGCCAAAACGGGTCACCAGAGTTAACGTCTTAGGCGCTGCGAACCCATACGCGTCCAGTAACTCATTCACCAGATCCGAATCTGAATAGTCCATGATGCCAGTTTCGTTCAGATAGACAGCCTCGTTATGTGAAGGCCGCCCGGCATAACGCTCAGAGCGGGAAGTTGCGTAATTATCAGCGGGTAGCTGCAAACGAACACCTGACGAACCCTCTGCAAAAACCACCTGACTCAGTTGCTGAACCTCATCAATGTGTGACGGCAACTCAGGCATCGACAGCTGGCCAGTGCTCGCCTCCGACAGCAGCTGCGGCCCTTCATGAGCGTTTTGCAATTGTTTATAGAGCGTATGATAAAGACCACTGCCAGCAAGCGCTATTAAAGGTATATACAAAACCAGCGCCAGCCCCCTATGCCAGCGCCTGGCAGGCTGCTTAATACGTCGGGCAAACGGATAGGCAAAAATCAGTACAGTGCCGGCAAGGGAAAATACCAATAAAGACAATACCAGCAAAAAGGTCACCAAAAACTGCAACGGGGGTACTGCATCTAACCAGCTATGGGTATGCAGCCATTGAAACACCTGCTGCAACACCACTTTATAGTTATTCGCCACTAAAGCCAGGCTGCGGGTTTGCGTATCTACGTATACATGAAGCTGATCCTCTGTATCAAATTCGACGCGCCATACCGGCAACAGCCGGTTTACCGACGGGTACGCTTCACTAAAGGCATCAATAAACTGAACCGAGTTGATTGCCGACTGACTCACCTGTTCGCCCAGATAATACCGGGCTAGCCAAACCGCCTGCTCCTGATCAAAATGGTCAGCTAGTGGCTGCCCGTTACGCAGGTAATGAACAGCGTCCGCGGTTGTCACCCGCAGCGCTGGCTCGGTTTCAGTCGGTGTTAGCAACACCTGCTTCACTTCCGGTAACTGATTCAGTAACCCGCTATTCTCCTGCCAGACGGCGACGGATGCATGCATCGCCGGCGGACGATGATGCTCAGCCTGAGGCCCGGTCCAGACCATAATGGGGTGAGTAATCGCCGACACTACAAAGCAGATCAGGGCAATACCGGCGGGCCACATAAGTCTGCGATGTAAAGTGCGGGCATGGCCCAACCAAAAAGCCCGGCTTCTCATAACCGCCACCGCAAGGCTAGCACGCCGCGCCTGGCAAGCCCGGGCCGATACTCTAACTCGCTGCTTCCGACCTGGTTGCTGGTATACGCCGAGTAAGCTTCATTGAAAACATTCTCAAGACGCAGTATGAGCTCAAGGTTAGGAGTAATGGCATACTGCGCA
Organism: Aliidiomarina minuta; assembly: GCF_003987145.1. Classification (NCBI taxonomy): domain Bacteria; kingdom Pseudomonadati; phylum Pseudomonadota; class Gammaproteobacteria; order Alteromonadales; family Idiomarinaceae; genus Aliidiomarina; species Aliidiomarina minuta. The sequence goes on along the minus strand of NZ_PIPL01000001.1, from coordinate 2,096,721 downwards.
CGAAAATTGACCAGCTGGTGGCCACCATAACGGGCGCTGTTGGTTTCATCCGTATAATACGAACCCAGGTAATTGTACTCCGCCTCCAAACGCAGCGAATCCAGTTCAGCGGGTTGCCATGCCAGGCTCATATTGGCCATGTTGCGAGGTGCTCTGGGCAAGTCATTGCCCGCAAAGTTACAGGTGGTATCGCCACACACATACTCAAAATTCCGATAGCGCTGTCGGGTACGGGAAAATGCCAGACTGGTTGAAAAGGCGTTGCTCAACTGAGCATTTATACCCAGCTCAACCCCTTGATGTTCAGTTTTGCCTGCATTCACATTTCGTCGGGTAACCTGCTCGTCATCAATAATAGTGACAATGTCGTTGTCCACCTGAAGATCATAGATTGCCAGCTCAACGGCATAGGCGCTCTGCCGTAAGCGCCAGCCTAATTCATTACTGACCGCCGTGACAGGTGCCAATCCCTCAGTACCTGCTGAGGCCCCGGAGCGGAACAACTGGCCAACGGTAGGGGCGCGAAATGCATGCCGGTGACTGGCATAAATCTCCTGACGTGAGCTTAACGAGTAGATAGCGCCCAGTTTAGGAGTGGTGCGCGAAAAACTCAGGCTTTGGCTCGCCGGACGCAGGTGGGTTGACGGAAAAGGAATCCCGGGGAAAATCCCCTGCTCAGGTACAATTTCTGGCAGGTTATCACTGTAGTCGACATGAAAACGGTCATGCCGCACACCAGCGCTTAAGCGCCAGTCTCCAATTACCTGTTCATACTGAGCATACGGCGAAACCGCGGTCTGTATGGCATTAAAGTCATAATTTACTCTGTCGGTGTCAGTAATGCGGCTAAGCACTCCCGCTTCATCGCTATCCACTATGACTCTGCGTTCGTGATAGTCCGCATCAGAACGATCAATATCCAGTCCGGTAATAAGTTCGCTATGCTCAAAACGCTGGCGGTACCTTGTTAATAAACCCAGAGTTTCAAATTCAGTGCGTTGCTGATTAGGGTCAAAACTGACCATCCACGGCGGCATCAAGGTCATATCGTTATGCCGATAAAATGGAATCAACGTCAGTCGCCGCTGATCATCTATGCCTATAGTCAGCTCACTGGACAAACGAAAGGCATCCACATCACGGGCACCCACATCGCCGGCAAAATAATTGCTTCTTGGGCTCGCGTTAAAATCATCTTCGCGCAGGCCGGAAGCTCCACTTTGACGCACCTGGTTCATGGAGAATATAGTTTTTGCGTTGATGGCATCTGATAACTGCGAATCCAGACGCAGGGTTAAGGCATCGCGCTGATACTCCGAGGCTTCCTGGTAACCATCGCTTTGCGTCCGGTTATAGCTAACTCCCGCCTGGTTCTTTGTACCTATGCCGCTACTGGCCGAAATCAAAGCTCGCTGCCAGTTGTCGCCGCCCATTTCAAGCGTCGCCTGAGCGCTGGTTTCCTCAGTAGGCGTCGCCGTCATGCTATTTATTACACCACCAATAGCGTCACTGCCATACAGCGCAGAACCAGGCCCCTTAGTCACTTCCACCCAGGCTGCCTGACTTAAATTAATTTCATACAGGCCATTGTGGTTAAAAAACCCAGTCGGGCGGGTCGGTACGCCATCCTCAAGAAAAAGATATACGCCCGCCGTAGACAGCGGCTGACGAATGGAGGTCATGTGGCCTTCACCGCCCAGGTTATTAACATGCACACCCGCAGCCCGGTTTAATAAATCAGAAGGATGGCCGGGCAGTACCGCTTCAATCTCATCCTGACCAAATACCGATACCGATTCGGCAATTTCAGATTTTGATCTTTGCTCCTGAGTAGAGGTGACCACTATGACTTCATAATCATTCTTTGCCATACTGCTGCCTGCGAAAAGCATCAGTGCCAGACCCATTGCTATATGCTTCATTATTGTCGGGGAGTTCGGAAATAAAAAAGTGACTATAGCAGTCCCTGCTTTGGGCTAAGATGCGTCATAAGGTCGCAGTCTCTATGCATCAGGCGGATAAATGATAGAGAATAGCCTTCATCCGGCATCAATCAGGAGCCAGCACGTGCTTTCAACAACAAAAACCGGTGCCTACTATTTAACAGGTCTGCTGGCGGGCACAGCAGGGCTTTTCCTGCTGCTATGCTTTTTTACTGGACCGCCATCCAACAGGTTATGGATAGCGCTTACTGTATTAGCAATGCTACTGGGATGGGTATCAAAAAAATCACCCTTCAGTCAGCTGCTGAGTTTATCTCTGCTCTGGTCAGCCGCTCTGGCCATATCGGGTGGTGCTATGAATGCCGCCAACGCCGCACCTTTGATCCTCATTGCTGCCGCCTTTCTGGTTTTAAATAACCGCAAAGCCTGGCTGATTTTCGCTCTGCTGATCAGCGTGCAGCTGGCTTTTTTACTGGATCTAGTCACCCGGGAATCAAGCCACGGCGAACATACTCTGCACTTTATTGGCATGAGCATTACTTTCTTCTTTGCTGCCACGTTGCTGGCGCTGGTTATTCAGCTCATGCAACGCAGCCTTATTGCCCAGCAGCAAAAAACTCAACATCTGCGCGAAAACCAGCTACGCCAGGAACAGTTAGTCGCTGTCGGCACCGTCTCAGCCCAGTTTGCCCATGAACTGGCTTCCCCTGTATCTACCCTGAAACTGCTGCTTGAAGAGCTCAATGAACAAAATGCCAATGACCCTTTAGCTAAAGATCTGAATACAACTACAGGCCGAATCACGGTCTTACTCAATGACTTCAGGGACACTATTCAAAGTGTTCAGAAAAATACCTTAGAGATGATTTCAGTGACCTCTCTTGAGCACAGTCTGCAGGAGCAGACCGCACTTATGCTGGCCGACATTGAAATGCACTGGAACATGTCAGCCAGCAACGCACAGGTATATGCCGACAAAACTTTATTGCCCGCATTGCTGGCCCTAATACGCAATGCCAAGCAAAGCGCCAAAGACACCCCCAACACCCAGGTTCAGGTCAGCAGTTCGGTGAGTGAAGGCAACTGGCAATTTGAAGTCAAAAACAGCATAAGCGGTACCCCTGCTGAGTCGCTCGCTAATCTGGGGCGCTTCGCGGTCGAAAGTGAGCAGGGACTGGGAGTAGGGGTATTGTTAAGTAATGCGACTCTGGAACGCTTCAGCGGCGCCCTTCAGATAGTGGTGGAGTCAGATTTTGTGCGCCAGCGCGTAACCTTGCCGGTTCAGGATCCCTCATGAAGAAAGTGCTTATTATTGATGACGACCCACTATTCTCCGCGGTACTGGCGCGCAGATTCGCCAAGTCCAACTGGCAGACATTAACCGCCAGCAACCCCAAAGATGCACTGGACTTAGACGAAAGCCCGCTACACAGTATTTTACTCGACCTCAACATTGACGGAGCATCGAGCTTGCCCTTTATCCCGCGCCTCAAAGCGCGCTGGCGCTCAGCCAACCTAATCATGATGACCGGTTATGCGAGCATCACAACAACCGTTGAAGCCATTAAGCTAGGGGCCGACAACTATCTCAGCAAACCCATTGATTTTAAGGTTCTGCTGCAGGAAATTGAGGGCACATCCACTAAAGAACTACGCATCGATCAACCCATTAGCGTTGAAGCTCTGGAATATGAATACATACAGCTGGTGCTGAAACAACATCAGGGCAATGTGTCCGCCACCGCACGCGCCCTGGGCATGCACCGCCGCACCTTACAGCGTAAGCTCTTGAAAAAAAGCACGTTGTAGCAAAGCTTATTCAGACGAAGAAAACCAGGATCGAAGAAAGAAGGGGGCGTGAAAATACCAGTATCCCTTACAACATTAGTTACCGAACTCAATTAGCCTTATAAGGTGCTTCAAGCAGTAAGTGAGACATCAAAACTTTAATCAGATAGACAGCAAAGAACCACTCAAACCCTTCGGGGGTATCCAGTACAGCTTGCTCAAGTAAAATACCCGCAACAACCCAGGCGCCTGCACAAGGTCGCTGTAAATAGACAGCACACTTTAAAATCATTAATGCACCCACTAGTAACCAACCGAAGGTAACTACAAAATACATTGGGTTTTCAGGAGCAAACAAAATCACTATAAGTAATGGCTGAATAGCATGCAGTGCAACAAAAAGGAGATGGTCTTTGGCTGCTATCTGATAACGATGATACCAGCGCTTTGCACTCGCGGTCGCATTGGTTATTACACCTCCGATCATATCAACCAGCAGAATCCAGAAAACAATGAACTGCCACCAACTCCAGCTTTCCATCTTGATGCCAGCCCACCCGGTCATCGCAAATGCCAATACTAAAGTTGGTAAAAACTGCAGACAAAGCTCGGCTTTGCTGGCGCCTGGACCGATAAAAAGATCCAGCCCGCCTGAAGGTGATGGGTACTGCCAGTCCACTGACGGAGTCACTGGAGGTTTACGATACTCATCCTCATTGTGGCTTTTCATATGACAACCTTATTTACGATACGTAACCGTATCATAAATAGGATTATCAGCCTGCGTCAACTAATTATTGAACAGTAGCGTATCAAAAATGTATTATGGTCAGCATGAAGACATCAAAACGCAGCCCGGGGCGTCCAACCGAGCAACATAAAACCGAGCGCATGCTCGAGGTAGTTGGCCATATTGTATGTGCTGAGGGTCTCAGCGCCCTTACCATGGAGCGCGTAGCCAGAGAGGCGGAAGTTTCTAAGGCCACCGTTTACCGACGTTTCGGTTCAAAAGAAAAACTAATCAAAGATTATGTTCAAATAACTACCAACAATCACCCAGGTTTTCCGCCGAAATTAACGACTGCAGAGAATAAAAACCTGGATCACCTTATAGATACCGGATGCTGGTTGCTGTCTCTTATGTGCAAGAAGGAGATAGTGCAGTTTGATAATGCCTTAGCCGCTGGCGCCGAAAGCTATCCTGAATTAGCGCAGCAAGTGCTTGATGCGGGCTATGAGCGAGCCATAGATATCACGCTCGATGCGCTCGACTTTCTCCGGCATGCCCCAGGGCCAGACTGTGCTGACGACAGAGAGCTGGCAGAAGCCCTCCTGGGGTTGTGGAGTGGTGGCCTTTTGGACAGAGTTCGATTCGGAAAGCATGTTCTTCCTAATCAGGACGCCCTGCGCCGGCATATTAGGGCACGTACTGAGATCTTCTTACACGGCCTCAACAGCCCGCAATTATCCCGCCAGAAATAAGCAAAGGTTTCACTACCTTTAGGCTATACAAGGATATCTATTTCTTTAGCCCTGGCTTGTTGATTATTCATAAAATCGATTAGATTCTGCCAGGTTTGAGCGCGCTCAGAATCACCTCTGCCAAGGTAGAAGTCGACGCCTTTTTGCGCCTGATCGAACAAATTATACTTTTTATCAAGTTCCACCTGATCTTTGAGTACCAATTCACCGGTTGCAGAATTAATCTGCCAATTGTTGAGCGACAACGCGCTGATCGCAAATGATATGCCTTCTGGTAACTCTATCCCTTTTTCATATTGCTCATTTCGCCATGCTTCCAGCTCATGAATCGTCATGTTATGAAAATTAGGGCCACTACTTGCAGAATCCGAAGCGGCATCTTGAGTTACCTCGTTTGTGTTCTTGTCGGCCTGGGGGGAACCACTTGCATTCGAAGTCGGACGAACCTGCGTCATATAGTGACTGTTTCCATCAATATTCATACTATCTCTCCTTTTTTTAATTCATCAAGTCAACTCAAGTAAAGCGGCGTAAATGGACTGATGAGGACCATCCTGTACGGACGGCTGCTGAAAGCTGGCCCACCCTTTCCATGCCTCCAGAAAATCTATTTTTTTATCTAAATCTTTGCCGTGCTTACTCATAATCTCGAGGTGAGCGGAGACCTTCATTAGCGTTCGTTCTCCACCTGATATCTTACCATCGTCGAACAATTGGTCAGCAATCTTTTCAATGTCGTGATAGGAAGCATTTCTAATATCTATGTTCTTTTGACCTTCGTTATCCTTCAGCGCTTCATAACCAGCGGTACTGATTTCTACGCGGTCTGTATGTAGATCGGGGCTTTTGTTCGACAGCTGTTCAGTGACAGGACGCTTGTTACTACTAGACGACGTAACATTAGATGTTGGTTGTACAGAATAATTTGAAATATTCATCCTTGTCTCCTTTTTTCAGATGGTTACGCTCAACGGTCCGCGCTGCTCTTTATGCATTATTTGCAGAGCTCGGTCGAGTCCATCCGCAGAGTCGTTATTACCAATTGAGCGATGAAACTCAGCTACATTTTCCGCCATTTGCATAAAGTTAACCGGTTCAGAACCCTTACCTGGCTCTAGCGTTTGCGCATTTAAATTAAGTGTCATGTGCATAAATGGTCGGCTTTCATCAAGGGTCATATTTCCAGCTTTGATTTCCTCATTGAGCCACACTTTCAGCTCATCTCGACTCATGTTTCTGAAATCAACGTTGCTGTCCTGGTTATTGCTTTGAGAGGCATGTTTCACATGATCTGCCGCTTCTTGAGATGGCTGATCAACTAAGTTCGTGGTAAGGACGTTTACTCTCGGTGAAGTTGTATTAATTTCCATTAAAATTCCCTCTCTTTTAATTAACACTAAAAACTGTGCAAAAATTAAGCCATTATGAGGCGGGAATTCGTATCATTTCCAAAATGATAAATGATGGTTGTGAGCTAAAGAAAATGAAAAACCCCGTATCAAACCGTAAAACAGTTTGATACGGGGTTTAAATATGAAGCTTTATTACTACGCCACACCCGTAACGGCAGGCGGAGCCTGCCCTACTCGACGGTGACAGATTTTGCCAGGTTGCGGGGCTGGTCTACGTCGGTGCCTTTGATGATGGCGACGTAGTAGCTGAGCAACTGCAAGGGCAGGGTGTAGATGATGGGCGCTATCAGTTCATCGACATGCGCCAGGTTAATAACCCGCATGCTCTCATCGCTGACAAAGTTCGCATCACGATCGGCGAAGACATACATAATGCCGCCCCGTGCACGCACTTCTTCGACATTAGATTTTAACTTTTCCAGCAACTCATTGTTGGGCGCTACTACTATAACCGGCATATCGGCGTCTATTAGCGCCAGCGGGCCGTGTTTTAGTTCACCGGAGGCGTAGGCTTCGGCATGAATGTAGCTGATTTCTTTCAGTTTAAGGGCCCCTTCCATAGCGATTGGGTACTGATTGCCACGCCCCAGGAAAAGACTGTGGTCTTTGTCTGCGAACTCCGGCGCCAGCGCTTCAATTTCAGTAGTAATACCCAGGCATTCTTCCAGTTTAGCTGGCAAAGAGGACAACGCTTTAGTAATACGAGCTTCAATTGCATCGCTCATGCCATGGTAACGGCCGATAGCGGCGGTTAACATCAACAAGCCAGCTAACTGTGTGGTAAAGGCTTTGGTGGAAGCCACACCGATCTCTGCGCCGGCACGGGTTAGGAAAGCTAAATCCGATTCACGCACCATAGAAGAAGAGTCTACGTTGCAGATGCTTAAGCTGGACTGATAACCGATTTCTTTAGCCAGGCGCAGGGCGGCGAGGGTGTCGGCGGTTTCACCGGACTGAGAAATGGTCACTAACAAGCTGTTCGGGAATACATGGGATTTGCGATAGCGAAACTCGGAAGCGATTTCAATATTGCAGGACACGCCAGCATATTCTTCTAACCAGTAACGGGCCACCATGCCCGCATGGTAGCTAGTGCCACAGGCTACGATTTGCACGTGCTGAACGTCTTTGAAAATAGCATCGGCACCGGGGCCAAAAGCATCAAGGGCTACTTTGCCATCCAGCAAGCGACCTTCCAGGGTATTACGCACCGCAAAAGGCTGTTCATGAATTTCTTTTAACATGAAATGCCTATATTCGCCTTTACCACCGGCGTCATACTGCATGTCCGAGGTGATTTGTTCGCGTTCTACAGCGTTGCCCTGATGATCAAAAATGGCAATCTTCTGACGCGACACCGAAGCCACATCGCCTTCTTCCAGATAGATAAATTCGCGGGTCACAGGTAATAGCGCCAGCTGATCGGAAGCAACAAAGTTTTCGCCAATGCCAAGTCCTATCACCAATGGGCTGCCTGAACGTGCCACTATCAATTCACCAGGTTCACGCTGATCCATAATTACGGTGCCATAGGCGCCTTCTAACTGCTTAACGGCTTTTTGCACCGCAGCCAGCAAGGTCGGGGCGCTTTTCATTTCGTGGTGCACCAGGTGCGCAATAACTTCAGTGTCGGTTTGTGAAGCAAACACATAACCTAAGCCCTGCAATTGTTTACGCAAGCTTTCGTGATTTTCAATGATGCCATTGTGTACGACGGCGAGGGTGTCACTGGAGACATGCGGGTGAGCGTTTGCTTCGGTGACGCCCCCATGGGTTGCCCAACGGGTATGAGCGATGCCAGCATAACCATTACTGCCTTGCTCTTCAGCAGCATTCGCCAGCTCTTTCACTTTACCTACCCGGCGGACGGTATGCAGGCCCTGGTCATTGAGTAAGGCCATGCCCGCAGAATCATATCCGCGGTACTCTAAACGACGTAAACCTTCCAGTAGAATATCCGCTACCCGACGCTCTGCTGTTGCCCCTACTATCCCGCACATATTGAAATCCTTATTATTACTTTTTAGCCGGACGTTTCCAGCCGCTAATATTACGTTGTTTAGCGCGCCCAACGGCCAGTTCCTGGTCGGCAACGTCGCTTGTTATCACTGAACCTGCACCCGTGGTGGCGCCAGCACCGATATGGACGGGGGCGACTAGAGAGCTGTTAGAACCAATAAAGGCGTTTTCACCTATTTCAGTTCTAAATTTATTCACGCCATCATAATTACAGGTAATGGTACCAGCACCTATGTTAGCACCGGCACCAATATGAGCATCGCCCAGGTAAGCCAAATGGCCGGCTTTCGCCCCTTCGCCTAAGTACGACTTCTTCATTTCTACAAAGTTGCCGACGGCAGCGTCTTTAGCCAGTTCCGCACCGGGGCGCAAACGGGCAAAAGGTCCCGCCTGAGCATGTTCGCCCAATATTGCGCCTTCGATAACACTGTTGGCTTTCACCCGGGCACCTGCGCCTATAGTGCAATCTCGTAGTATGCAGTTGGCTTCAATCACGGCTCCTTCACCCAGATGAACCTTGCCTTCAAAAATCACATTCACATCAACAACAACGTCATTGCCAACGCTAACCTCACCGCGCACATCAATGCGTGCCGGGTCCATTAAGGTAGCGCCTGCAAGCATCAAATCTTCCGCTATGCGCTGCTGATAAGCCCGCTCCAGAGCCGCCAACTGCACTCGATTGTTAGCACCTTCCACATCAGCGGCGTTGGCCGGCTGACTACTGGCAATAACCACCCCTTCATTAGCGGCCATAGCCACTACATCGGTCAGGTAGTATTCGCCCTGGACGTTATCGTTGCTTAAAGCAGACAACCAGCGTTTCAGCGATTGGCCGCTGGCCGCCATGATGCCAGTGTTCACTTCGCTGATTAACCGTTGCGCCGGGGTGGCGTCTTTATGTTCTACAATACCAGTAACCGCACCCTGCTCATCGCGCATGATGCGACCATAGCCGGAGGGGTCCGGCAGGTTAACGGTTAAAAGAGCCAGATCGCTGTCGCCTTTGGCGACTAATAATTGTCGCAGCGTCTCAGTTTGAATCAGAGGTACATCGCCATACAGAATGAGTACACTATCCTGATCGTTGATATGCGGTATTACCTGTTGCACCGCATGACCTGTACCCAACTGTTCTGCCTGCTCAACCCAGTTGACCTGATAGTTATTTAAACGCGCCTTCAGGCTTGCTGCACCATGGCCATACACGAGCTGTACCTTATTAGCACCTACCGCCTGTGCCGTCTCAATAACATGTGCCACCATAGGTTTGTGAGCTATGGGGTGCAATACTTTGGGCAGACCTGAGCGCATACGGGTACCTTTGCCCGCAGCGAGGATGACCGCGTTGATACTGTTCTGTTCCATTGCTTTAAACCATACCGAGGAATTTTACTAATGGGGGCTAGTCTACCACTTACTTCGCTGCCCTTAAATTGAAAAGCATGAGATAAAAAGTCATGCATAAATTGTAGGAAGTGAATCAGCGGTCTATAGTCGGATAGAGCTGAAACTTAGTCGATGAGCAGCCATAAAAACCAACTTTTTTAAATCAGGCTTTTGGGCATAAGACTCTTTCAGACATTCCTGATAACTTAAGCTCATTGAGGGCAAAGGAAGGTGCTTTCTGACACCCATAAGGCTCTTGAGCCTTAACTCCAGAATGGTCAATTCCAGCTCAGAGTAATCAGTTGTCGAACTCTCTTTTTCCCATTTACACTTAATATGGTTCAGTGAATTAATGACCGTCCCTTTCTGCTCAAAATTTTCACGTATTTTTCCTAAATCCACGGTTCTGGAGGCGCTGCCTGGCCTCCTGAAATAACGATACAGCGGACGGCGCAGATATTCTAAACTTTTAGATAAACCTACGGATACAATGTTTAATAACACATCTTCAGAGGAACATAACCTGGACTTAATAAAACTGAGCTCTTCATATGAATTAACAAGCACAGAACGACTTATTAATTTACCCGGAGTACCCCAGACACTTCTGTTAACTTCTTTTAAATAAAAATCTAATACAGTATTTTTATTTTTATTTAATTTATTATGGGCAAAGGCTAATGGCTGCTTATTAGGAGGTTTTCCGCTATCTTCCACATCATAAACAATAAAATCAGCACCAGATTTATTGATGACTGATTTAAGAGTTTCTATGGCTTTTTTATCTAAACTATCATCTGGATCCAGAAAAAGTACGTGCCCTCTCTGTGACTTCATTACTCCCTCACGCCTGGCGTGAAAGGTTCCAACATTAACGGACAAATCAATTACAGTTACGTTTTCGTATTGGTTTTCAAAATCAGATAAAAGGGATAAAGATTTATCTTTACTAGCGTCATTAACAAAAATTACTTCAAAATCGCTATCTGTCTGCTGATTCAGAGATTCCATGCACGTCTCTAACCATGGTGCCATGTTATATACTGGCAAAACTACTGAAATGCTCACTACGAAATCCTTTACTGCTTTAGTCACCTGATTTGAGTTCAGGATTCTGAAATATTCTTGTTAAAAACAGAATAATACATAGGTTTCAAATAGGGCGCAAATGGTTCCAGTTTTTGCTTTTACTTCTATTCAAAACTTTAAAAATCAACTACTCACTTTAATGTACTTAGTCAGAATTTATTCAACATGCTCATCAAATCTTAAGTTTATAATGACGTAGAAGGTTCTTAAGTTGCATATCATTCCCATGCTCCGCCGACTTATTCATGCCCCATAAGTAGCTGGCTTCGACAGAGGGCCAGGTTACCAGCCCTTTATTTTCACCAACTCTTCTTACCGTAGAGCCATTTATAAGCGCCATGACAAACCACCAGAGATCATCAGCGGTGGGCGCTAAGTCTACTGCAATTTGTGTTTTACGGGCATCCGGGTGCAAAGAGCCTGGCGGGAATAACACACCGCCACCACTGGTAAAAAATAAATCTTTTGAAGGACCTCTACGCTCTGTCTTTGCTTCCCACTTACGGTACGGTTGTGTAGTTCCATCTTTAAAGCGACGTACGAAATGAGCCCGTAACGCAAGGATTTGCTTGTTATCCCCGGTATATCCTTCGACCAAAGACTTAAGCCAGTCAGGCCGGTAGTAAATGTCGTCGTCAGCGGTTACATGGAATGCATCCGGAAATTGCTGCAATGCAGGTATCAGCTTTTTATACGATCGAATATCTTCATCGACCCAACGAATACTCAAACCGGATTGCTGTAAATCTAATACATTTTGCGGTAATTGATCTTTATCGCCTTCAAATAACCACAAGTTCACCGCGTCTGCTTTCACATTTTGCAAAAGCAGCGATTTCAAAGTTAAGTGCAGGGTGCCAAAACGATCCGGAAAAGAAGTCAGGTTTATCATCAGGCTAGCGGGAAGCGAGTGGTCGGCCTGCTCTAGCTCTTGTCGGCATTCCCAGCCTTCAGCTACCCGCTCTAAACACTTACGCTTCACTCGACTGGCTTCCAGTGACTTGAGCTTGCGGGCCACACGATAGGAAAGTGACTCAGAAAAATGCTGTACCCGTTTTATTATCTGCATTCGCTTAATTCAATCCGGTAAATAATTTAGCTGCGGTTTATCCATATTATACCGAAACATAGATACAAAAAACCCGGCTTATTAGCCGGGTTTTTTAAGTAAGCTTATTGCTTAAAGGTTGTTAACCACCTTTGCGGCGACGTAACTGTTGTAATACGCGCAGCTGTGCCACGACACGAGAAAGCTCAGCGGCTGCTTCGGCATAACTGGTGTCGCCCTTGGCATTCGCCATGGCTTCCTCAGCTTGCTTTCTGGCAGCCGTAATTGCCTGCTCGTCCAAATCACCACCACGAACGGCAGTGTCAGACAGTACAATAATGTGATCGGGCTGAACTTCCATAAAGCCACCTGCAATATAAAACAGGTCTTCTTTACCGTCAGCAAAAGTCACTTGTACCATGCCTGGCTTTAAGGCGGTCAGCAAAGGGAGATGGCCTGGTAATATACCCATCTCACCTTCGCTACCTGTCACCTGAATTGCGCGCACTTTATCCGAGAATAGTTTCTCTTCTGCACTTACGATGTCCAGGTGTACTGTTGATACCGCCATTACAAACCTCCGGCCTGATTACATATTACGCGCTTTTTCAGCCGCTTCTTCAATAGAACCGACCATATAAAACGCTTGCTCTGGCAGATTATCGTAGTCACCTTCTAGAATGCCTTTAAAGCCGGCAATGGTGTCTTTCAACGATACATACTTACCAGGTGAACCGGTAAATACTTCTGCTACGAAGAACGGCTGTGACAGGAAGCGCTGGATCTTACGAGCACGGGCTACTGTACGCTTATCTTCTTCTGACAACTCGTCCATACCCAGGATGGCAATGATGTCTTTCAGTTCTTTATAACGTTGCAGAACTGATTGCACACCACGAGCGGTATCATAATGCTCATGACCAATAACCTGAGGGTCCAGCTGACGTGATGTTGAATCCAGAGGATCCACCGCTGGGTAGATACCCAGAGATGCGATATCACGGTTCAGTACTACAGTCGCATCCAAGTGGGCGAAGGTAGTGGCTGGTGACGGGTCAGTCAAGTCATCCGCAGGTACGTAAACGGCCTGGATTGAGGTGATTGAGCCTGTCTTGGTTGAAGTAATACGCTCCTGCAGTACGCCCATTTCTTCAGCCAGCGTAGGCTGATAACCTACTGCTGATGGCATACGACCCAGAAGTGCTGATACTTCAGTACCGGCCAGGGTATAACGATAGATGTTATCAACGAAGAAAAGCACATCGCGACCTTCGTCACGGAATTTCTCAGCGATAGTCAGACCGGTCAAAGCAACGCGCAAACGGTTACCCGGTGGCTCGTTCATCTGACCATATACCAGCGCAACTTTGTCCAGTACGTTTGAATCTTTCATCTCGTAATAGAAGTCATTACCCTCACGTGTACGCTCACCAACACCGGCAAATACTGAATAGCCACTGTGCTCGATTGCGATGTTACGGATAAGCTCCATCATGTTTACCGTTTTACCCACACCGGCACCACCGAATAAACCAACTTTACCACCTTTGGCAAACGGGCAAATCAGGTCGATAACCTTGATGCCGGTTTCCAGCAGCTCAACCGAGCTTGACTGGTCTTCATACGAAGGGGCTGCACGGTGGATTGACATGCGCTCTTTTTCACCGACTGGGCCAGCTTCATCGATTGGTTCACCCAGAACGTTCATAATACGGCCCAGAGTTTCCAGACCTACTGGGACCATAATAGGCTCATTGGTGTTCATCGCGCTTAAACCGCGGCGCAAACCATCAGTAGAACCCATTGCAATTGTACGCACGACACCGCCACCAAGCTGTTGCTGTACTTCAAGGGTCAAACCTTCCAGCTGACCTTCGGTGATGCGGAGCGCGTCATAGATCTTTGGCACTGCGTCTTGTGGAAATTCTATATCCACAACGGCGCCAATGATTTGGACTACCTTACCTTGACTCATGACGTTTCCTCTAACTCTTTAATTCTTAGGACCTTTGCCTATACCGCACCGGCGCCGGATACAATTTCCGAAATTTCCTGGGTGATCGCTGCCTGACGAGCTTTGTTGTAGACCAACTGCAAGTCATCAATAATATCACCCGCGTTATCCGTAGCGGCTTTCATAGCGACCATTCGAGCGGCTTGTTCACTTGCCGCATTGTCGACCACGCCCTGATAGACCTGGCTTTCAATGAAACGCTTAATCAGCGTTTCCAGAATAGATTTCGCGTTCGGCTCGTAGATGTAGTCCCAGGCGTGATCACGCTTGGCACTATCTGACTTCGGCAAAGGCAATAGCTGATTGATAACAGGTTCCTGAGTCATGGTGTTTTCAAAACGGTTATACACCAGGTACAGGCGATCAATCGTGCCTTTATCGAATGCTTCAAGCATTACAGCAACCGTACCAATCACGTCGCCGACTGACGGCTTGTCACCCAGGCCTGAGGCCTGTGATGTTAAACTGCCAGCAACGCGCTTAAAGAACGATGTTGCTTTGCTGCCCACGGCTGCGAAGTTGACTTCTACACCTTGCTTGTCCCACTGCTGGACATCACGGAGTACGGTTTTGAACTCGTTTGCGTTCAAACCACCGCAAAGACCACGGTCAGTAGAAATAACAATGTAACCTACTCGCTTAACTTCACGCTCTATCAAGTACGGATGCGTAAAGTCCAGGTCGCCTTGGGCAATATGTCCAATAACATTACGGATAGCATCAGCATAGGGGCGACTTTGCTCCATACGCTCCTGCGCTCGTTTCATTTTCGAGGCAGCAACCATCTCCATTGCATTGGTGATCTTCTGAGTATTTTTAATACTCCCGATCTTGGTTTTTATCTCTTTACCGCCGGCCATGACATACCTCCTGCGACTAAAACGACAGTAGCCGCCGACTCTTGCGAGTGGGCGGCTGCTCAATTACCACGTTTGTGTGGATTTGAACTTTTCGACAGCAGCTTTTAGCTGGCCATCGATATCGTCGTTGTAGTTACCAGTTTCATTAATAGTAGCCATGAGCTCAGCATGTTCGCTGTTCATGTAAGAAATCAGCGCTTCTTCGAAGGCCAGAATCTTATTCAGTTCAACGTCTTTTAAGAAGCCTTTCTCAGCGGTATAAATAGATACCGCCATTTCGGCAACGCTCATTGGCTTGTATTGGTTCTGCTTCATCAGCTCAGTTACACGCTGACCATGCTCAAGTTGCGCACGTGTCGCTTCGTCAAGGTCAGAAGCAAACTGAGCAAATGCTGCCAGTTCACGATACTGAGCCAGGGCAAGACGGATACCGCCACCCAGCTTCTTAACGATTTTAGTCTGTGCTGCACCACCGATACGTGAAACCGAGATACCTGCGTTAACCGCCGGGCGAATACCCGCGTTAAAGAGATCAGTTTCTAAGAAAATCTGACCATCGGTAATCGAGATTACGTTGGTAGGTACGAAAGCGGATACGTCACCGGCCAGGGTTTCAATGATAGGCAGGGCGGTTAACGAACCGGTTTTACCTTTCACTTTACCGTTAGTGGCTTTTTCTACGTAGTTTTCGTTTACACGAGATGCGCGCTCAAGCAGACGCGAGTGAAGATAGAAAACATCACCTGGGAATGCTTCACGTCCTGGTGGACGACGCAGTAGCAGTGAAATCTGACGGTATGCAACGGCCTGTTTAGACAGGTCATCGTATATGATCAGTGCGTCTTCACCACGGTCACGGAAGAATTCACCCATAGTACAGCCAGCGTAAGGCGCCAGGAACTGTAATGCAGCCGACTCAGAAGCAGAAGCAGCCACAATGATGGTGTGATCCAAAGCACCATGCTCTTCCAGCTTGCGCACTACGTTAGCAATGGTCGATGCTTTTTGACCAATAGCTACGTAAACACATTTAACGCCACTGTTTTTCTGATTAATAATGGCATCCACAGCAATGGCTGTTTTACCGGTCTGACGGTCACCGATGATAAGCTCACGCTGACCACGACCTACTGGGATCATGGCATCGATTGACTTATAACCAGTCTGGATAGGCTGATCAACAGCCTGACGTTCGATAACGCCTGGTGCAATTTTCTCTACCGGCTCAAAACCAGCAGCGTCAATTGCGCCTTTACCGTCAATAGGTGCACCCAGGGTGTTCACCACACGACCTAACAGGGCTTCACCTACCGGAACTTCCAGTACGCGGCCTGTCGATTGTACTTTTACGCCTTCCTGCAGATCCGCATAAGGACCCATAACTACCGCACCTACAGAGTCGCGCTCCAGGTTCAATGCGATAGCGTAACGATTTCCAGGAAGCTCAATCATTTCACCCTGCATACAATCTGCAAGGCCATTGATGCGAATAATACCGTCAGTTACTGCAATGATGGTACCTTCGTTACGAGCTTCGCTGACGACTTCAAACTGATCAATTCGTTTTTTGATCAGTTCTGCAATTTCATTTGAATTCAGTTGCATGCTCTCGTCCCCGATTATGATTGCAGTGAGTAGGCAAGCTTCGCGAGCTTACTTTTCAGAGTTCCGTCAATAACGGTATCACCCGCCTGGATTAACAGGCCGCCAATGATCTCCGGATTAACACTGCAATTGAGCTTAACTTTGCGTGCGAGACGTTTTTCTAACGCGGCGCTTAATTTGGCCTGCTGCTCTTTATCAAGGGCAACCGCAGAAGTAACATCGACACTCACTTCGTTGTCGTAGTCTGCGCGCAAAGCTATGTAAGCTTGTGCGACCGCAGGCAATGTACTTAAACGTTCGTTAGCAGCCAGAACCTTAATAAAATTCTGACCCTTCTCGTCGAGCTGTTCGCCGCACACACTAATAAATACAGACGCTGTCTGATCGCGGCCAACGGCGCTTTTCAGAAAGGTACGCATGTTGTCATGCTCTGCTACTGCTGCAGCAAAGAACAACATGTTCTGCCATTCTTGAAGCGCGCCATGCTCAACAGCAAAATCAAAAGCTGCTTTCGCATAGGGGCGAGCCACCGTAGTCAATTCTGACATTTGCTCAACCCCCGTGATTACAATTCAGCGACTAGTTTTTCAACTATGTCACTTTGCTTCGACGCATCCACTTCACGCTCGATAATCTTCTCGGCGCCAGCAATGGCCAACATCGCGACCTGCTTGCGCAAATCATCGCGCGCACGATTGCGCTCAGCTTCAATTTCAGTGTGACCCGAGGCAATGATTTTCTCACGCTCTTCATGGGCACGCTGAGTTTCGTCATCGACAATTTTGGCACCGCGTTTACGCGCCTGTTCGATGAGTTCTGCTGCCTGCGCTTTCGCTTTATTCAGCTCTTCAGTAGCGAGCGATTGTGCTTTCTCAAGGTCTTTCTCTGCGCGTTCGGACGCTGCCAGACCATCAGCAATTTTCTTCTGACGTTCTTCAATGGCGTTGTTCAACGGTGGCCATACGTACTTCATGCAAAACAGTACGAAGAACACGAACGCGATCGATTGACCTATCAGAGTTGCGTTGATATCCACAACGGACCTCCTCTAAGTTGGTGACCGTCGATATTCAATTAAGCTACTAACCCAACAAACGGGTTTGCAAAGACGAAGAACAACGCAACACCAACACCGATCATAGAAATAGCATCGATAAGACCTGCAAGAATAAACATTTTAGTCTGCAGCTGAGCAGCCATTTCTGGTTGACGTGCAGTAGCTTCTAAGAATTTGCCACCCATGATAGCAAATGCGATAGCAGTAGACAGTGCACCAACAGCAAGGATGATGGCTACAGCGATGATTGTTGTTGAAACTACAATTTCCATTGATCTCTCCAGTTTTCAGATAGTTAAAGTTAAAGTAAAAATAAATTCTAGTGGTCTTCAGATGCCATGCTCAAATAGACAATACTCAACATCATAAAGATGAAGGCCTGCAACAAAATGACCAGAATATGGAAGACAGCCCAGGCGAAATGCAGCGGAAGCTGGAATACACCAATAAGGGCAATCAGGATAAATATAAGCTCACCAGCGTACAGATTACCGAATAAACGCAGCGACAGTGAGATAGGCTTAGCGACCAGAGTAACCAGCTCAAGCACCAGGTTGAACGGAATCAGTGCCCAGTGATTAAACGGGGTGAAGCTCAGCTCTTTAATAAAGCCTAAAAGACCTTTGTGCTTTATTGAGTAAATAATTATCAGAGCAAATACACCCAGACCCAGCGCCAGGGTGGTATTTAAATCCGTAGTTGGGGCTATTTTCATATAGCTCCACGGGTGTTCCATGGCTTTTTCGAAAAAGCCGAGATTAGATTCAGAAACACCGTCAGCCAACATGCCGCTAGCCAGCCACACACCCAATACGCCTGCAAGAGTAGGGAACCAGTCAACAGGGACCAGTTTCATGAGGTTCATTAAAAACACCCACATGAAAATGGTTAAAGCCAGTGGCGCTATCAATTTGCTTTTAGCATGAAAGGTTTCACGCACTGAGCCACTGACAAACTCAACTATCATTTCCACCAGGCACTGAAATTTGCCCGGTACCCCGGTAGTAGCTTTACGACCTACATAGGCAAAGCTAAATACAAAGACACACCCCAGAAACACCGCCCATGCTATGGAATCCACGTTCCAGGTCCAGAAACCTGAGCCTACCTGTGCATTCGATAAATGGTGGGTGATGTAACCAGTGACGCTCATGTTTCCATCTGCAGCCATGTTAATAACCCAATCTAGTTAGTTTTTAAAAGTAAAATCGGTGCCAGCCAATGCATAAAGGTAATCACTACGTAAACGACGAAAAGGGGTAACCAGGGTCCGTTAAGCAGTGTGAAAGCTAAAATAAATAAAACTACGCTAAGCATTAACTTAAATGCTTCGCCGGCATAAAAACTGTTTACAACACTTCGTGCTGATCGCGCTCCGCCGTGTAAAAAAGCGAATGCGCCAAATACAATATTAGGTACCAGGCTGATAGCCGCTCCGACAAAAGCTGTGAGCGCAGCGCCTGCTCCTTGAAAAATCCAGAATAAGGCAATAAAGACAAGGGCAACAACACCTTGCAGGGTCAGTAACCTGATAGCTAAATGGCGTCCCGGTGCACTTATTCGATTCTGAGCTGACCGCGACATGCTTTTTCCTACCACCTGACCAATTCTGCACCAGCGTACAGCGGTGCATTAAAAACTCGGGCGATTATAAAGTTTTGAGTGCAAATTGCAACTTTTCAGGAGCGAAACCATTGGCATATATGGACGCCAATAAAATAACTATAAAAATAGTAAGTTACTTAATATGAGTCAGGATACCGTCGAGTTCATCCAGGCTTGAATAGTTTATCACCACTTTACCTTTACCTTTTCTGTTGTGCGAAATAGCTACTGCAGCGCCTAAGCGTTCGCTTAATTGCTGTTCCAGTTGCTGCACGTTCGCATCAGGTTCCGGTTGCGGTTTTTTCTCTGTAGGATTCAGTGCTTTATTGACCAGTTTTTCTGCTTCACGCACAGTTAAAGCCTTAGCCACTATGATACGTGCAATATCACTCTGTACATTACCCTGAACAGCGAGTAGCACTTTTGCATGGCCCAGTTCAATATCGCCACGCTCCAGTAAGGTTTTCACATCGTCATGTAAATTATTAAGGCGTAGCAAATTAGTTACTGTCGTACGGGATTTACCCACAGCCTCAGCTACACCCTGATGGGTCATATTAAATTCATCTAACAACCGCTGCAGCGCTGTTGCCTCTTCCATGGCATTCAGGTCTTCACGCTGAATATTTTCAATCAGCGCTATAGCAACAGTGGCTTCATCGCCAACGTCTTTAATTAGACAGGGGATTTTATCCAGTTTGGCCAGCTGGGCCGCTCGCCAGCGTCTTTCACCTGCAATAATTTCATAACTGTCAGTCGCCAGCTTACGTACCACGACCGGCTGAATAATGCCCTGGGCGCGGATTGAATTAGCCAGTTCTTCCAGTGCTTCTGGTGACATATCCTTACGTGGTTGAAAACGCCCGGGTTGTAGAAATTCGAGCGGTAACTTTTGCAATTCACCGTTGTCAGCAGCAATATCTTCAATAGCAGGTTGTTGCGAACTATGACGCGCAGCAGCGCTGGCACTGTCCGTAAGCAGGGCATCCAGACCTCGCCCTAAACCTCGTTTTTTTGCTGACATAATGAACCCTTTATTATTTAAGTAGTAGGCCTCTTTTAAGAAGCCTGCGCGCTATCCTGCTCAGTCCGTCGAATAACTTCCCCGGCTAACGCCAGGTATGCTTTGGAACCTGTCGATGATTTATCATAGTACATAACAGGCGCACCAAAACTTGGTGCCTCAGCCAGTCGCACATTACGTGGAATAACGGTACGGTAAACTTTATTACCAAAGTGATTTTTAAGTTGTTCAGAAACATCATTGGCCAGGCGATTACGTGGGTCGTACATGGTACGCAGAATGCCTTCTATGCTCAGGTCTGGATTCACCACATCAACTAACTGCTCTATGGTGTCCATCAATGCGGTTAAACCTTCCAGTGCATAGTATTCGCACTGCATAGGGACCAGAATCGAATCAGCTGCAGCCATGGCATTTACCGTGAGCAGGTTTAAGGAAGGCGGGCAATCAATGAAAATAAAATCATATTGATCGCGTACCGGTTCCAACGCACGACGTAAACGGGTTTCCCGTGAGAATACTTCCATTAACTTAATTTCAGCAGCAGTTACATCGCCGTTGGCAGCCATAAGGTCATATTTGCCATCGGTATCCCGCACAATTACGTCTTCAACTTTTTTCTCATCCACCAGAAGATTATAAATGGTGTTTTCAACATTGTACTTATCAACGCCGCTACCCATGGTCGCATTGCCCTGGGGATCCAAATCAATAAGTAATACTTTACGTCGCGTGGCGGCCATGGAGGCAGCTAAGTTCACCGCTGTGGTGGTTTTACCCACACCACCTTTCTGATTTGCAATTGCAATAACTCTAGCCACAGGCGCCTCTGATTTATAATTATGCTAACTGTCGTATATCAACCACATGACGCTCGGCATCGAGCTCAGGTACCAGTAAACGATGGGTCGCATGTATTTGATATGCTTCGGGAATAGCTGCTAACTCCTGTTCATCAAGCTGGCCTTTTAAGGCCAGAAAGCAACCTTCCGCAGACCTTAAATGATGACACCAGGCAAGCATATCTGCAAGTGACGCAAATGCGCGACTGGTAACACAGCTGAAACCCTGATCAGGCCTGTAATCTTCCACTCTGCTTTGTACCGCAGTTACGTTATTGAGTTTAAGCTGATGTATGACCTGGCGAATAAATGTAATACGTTTGCCCAGACTATCAATGAGCACAAATTCTTTATCCGGATTACAGATCGCCAGGGGTAAACCAGGCAAACCGGGGCCAGTACCCACATCAGCGATTCTAGCGCCCTGCAAAAAAGGCGAGACCAATAGGCTGTCCATAATATGGCGGACCAGCATAGCATCAGGATCGCGCACTGAAGTCAGATTATAAGCCTTGTTCCATTTATTCAGCAGCATCACCAGATTTACCAGCTGTTGTTGCTGATGTTCAGTAACCGTTAGCCTAGTGTTCGCCAGTAATTGCTCGAGGCGCTGGGTAAGTATCTCAGGGGTTACCTGCTCAGTCATGATTTCTACTCGGTTTTACTCAATAATTATAATCAGGCCGATTTACGCAATAAACCCTGCTTTTTAAGATGTACCAGCAACATTGAGATAGCAGCCGGAGTGATACCTGAAATCCGTCCGGCCTGTCCTACCGTTTGCGGTTTATGTTCAGCTAATTTAGCAATCACCTCGTTGGACAGCCCTGAAATACTGCTGTAGTCAAAAGATGTCGGTAAGGCCGTATTTTCATGGCGCAGACTCTTTTTTATCTCATCCAGCTGACGGCTTATATAACCGGCATATTTGGTTTGTATTTCAACCTGTTCTGCGGCCTGCGGATCTTCCAGAGTGGGGCCTAAACCTTCAACCGACGTCATCATACGGTAATTTACATCTGGACGGCGTAATAATTCTTCCAGATTAACTTCTTTGCTCACCGGTGTTTTAAGCAGCGGATTCAGTTGTGCCATAGACGCGTGATCTTTGCCTATCCAGGTTGAACGTAAACGCTGTTGTTCAAGTTCAACTGCTTCCATTTTCTGATTAAAACGGGCCCAGCGCGAGTCATCTACTAAACCAATTTCACGGGCTTTAGCGGTAAGGCGACGATCAGCATTGTCTTCACGCAGTAATAAACGATATTCAGCACGTGAAGTAAACATGCGATAGGGTTCTTTGGTTCCTAACGTCGCCAGATCATCTATCAGAACCCCTATGTAGCCTTCGTCACGGCGTGGTGTCCAGGCTTCTTTGCCCTGCACCTGTAAAGCTGCATTCATGCCTGCTATTAAGCCCTGAGCGCCGGCTTCTTCATAACCAGTGGTACCGTTAATTTGACCAGCAAAAAACAAACCATCAATAAATTTAGTTTCCAACGAATGTTTCAGATCGCGAGGATCAAAAAAGTCATATTCAATGGCATAACCAGGTCGTGTTATGTGCGCGTTTTCAAAACCTTTGATAGACCGTACCAGCTCAAGCTGAACGTCAAAAGGCAAGCTGGTTGAAATACCATTAGGGTAGACTTCAGTGCAATTCAGACCTTCAGGCTCAACAAAAATCTGATGACTGTCACGTTCCGCAAAGCGCATCACTTTATCTTCAATCGATGGGCAGTAACGGGGCCCAACACCTTCGATAACCCCAGAGTACATAGGGGAGCGATCCAGTCCTTCGCGAATTAAATCATGCGTTCTGGCATTGGTATGGGTGATGTAACAGCTGATTTGCTTAGGGTGATCCTGTTGTGATCCCATAAAAGAAAATATTGGCGTTGGATTATCACCAGGCTGTTCCTGCATAACTGAAAAATCAATGGTATTGGAGTCAATACGCGGTGGAGTACCGGTTTTCAAACGGTCAACCCGTAACGGCAATTCACGAAGACGGTCAGCCAGTGCTATGGAAGGTGGATCGCCAGCCCTTCCACCTTTGTGATTAGACAAACCAATATGAATTTGTCCACCGAGGAAAGTACCTACGGTCAATACCACTGAAGGGGCCAGGAAACGCAGACCCATTTGAGTAACCACGCCGCATACTTTCTGACCTTGCGGGGTTTCTTTAACAATAAGATCGTCACAGGCTTGCTGGAAAATACGCAGATTAGGCTGATGCTCAAGGCTTTGTCGGATGAAGTTTTTGTACAGGTTGCGATCTGCCTGGGCGCGGGTTGCACGAACAGCAGGCCCTTTTGAAGCATTCAGGGTACGAAATTGAATACCTGCATGGTCAGCTGCTTTTGCCATGATCCCGCCCATTGCATCGATCTCTTTAACCAAATGGCCTTTACCAATACCTCCGATCGCAGGATTACAGGACATCTGGCCCAAAGTGTCAATATTGTGTGTCAGTAACAGAGTGCTTTGCCCCATGCGCGCAGCAGCTAGAGCGGCCTCGGTACCTGCATGACCGCCTCCAATTACTATTACATCAAATATCTGTTCAGTTGCCATTTCATACCTCGGTCCTGCACATGTTGCGATCATTGCTGTGCAGCAAAGAAAAAAAGGATCGCTTAGCCAAGCATTTTACCTTGAATCGCTTTGCTTAGAAACGTCTGTTTCAGGTTAGTCGCTGCTTTTTTACAGTCTGTGAACATAAGGGTCGTTAAGGATCTATTATAAGATCTTTATTTAGATCTTTTTATTATTACTACTACTAGCTCAGCCCTTTTCTGTGCATAAAGGCATTTTATAGTAAGAGATCAGGATCTTAGGCGATCCTTTTAGGTGTGGGTAAACAGCGATCTAAAGTGGGTGTAACCAGTGGTATAAATCAGGGCTTATCCACAATGGCTTTTATCCCCAAAGTTATACGGTTCAGGATCACAGCTTTGATCAGGGTTTATGCACAGCTTTTAAAATCTGGGGATAGTTACTGATCTAAACTGTGGGTAAGATCTGACTTATTGGCGTAAATCCTTGTTTAACAGTTTTTTCTTTGTTGGTAACTTTATACCCAATTTATGATGTTAAGCGATCCTGCCAGTTTTTTAGCCATTGCATAGCTTTTCCTTCAGGATCCAGCTCTATCATCATATCTATCTCTAACCGGGGGATTATCTGCTCAGCTCCCAATTGAGTGAGCAGCTGCTCTGCATCTTGTCCGGCTTTACAATAAGTGTCATAACTGGAGTCGCCGACAGCAACTATGGCGATCTTCAGACGACTTAAATCAGGTTTATGTTGTTCAATATCCTGCATAAATTGGGCAATGCTATCAGCATATTCGCCTGCCCCATGAGTAGCTATGCACAGTATCCAGGTGCAATCCTGTTGAGCTATTGCCTGGTACTCAGGTAAATCGTGGAACTCGGGGGCAAATCCTTGTTGTTGTAAATGATCGCTGATTTCCTGAGCTAAGAATTCGGTGTTGCCTGACGTTGTACCCACCAGAATATGAATTGTCATAAATAAGATTGCCTTGGCTGAATTTGAGTTCAAAAATCTATTAATAAGGGCTGTTGGTTGTTTTACACACTCTTTTCGAGTAGTATTCGCGCTCGTTTTTCAACTTACCACTTTATGGGTAAGTCGTATTTATTAATTTAAAGCAGGACTTTTAACGTGCAGCTTACGCCGCCCTAGTAAAACTATCATTTCCCAAGGTTTTCCTAACCTTTAATACGCTGGATCTTGCTACAGATACCAGAGCGTATACCTTTACTAAAAAAATACACATGGGTGATTTTTCACCATATTTCAAAATTATTCTGTCTTCGAAGCCCTTGTGGGCGTTTCGACAGGATCTATTTATTGCTTTAATAAGGATTTTCTCATGTTCGACCAAATAAAGCAGTCCTGGTTCTTTAATATTCGCGGTGATGTACTCGCGGGTATTGTAGTCGCCCTAGCGCTTATTCCAGAGGCCGTAGCCTTTTCTATTATTGCTGGCGTTGATCCTAAAGTGGGTTTGTACGCTTCTTTCTGTATCTGTGTCGTTATGGCGTTTGTTGGTGGGCGGCCTGGCCAGATATCTGCTGCTACCGGAGCCATGGCGTTATTGATGGTCACTCTGGTTCGTGACCATGGGCTTGAATATCTGTTAGTAGCCACTTTGCTGACTGGGGTTATTCAGTTTATTTTCGGGGCTTTGAAACTGGGTAGTCTGATGCGTTTTGTATCGCGCTCGGTGGTTACTGGTTTCGTTAATGCGTTGGCTATTTTGATTTTCATGGCGCAATTGCCTGAGTTAACCGATGTTACCTGGCATGTTTATGCGATGACTGCAGGCGGCCTGGTTATTATTTATGGTTTACCTTACATTACCAAAGCCATTCCTTCGCCTTTGATATGCATTGTAGTCTTAACCGCTTTAGCTATGTATTTAGGTATGGATATTCGCACCGTTGGTGACATGGGTGAATTGCCGGATAGCCTGCCCGTATTCCTATGGCCAGATGTACCATGGACTTTGCAAACGCTGCTTATTGTCCTGCCGTATTCACTGACCCTTGCAGTAGTTGGTTTGCTTGAGTCAATGATGACGCAAACCATAGTTGATGATTTAACGGATACTAAGAGTGACCGTAACAAAGAGTGTCGTGGTCAAGGTATTGCGAACGTAGGCTCAGGTTTGATGGGTGGTATGGCTGGTTGTGCCATGATTGGCCAATCTATTATTAACGTCAAGTCTGGTGGACGCGGACGTTTGTCCTCTCTTGTTGCCGGCGTAGTGTTAATTGTGATGGTGGTATTCTTAAGCCCCTGGGTCTCGCAAATTCCAATGGCGGCCCTGGTAGCCGTTATGATCATGGTAGCTATAGGTACGTTCAGCTGGTCTTCAATAACAGACCTTAAGAAACATCCTATGAGCACTAATATAGTGATGGTAGCTACCGTAGTTGTTGTAGTCTGGACGCATAATCTGGCTTACGGTGTATTTGTTGGCGTATTACTTGCCGCTATTTTCTTCGCAGCAAAAGTTAGCAATTACATGTATGTATCGTCTAAGCTTGCAAAAGATGGTCATAGTCGCGATTACATTGTTACAGGTCAGGTATTCTTCAGTTCAGCGGATAAATTTGTCGAGTCCTTTGACTTTAAAGAAGCCCTTGATAAGGTAACTATAAACTTGGATCGTGCTCATTTCTGGGATATCACCTCGGTTTCTTCACTGGATAAAGTGATTCTTAAGTTCCGTCGTGAAGGTACAGAAGTGGAAGTGGTTGGTATGAACAAGGCCACTGCAACTGTGGTTGATAAATTCGGCGTAGCTGATAAACCAGAAGCTGCAGATAAATTAATGGGCGGCCACTAAGTAGTGGCCGGTGATAAGGATTAAACGATGACTACACATACAGTTGCTTGTATTGACGGCAGTGGATTAACTCAGTCAGTGTGCGATTATGCAGCCTGGTCTGCTCAACGTATGGGCACATCGCTGGTATTGCTGAATGTATTAGATGATGTACGTAAACCGACTGAGACCGATTTCAGTGGTAATATTGGCGTGGACACACGGCAGAATTTACTTATAGAACTGGCTGAGATCGAAGAAAAACGAGCCAAACTGGCACGCCGTCAGGGTTTGATGGTACTTGATAGTGCACAGCGGCATCTTGAAAGTAGTAGTGCCGGAAACGCTGAAATCAGTACTCGTCAGCGTCATGGTGATCTGGTCGATACCTTGCTTGAAGTCGAAGACGAAACCCGGTTGCTGGTAATTGGCAGACAGGGTCGCCATGGTGAGGGTGTGGGTCAGCATATAGGTCATCAAGTCGAGCGGGTTATACGTGCTGTGAGTCGACCAGTATGGGTGATTACTGGTAAGTTTCAGCCTTTGCAACGTATTATGATTGCGTTTGATAACAGTGCTACCTCGCGCAAAGCGGTGGAAATGGTCGCAGACAGTCCGTTATTTAAAGGTATCCCTGTTCATGTGGTCATGGTGGCTGCGGAAACGGATGACCATCAGGAACAGTTAAACTGGGCTAAAGAACGCCTGCAGTCTTCCGGTTTTGATGTCACTGCAAATCTTGAAGCGGGAGATGTTGAAAAAGTACTCTTAAACTATGTCTCTGAGAATCAGATTGGCGCTATGGTGATGGGAGCGTACGGGCATTCACGAATTCGTGAATTCTTTGTCGGTAGTCATACCAATCGTTTGTTAACCTCAACTAAAGTACCACTTTTACTGTTACGATAAACAGACTGAAAGATACAGCGATTACAAAGCCGCCTAACTTAAGGCGGCTTTTTTGTCTATGCTGAAGAGTAGTGAAATCAGTGAGGTTCTTATGTTAATGCCGCATGTGCCCCATGGTAATCGCGCCCTCGTGGTTGAAGGCGGAGCCATGCGCGGAGTTTTCGCAGCCGGGGTGCTCGATGCTTTTATCGAGGCTGATTTTTATCCTTTTGACTTTGTTATTGGTGTGTCAGCAGGATCGACAGCTGCATTAAGTTATCTCTCCGGAGATTACGAGCGCACCTTCAATATATTCTCCCGTCAGGGCATCAGTCCTGAGTTCATAAACTTTCGACGCGCACTGACTGGCGGTCACTTAACTGATATAAAATGGCTGTTGGAAGAGACACTGCGCGAAGTGGAACTGGACCAGGATACGTTTAAGGCGCGTGGTATTCCGCTGTATGTGGTATCGACCCGGATACGTGATGGTAAACCTTGTTACAGTGAAGTCTGCGCGGAGAATATGTACCCTGTACTATCCGCTACCTGTGCCATTCCTATTGCTTACCGGGATTATCCTCAGCTGAGAGGCATGGCTATGGCCGATGGTGGTTTGAGCGACTCTATTCCTGTCGAGACCGCTTATAATTGGGGGGCTCGTGATATTACCGTGATACTTTCACAAGGTCATGGTTATCGGAAACGCCCGGCTAACCGGATGTTCGCTAATACGGTATTGCGAAAACAACCAGCATTGGCAAAAGCCACACGGCAGCGTTACAGTCATTACAACAAGTCACTCGATTTTATTGATGCACCGCCGGAAGACAGTCGGGTAAGAATGATAGCGCCAGGCCCTGAATTCAGATTAAGCCGCTTGTCGCGTAATCTGGAAGCTCTTAAAAAGGGGTATTTACATGGTAAACACAAAGGGAAAGAATTCGTCCATCATTTAATGGTAAGAAACGGTCATCATGAATGATTTTTTTGTGCAGGCCTATCAAGTTCTGGCCCCCTGGATTCCGTTATTAACCTCGATTAGCGTATTGCTGGCTTTGGTGTCATTAATTCTGGTTCCGGTGCTGATCGTGAAAATGCCGGACGACTATTTTTTGGCCGCAAGACGGCGCAGGCACAAGAGTAAAGTGGGTTTCTGGTACACGTTGTTACGTAATTTTATGGCTCTTATTTTGCTAATTGCGGGTGTCATTATGTTATTCGCCCCGGGTCAGGGGTTGCTTACTATTCTGGTTGCATTAGCGGTATCGGATGTGTCTGGAAAATACCGAATGGAGCGCTGGATTATATTGCGCCCTGGTGTGTTAAAGGCGATAAACTGGGTGCGTAAGCGCTATCATAAAACCCCGATAAAAAGACCGCCTGTGGGTTATAAAGGTTAAATCAGAAGGTTGAAAGTAATGGACAGTGAAGTTTATAAGGCCAGATTGCAGGCGCTCAAATCTGAGTTACAGCAAGCCTCAGCGTCCAGCGCAGATTCACAGAAGCCGGTGCAGTTGGACCAGCAAAGTGTTGGTCGGCTTTCGCGTATGGATGCTATGCAGGGGCAACAGATGGCCCAGGCTACAGAGCGGCGCCGTGCACAACAGTTATTGCAGATAGAAGCCGCCTTGAGGCGCATTGCTGAAGACGACTATGGTTATTGTATTGACTGTGGTGAAGCTATCAATGAGAAGCGCCTGGCAATTGAGCCAACGACGCTCCGTTGCATTGAATGCTTGCAGCTATTAGAGAAAAGTTAAAAGAACTTGTAAAAATAGGCTGCATTTAACCACATATGCAGGCCAACACCGGCAAAATAACCGAGTAAGATGACCGGTGACCATTTAAGATGCCCGAAAAAGGTATAATGACCACGGGCCTGCCCCATCAGGGCAACACCAGCCGCGGAACCTACTGATAATAAGCTACCGCCAATGCCTGCGGTTAAGGTAATCAGCAACCAGTGACCATGTGACATCTCCGGTTGCATGGTCAGCACGGCGAACATAACCGGGATGTTGTCTATGACAGCCGAGATAATGCCCAGCACTATGTTGGCGCCTGTGGCATTCCATTCCAGATAAAGGAAGTTGGATACAATAGCCAGGTAGCCCATGTAGCCTAAACCACCGACACACATCACCACACCATAGAAAAAGAGCAGGGTATCCCATTCCGCACGCTGCACCCGGCTGAATACATCAAAAGGCACCACACCCCCTAAACGACGTAATGCCTGTTCATCGCCTTTGCGCTCGGCCAAGGCTTTTTTACGGGCGAGAGAACCGGGTAAAGTCATACGGAGGTAGTATCCAAAAAACTGCAAATAACCCAGACCCATCATCATGCCCATGACAGGTGGCAGATGAAGGAAGGTTTTAAAACATACAGCGGTAGCCACGGTAAGCAGAAATAAGCAGGTAATGCGAATGGCGCCTCGTTTCATTTCTATATCTTCAATAAGCCCGCCGGGTTTTTCTCTGGCAACAAAGAAATACATGATGGTTGCCGGAATAAGGTAACTGACCAGAGCGGGTAAAAAGAGTACAAAAAACTCCTGAAATTCGAGCATTCCGGCTTGCCAGACCATTAAGGTAGTAATGTCGCCAAAAGGACTGAAAGCACCGCCTGCGTTGGCCGCAATCACTATGTTAACGCAACTTAAGGCTATGAATTTACTATCATCCTGTGCCACCTTCATGACAACCGCGCACATCAACAATGCGGTAGTCAGGTTGTCGGCGATAGGGGATAGGCAAAAAGACAGAATGCCGGTAATCCAGAATAAGGTTCGGTAGCTGAACCCTTTACGCACCAGCCAGGAGCGCAAGGCATCAAATACCCGCCGTTCTTCCAGGGCATTTATGTAAGTCATGGCTACTAATAAAAACAGCATGAGTTCGGAGAACTCAAGCAGGGTATGTTTGAAAGCATCGCTGGTTTCATCAGGCATGCCTGCCTGTACATAGTGCCAACCGATTAATGCCCAGATAAGGCCAGCGGCTACCAGAACGGGTTTGGATTTCCTCAGGTGAAGCTTTTCTTCCCCCATCACCAGTAAATAAGCAGCAACAAATATAACCAGGGCAATAATGCCAATAGCACTTTGGGTCAGATCAATAGGGCCGGTAGCGGCCAACGCAGGGGTGGGTGTTAAGCCTAAAGCGAACACGCCGAGTAACCAGGGGTTCATAACAGAGCCTTGTAGTCGGTTTCGTTTAACTTACGGATGTTGGGAAGAGGTCCCGTTTTTTGCCTGAGGACTCTGAGGGGAGAGAGCTCTAAAAGGCAGCTAATTATAACAAGGGTCCTGCTTTGACGCTCGTGCAAACTTTAATTATATGAAAACTACCTATGCTTAATTAAGTTTTTTACCTAGTCTTGTTTAGTGAGCGGTTTTAAAGAGAGAATTATGTCTGAAGATAATCAGCAAAAATCAGGGTATTCGGTACAGGAAGTACTGAAAAAGCAGGATCTTACTACGCCTATCTACGGTCTTTTTTCCCTTGCCGTTTTGTATACCTTGTATCTGGCCCATGAAATTCTGTTGCCTATCATACTGGCCTTGTTGTTAAGCATGTTGCTGGCGCCTTTGGTTGGCAAAGCCGAACGTCGGCTTAAAGTGCCCAGAGCTTTGTCTGCATTGGTCTTAATGTTAATGGTGATTGCCCTGATAGCATCTGTTAGTTATGGCATTGTTAAACCTCTTTCGGAGTGGGCGGACCGTGCGCCTAATGCTATAGAGCGTATTTTCACTGGCGAGAGCGAAATGGAACGGCAGATGGATCGTTTCAGTGATACAGCTCAGCAGATTGAAGAAGAAATGGACGACGTGTCTGAAGAAGATCGCCCTCAGCCTGTGGTTTTACAACAGGAATCCTGGCAAAGTCAGGCTCTGGAAAGAGCACAGCAGACCGTATTCGGTCTTGCACTTGCACTGGCGCTGACTTATTTTTTATTGGTTAGTGGCGACATGCTGGTTAAGAACCTGGCGATGCAAATGAGGCGTCGCCGGCGACAAATATTTCTGCGTATTGTGCGTAGTGGTCAGGAGCAGGTTGCTCGCTATCTTGCTGTCATAACAACTACCAATCTGAGTATAGGCATTCTTACTGGTCTGGTCGCCTGGGGTGTGGGTTTGCCTACACCGGTATTGTGGGGCCTGGTAGCAACACTTAGCCGATTTATACCCTATATAGGAGTTATTCTGGGTGTAGCGCTATTAACTGTAGTGTCGGTAGCTACTTTTGATGAATTGTGGAAAATTGCCATAGTGCCGGGTTCTTTTATGGTGATGACCAGTATAGTTGGCTTTTTCATTGAACCTTATATACATGGTATGCGGCTGGCGGTGAACCCGGTCATCATATTTGTCTCTATCTTCTTCTGGGGATGGTTGTGGGGGCCGGTAGGCGTGTTGCTGGCGGTACCCCTAATGACGGTTATTATGGTTGTAGTCAGCCATATTCCGAAGCTACAACCGCTCTCCAGAGTTTTACGTAAGTAGTTATTCAATCAGCCGGGCAAATACCGATTGCCCGGAGCTATTAATAGCATTTACAGACCAGGTTTTTTTAATCTGATTCTGGCTTACGCGTCCGTGCATGCTAAGCACTTCGCCGTTGTCGAAAGTAACGCTCACCTGGCACATGTGGTCTGCTTCTTTTTTGAAGTCAGGCACATCAATAGCCACTGGTTGCGGTTCTTTGCCGGGCCGGCGTCTTTTGTGCCAGCTCAATTGTTGTATTTCAAAATGCATTTTTTTCCCTTAAGTGTATAATTGCGCGCTCATTAAATAAGCAGTTGAGGTAGTATGCGGCAGTTAGCACATTTAGTTCATGACTCTATAGGGCATTTGGTTGCAGATCAAAGCCTGAATGTTCTGGCCCGGGAAGCGGCTCGGGGGATCGTGATTGAAGAGAGTAAAATACTGCTTATGTACACCGAGCGTTATGACGATTTTAGTTTTCCTGGCGGCGGTATAGATGCTGGCGAAGCACCTATAGTGGGTTTGCGCAGGGAGCTGGCGGAAGAAGCCGGCGCCCATGACATAGAGATACTCAGTGATTTTGGCCGGGTAACTGAGTACCTGCCCTGTTGGAAACCGCAGTGGGACCTTATGTTTCAGACTTCTTATTGGTTTCACTGTAAGCTTAATTCTGCTTTACAGGCTAATAAGTTAGAGCATTATGAAGTGGCCAATGGTATGAATGTTCACTGGGTAGATATTGATGAAGCTATTCGTCATAACCAGAGCGTAATAGTAAGCCGCGCTGAGAAGATGGGGATTTCAATACATCGTGAAACTCAGGTTTTGCAGCAGGTAGCCAAAGAATTGATGGGAACTGAGGAAAGCTTATGAAAAATTTATGGCTGATAGTACCGCTACTGATCGCGGTTACTGCGTGCGCACAAGTGGGCCGACTGGTTAACTATACGATCAGTGAAGGCGATGTGCAGCAACTGGTAGAGCAGCAGATCCAGCAGCGTGAGTTTTCGTTAAATTTCGCCGGAGTTACCTCTGCGCTGGATGTTGAGACTGTTGGCGTAACTATCGATGAGAATGGCGACGGCAAAGTGCATTTATCGACCAGTTCTGTATTGAATACCCAAGCCTTTGGTCGTACCTATCCGGTTAAAGCGGATATTAAAATAGCCGGTGTGCCCAGTTATAGCAGTACAGAACATGCCATATTTTTACGCAATGTGAGCCTGGAAGATTCGGTCATAGACACAGGTGCCATGCGTTTTAGTTTAAATGGTATTAGCGGCGAAATTTATGACTTCCTCAATCAGTGGCTGGATGAAAACCCGGTATACCGCTTTGACCCTGAAGATAACCGATATCGGTTATTACGCGATTTAGGCCTGGATATCAGCGTAGAACCTGGTCGCTTGCGCGTCACCAGCAGCGAGTAAACGGCTCCCTCTTTAATTTTCCCATCTAGCATAGGAAGGAGCCTCTATTGGTCAGTTTCCAAGAGCTGTTCCTTGCTTATATTTTGTGAAAATTACTCCAGAGTCTCCTGAAATAGTCACATATTTGGTGCTAATTTAAAAGTTATTGTGGGAAACGTAAATATGGCGTGTAGCAAGGCTGCAGGTGACTACTGCGAGTCAACCGGATCTGATTTTCGTCTGATCTTGACGCACAATGTTGTTGTGCATATAATGGTTAAAAAGTATTCAGTCAACTATGGGAATAGAATTTAGGGATACGTGGTTGGAGGCTTTCTATGAGGAAGATGTCGGCCATAAAAAGATACCTAGTACTATTGAAAGGGCGCTTTTCAGAAAGCTCCAGATACTGGACGCTGCAACTCAGGGGGCCGATTTGAGGATTCCGCCTGGTAATAGGTTTGAATTTTTACAGGGGAATCTGTCTGGTTGGTGTTCTATCCGGGTGAACAAGCAGTATCGTCTGATTTTTCGCTGGGAAGATGGATTCGCACTTGAGACATATTTAGACCCGCATGTGTATAAGGGCTAATGGAGGTGAAGGTTATGAGAAATACAAAACGTCGTCCGGTTACGGTTGGAGAAATGCTGATTACTGAATTTTTGCAACCAATGAAGATAGAGATCAGCGAGCTCGCGAATGCTATGGGCGTTCATAGAAATACGCTTAGCCGCATTGTGCATGATAAAGGAGTTCTGACAGCCCCTATGGCGATTAAACTAGCTATCGCTTTGGGTAACACGCCAGAGTTCTGGCTCAATATTCAACATGCGGTGGAAATTTGGGACGTGCGCAATAAAGCCTATGAGCAAGCGGCTGTGAGTGTTAAACAAATAGCTCCTCACGCAGGTCACCAGGCTCTTCCGCTTTAATGTCGATTCTAACTGTTTTATTTGCCGATACAAAAAGAGCCGAAGATTTTTCCGAGCAGGTCGTCACTGGTGAATTCGCCGGTGATTTCGTTCAGGTGCTGCTGCGTTAAGCGCAGTTCTTCGGCCAGTATTTCACCTGCGACATTCATCTCTAGCTGCTCTTTTCCTGATAGTAAGTGCTTACGTGCATTTTCCAGAGCGGTGAGGTGACGGCGCCGGGCCATGAAGCCACCTTCCATGTTATCACTGTAACCCATGGCGTTTTTCAGGTGCTGGCGCAGCAGATCTATGCCTAAACCTGTCTTGGCGGACAGGTGCAGCACAGGCACTTCATTATGTTGTTCTATTTCTGCTGGTTCATTGGTTAAGTCGGCTTTGTTGCGAATCACACTGTAGGGGATGTGGTCCGGTAGCTGGTTAAAAAACTCAGGCCAGATATCGTCAGGGTGGAAGGCCTCGGTTTCTGTGCTGTCGACCATAAAGAGCACACGATCCGCCTGGGCGATTTCGTTCCAGGCGCGTTCTATACCTATCTGTTCAACGGTGTCTGGGCTGTCACGCAGGCCTGCGGTATCAATGACATGCAAAGGCATGCCATCAATCTGTATATGTTCGCGCAGCACATCACGGGTGGTGCCAGCGATTTCGGTAACTATGGCTGATTCACGGCCTGCCAACGCATTGAGCAGACTAGATTTACCTGCATTCGGACGCCCGGCAATGACAACTCGCATGCCTTCACGCAGCAAACTTCCCTGGCGGGCCTGCTTCTCAACGTCCATTAGTGAGCTGATAATATCGTCCAGATCGCCAGCGACTTTGCCGTCGCTTAAGAAGTCGATTTCTTCATCGGGGAAATCGATAGCGGCTTCTACATACATGCGCAGGCGGATAACGGCATCGACCAGTAAGTCGATGCGAAAAGAAAACTCGCCCTGCAGGCTTTGCAAAGCCATGCGTGCAGCCTGTTCGCTGGTGGTGTCTATTAAGTCAGCAATGGCTTCGGCCTGAGCTAAGTCCAGCTTGTCGTTCATAAAAGCCCGTTCGCTGAATTCGCCGGGCCGGGCCGGGCGAATGTCAGGCAGGGTCAGTATTTCACGGATAATCATATCTATGACTACAGGCCCACCATGGCCCTGTAATTCCAGTACATCTTCGCCGGTAAAGGAGTTGGGGCCGGCAAAGAAAAGCGCGATGCCCTGATCCAGAACCTGCCCGTGCTGGTCTTTAAAAGGTGTGTAGTCTGCGTAACGGGGTCTAGGGCAATGACCGAGTAAACGTTCCGCTACCAGGCGTGCCTGAGGACCACTGACGCGCACTATGCCAACGCCACCTTTGCCGGGAGGTGTTGCTTGGGCCACTATGGTGTCATTGGAAAATTCGTCTGCCTGGGTTTGCATGCTGCTCATGTCGCCACCGCG
Organism: Aliidiomarina minuta; assembly: GCF_003987145.1. Lineage (NCBI taxonomy): Bacteria > Pseudomonadati > Pseudomonadota > Gammaproteobacteria > Alteromonadales > Idiomarinaceae > Aliidiomarina > Aliidiomarina minuta. Next base: position 2,061,036 of record NZ_PIPL01000001.1, on the reverse strand, counting down.
CCTTACACTAAAGATATCTGTCTAAGCATCTATTATCGGTAAATTGGTCGGTGGCGTCTATGCCAGTGGCCGCTAGTTGCGAAAGATATAAAGGTAGCTGATATCATCCTGGCGAAAACTAATCACGCGTTCGTGGGACAGGGATTCGGCATTAATAGTCAGTTGCTGATGCAAACGAGTGGTGTCGACTGGTTGTTGAGGGTCTGTTTGTTGAATCTGTAATTCGCAGAGACTGCTACGACAGCGTACCTCATTGAGTTGCAGACTCTGTAAATGCTCATCCTCGATAAAAAGGTCACGGATGTTATCTTCCTGCTGGTAGCTCCAGTCAGGATCTGCATTTTCGTTTTCAACGCGACGGCGTAGCTGAGTGTGGCTGAGGTCTACAGGTAAGGCTCTGCTACTGACAATGGGACTAACCTGATGATTCTGGTTTGGGAGACTAGTGTCTTCTGAATGATATTGTATCTGATACCCGGTTTGCGGTTGTTGGTTGCCTGCATCCTGCAGACTTTCTACCTGTGTCTGCAATTCCGCAACCTGGTGATTGATGTGGCTCAACATGGCTTGTACTTCTTCGGCCTGTGCCGTATCGCTTTGCTTATTGTGTTCCACATACAATAAGGTTGCCAGTACGGCGATGATAACTAAGTAAAAAGTGTGAGCAAAGCGACGCATAGTGGCTCCTCAGGTTTATTAATGTTTAGTTATATGGCTAAAAATGATGTGGAGTTGCTGTTGTTCAGCCAGGGTCCATTTCGCATCTTGCCATTCCAGTTTGTTCTGGTCCTTGATGGCTTCAATCACCTGCTCTTCTGCGTTCAATGATATGCGGTAAAAACTACTGCGGCACTCCCGACTCACTAAGCTAAATTCAGCCAGCAGACTCTGAGTCTGCATTGGATGTTCCGTGCTCGCCTCAGATATGAATTTAGCATAGCACATAAAAAACCCGGCCAGGGCCGGGTTTCTTATCTACATCAAAAGCTTATCAGGTACTTTCCTTTTTACCTTTAAGGCCTTTTCGCTCAATCTGGCGGTAAATCCATAACATTTGAGCAATGGACACCAGGTTGCTGACTAACCAGTACAGTACCAGACCGGACGGGAAGAAGAGGAAGAATACAGTGAAGAGTATAGGCATCATCTGCATCAGTTTCTTCTGCATAGGGTCGGTCATTGGTGTCGGCTGCAAACGTTGCATCAGCCACATACTGCCACCCATTAATAACGGCAGTATGAAGTAGGGGTCACGACTGGAAAGGTCGGTGATCCACAGGGCAAAATCAGCATGACGGAATTCTGCAGACTCCAGTAGTACCCAGTAAAGGGTCAGGAAGATAGGAAGTTGCAGAATCATAGGCAGACAACCGCCAAGTGGATTTACCTTTTCTTCCTTGTACATCTTCATCATGGCCTGCGACATTTTCTGTCGGTCATCGCCATACTTTTCTTTTAGCTCCTTCATCTTAGGAGCCACCATGCGCATTTTCGCCATGGAGGTGTACTGTGCTTTGGTAAGTGGATAAAGCAGCAGTTTCATGGTCAGGGTAATCATAATAATGACCACACCCCAGTTAGCCACCAGGCTGTAGAAGAAGGACATGAGGGCAAACATCGGTTGTGCCAGCCACCACATGAAGCCGTAATCTACAGTTAAATCCAGGTTGTTGGCGAGTTCAGCCAGTCGTGACTGGTCTTTAGGGCCCAGAAACAGGTTAGCCTCAATGCGTGCTTCGCCCTGAGCTGGTACCTGAACCGTCTCACCTACAAAACCTATCATGGCTTCGTTATGCCGTGTGGCATTGGTATACAGGCGGTTATTTTCCTGTTGGTTTGGCACCCAGGCGGTAACAAAATAATGTTCCAGCATGGCGACCCAGCCGGCCATGGTATTTTCGTTCAGGTTACGGCTTTCGATATTGCTGAAGCTGTACTTGTCGTAACGGGTATCCTGGGTTGAATAAGCCGCACCTCTATAGGTAGGCATAAACATGCTGCCAGAATCACTCACCATGCTCTGTTTTAACTGACCGTATAGCGCCATACGTTTTACTTCATCGGTAGCATTACGGATGTCGTAGCTCACGTTGACCGCATAGTCACCACGGGAAAAAGTATAGGTTTTGATAATTTCGGTGCCATCATCGCGCACATAGGTCAATGGAACACTCAGGGTTTCCTGATTCTCTATGTTAAAAGCACTTTGCGGGGCTGTGAAGACAGGGCGTGAGTCACCGGTGTCGGTACCGTCACGGCCAATCAGGCCACTTTGCGCTATATAAATGTGCCCGGGTTTGCGGTGCATAATGTTAAAGCGTTCCGCTTCGCCCTGGCGTTCGGCAAACTTCAGCAGTTTGGCGTCGACCAGATCACCACCACGCAGATCAATTTCTACGTCCAGCACATCCGTCTGAACCCGGATGATTTCTCCGGAGTCAATATCAGGGCTGGTCGGTAAGCTTTCACCTGAACTCTCAGTTGCGGTCTGGCCTGGAACTGTGCTGCTAGCGGCGCTATCGTCTGCGGCCTCAGGCAATACATAGGTCGGCTCAGGTGCACTGCTGCCATCTACACCAGGTGTGGTGGAGGCATCTCGAATAAGCCATTGCTGGTATAAGAAAAAACTAACTACCAACAGGGCAATAATTAAAATAGAACGTTGCGAACCCATAATTACTTCGTCTCTTGTTGCCTATCTTGCGTTTCCGCTTCAAGTTGCGAGCCAGGCACCGGGTCAAAGCCGCCGGGGTTACCGGGATGACATTTGCCGATGCGCTTAAGAGCTAACCAGCTTCCTTTTACCACGCCGTGCAGGCGAATTGCCTGGATAGCATATTCTGAACAGGTAGGCATAAAGCGGCAGCGTGGCCCTAAAAGAGGGCTTATAATAAGCTGGTACCCGCGAATTAACGCGATTGGTATTGCTTGCAGCGCTTGCTTAACTTTTGCCATAGATAGTTCATCAGATCGTGCAATGCCGGGTTGTCTAAATTGGTGATGCCCGGTTTTGCGATGACGATAATATCAAACCCTGGCAGTTTGTGCTGCTGTAACCGATAAGTTTCACGCATAATTCTTTTTATACGGTTGCGTTGCACTGCCAGACGCGCACGCTTTTTACTGACAGTAATGCCAAGACGTGGGTGTGGGAGAGTGTTCGGTTGTGCAAGCACGGTCACCTGAGCGGTAACAGCTTTAACTGGAGGATTATCAAAAACCAATTGAAAATCAGCGGGAGTTAGCAGACGTAACTCCCGAGGATATGTATTACGAGTCACTCAGAGACCTGAGTATAAAGCACTGAACTTAAGCGCTCAGTACTTTACGGCCTTTAGCGCGGCGACGTGCTAATACCTGACGACCATTTTTGGTAGCCATACGAGCACGGAAACCGTGAGAGCGTTTGCGTTTTAATACGCTAGGTTGAAATGTTCTTTTCATAACAATAGTCCGTACGTCAAAGAGTCTTAAAAAATAGAGGCCGAATTCTACAAAAAGAATGGATCTGTGTCAATAAAAAGTGATCATCAATCGCTGTGGATAACTTTATAAATTGTGGGTAAATGGCTGGCTTGTGAGGCTGTAATTTCGTAGAATGGGCGATTGATCGGAAGCAAAAGTAGAATGCGCTCAGCGCGGTGTTTTTATTATTATAAAGCTGAGCCTGAACCCGTCTTATAAAGCATAAGGAATACAGGAGTGGAGCGTGAGTAAGTCGCTTTGGCAGCAGTGTTCATCTCGTTTACAGAGCGAGTTAAGCATGCAGCACTTTAATACCTGGATCCGCCCTTTGCAGGTGGAGATGCAGAATAATACGCTATTTCTCTATGCGCCGAATACCTACGTAATGGACTGGGTGAAGGATAAGTATCTTGAGCAAATCATTAGTTTCCTGCGAGAGGAAGCGGGTGATGGCCAACCCAATGTAGAGCTCAAGGTCGGTGGGGTCTCTTCAGCAGACCCTGTTGCGGGTAACAGAGCGCGCAAGCCTGCCAATAACTCCAGTACTCCAGCCCGGGCTAAGCACAATGGCCGCACTAAAGAATCGGATCGCCCTATTTCGCTGTTAAGCAGCAATCTGCACAAATCTTATACTTTTGATAACTTTGTCGAGGGTAAATCGAACCAGCTGGCACGAGCGGCTGCACTGCAAGTCGCAGAAAATCCAGGCGGCGCTTATAACCCGCTTTTTATTTATGGCGGAACCGGTTTAGGTAAAACCCATTTATTGCATTCGGTAGGTAACGGTATTGTAGCCCGCAAGCCTGGCGCCAAGGTGTATTACCTGCGTGCCGAACGTTTTGTGCAGGATATGGTGTACGCCATGAAGCACAATAAAATCGATGCCTTTAAGGAAAGTTACCGTTCAGTAGACGCCTTGCTTATTGATGACGTTCAGTTTTTTGCCCGCAAAGAACATTTTCAGGATGAATTTTTCCATACGTTCAATTGGTTACTTGAGGGAAATCAACAGGTTATATTAACGAGCGATGTTTATCCTAAAGAAATCGAAGGGGTTGATGACCGTTTGAAGTCGCGTTTCGGCTGGGGCCTTACTGTAGCGATCGAGCCACCTGAATTGCCAACCCGAGTAGCGATTTTGGAGCGCAAGGCCGAAGAACGCGGTATTCGTTTACCACATGAGGTCGCGTTCTTTATAGCTAAACGTCTGCGGTCGCATGTACGTGAATTAGAAGGCGCTTTGAATCGGGTGGCGGTCAACGTGAGCCTGACTGGCCGGGATATAACTATAGATTTCGTTAAAGAAGCTTTGCGTGACCTTATCGCAGCGCAGGAAAAGCTGGTTACTATCGATAATATTCAGCGCACGGTTGCGGAATACTACAATATTAAAGTGTCTGATTTAACGTCAAAGCGTCGTAGCCGTTCAATTGCGAGGCCAAGGCAACTGGCGATGGCGCTGGCAAAAGAACTGACCAGCCACAGTCTGCCGGAGATCGGTGATGCTTTTGGTGGTCGCGACCACACCACCGTTTTGCATGCCTGTCGTAAAATTAAAGAATTGATAGAATCTGAACATGAAATTCAGGAAGACCACCGGAACTTGAACCGTACCCTGTCGGTGTAATACGGCGTAGCGGATAACAGTAAGGGAGCAATAACGAATGAACTTCACAATAACAAGAGATGCGTTATTAAAGCCGCTACAGGTTGTAAGTGGTGCGGTTGAACGACGCCATACTTTACCTATTTTAGCCAATGTATTAATTCGGGTCAGCGAAGAAGAGTTGCGCTTAACTGGCACTGACCTAGAGGTCGAACTTGTGTCCGTGGTGGCTTTGGACGGCGCCGTTGCCGGTGAAGTGACAGTGCCTGCTAAAAAATTACTGGATATTGTTCGTAGTTTGCCAGAAGGCAATGATGTGAAAGTCGAAGCCAGTGGCGATAAAGTGATAGTTCGCTCAGGGCGTAGTAAGTTTACCCTGAGTAGCCTGCCGAGCACGGAATTCCCGGATATTGACGAATGGGAAGCCGAAGTCAGTTTTGAGATTGGTCGCGGAGAGTTGCGTCATTTGATGGACCGCACCCATTTTTCGATGGCTAATCAGGATGTGCGTTATTACCTGAATGGTATGTTATTCGAGGTTAACGACAATCAGTTGCGCACAGTGGCAACTGATGGGCACCGGCTTGCTATGGCTGGCATTCAACTTGAACAGAGCGGTTTGCCACAACGCCAGGTGATAGTGCCACGTAAAGGTGTCTCGGAACTAATGCGCCTGCTTGAGCAGGACGATACCCTTATCCAGGTTGCTATTGGCCAGAACCATATTCGTATCGTGAATGAAGGCATGAGCTTTACCAGTAAATTACTGGATGGCCGTTTTCCTGATTATCGCCGGGTATTGCCGCAGGGCGGCGATAAAACGGTTATCGCTGATCGAGAATTATTGCGCAGTGCCTGTGCTCGTGCGTCGATTCTGTCTAATGAGAAGTTTCGCGGCGTACGTATGAACGTGAGCAACGGCGAAGTCGCGCTGACGGCCAATAACCCTGAGCAGGAACAGGCAGAAGAGAGTATTGAAGTAGAGTACCAGGGCGAAGCGCTGGAAATCGGATTTAACGTGACTTATGTATTGGATGTTTTGAATTCCATACATGGCGAGTCGGTTAAATTTACATTAATAGATGCAAATAGTAGTGCACTGGTTGAGGACGCCGCGGATGATTCCGCACTGTATGTTGTCATGCCAATGCGCCTCTAAGGCGAAAACGTTGAATGCGGTTTGAACGCCTGAATATCGAGCATTTTAGAAATTTCAGTGGTGCTCAGCTCGAAATGGCACCTCAAGTGAATATTATTTGTGGGCCCAATGGGAGTGGCAAAACCAGTTTCCTGGAGGCTGTTTATTGTTTAGGTTTTGGTCGTTCGTTCAGAACCCATCAAATACGGCAGCTGGTCAAGGATGAGCAGGACGCTTTCACGCTGTTTGCTCAACTGCAAAGTGATAGCGATGAACCTGAGACGCATAAAATAGGTTACCGTCGTTTTCGAAATGGTGATACTCAGATAAAAGTTGATGGGGATAAAGCAGCAAAGTTTGCCAGTTTGGCTCGATTGGTGCCGGTTCAGCTTATTACCCCAGAAAGCGTTGAACTCATAACGGGTGGGCCAAAACTTAGGCGTCAGTTTATGGATTGGGGATTGTTCCACGTGGAACAGTCTTTTCATTCGGCCTGGTCTGGTTATGTTCGTTTGCTGAAGCAGCGTAATAGCTTATTGCGTCAGGGGCAGTATGAAAAACAGGGTGGCGCTTACTGGGACGAACAGCTGGCGGCATCTGGAGAGTTAGTCGCTGCATTCAGACAGTCTTATGTGGAAGGTTTGAACGCGCTATTAAACGAGTATTGCCATAGATTTTTACCGCAGTATGATTTTAAATTTAAACTTAACCATGGTTGGTTAAGAGAAGAACACAGTCTGCAGCAAGCACTACAGCAACGATTAGAACAGGACAAAAAACAGCTCTTTACCGGAGTGGGTCCGCATAAAGCTGAGTGGCAGATAAAGGCAGACGGTGTGGACGCCAGGGAGCGTTTATCCAGAGGCCAGTTGAAATTATTGGTTTCGGCCCTTCGTTTAGTACAGGGTCGCGACTATCAGAGTCATCGGGGGCAGGCTTGCGTCTTTTTAGTGGACGACCTTCCCGCGGAGTTGGACGAATTTAATCAAAGAGAGTTGTGTAACGCGTTAATAGATAGTGGAAGCCAGGTTTTTATAACGGCTATAGATGAGAAAAAAATCACGCCACACTTTAGCGATACCGATAATCGATTGTTCCACGTGGAACATGGAACAATTTAAGACACGAGTGGGAATATAAATTATGTCCGAGAACAACTACGATCAGTCGAGTATTAAAGTCCTGAAAGGCCTGGACGCGGTACGTAAGCGCCCTGGCATGTATATTGGGGACACTGATGATGGCACTGGCCTTCATCATATGGTTTTTGAGGTCGTAGATAATTCTATCGACGAAGCGCTCGCAGGTCACTGTAATGAAATATATGTAACTATGCATGCGGATGGCTCGGTTTCCGTCAGTGATGACGGCCGAGGTATTCCTGTAGAAATGCACGAAGAAGGTGTTTCCGCAGCCGAAGTTATTATGACCGTATTGCACGCCGGTGGTAAATTTGACGATAACTCCTACAAAGTTTCCGGGGGCTTGCACGGTGTAGGCGTTTCTGTAGTTAATGCGTTATCTGAGAAATTGCAGCTAACCATCCAGCGAGGCGGAAAAGTCTGGCGTCAGGTCTATAAGCATGGAGTACCAGCCACGCCGATCGAGTCTTTGGAAGATACTGATAAAACCGGTACGGAAATTCGCTTCTGGCCTAGTGATGAAACCTTTACCAATACTGAATTCCATTATGACATCCTGGCTAAGCGGGTACGTGAGCTCTCTTTTCTGAATTCAGGGGTTTCTATTCACCTGATAGACGAAGGCAGTGACCGTAAAGACCACTTTAAGTACGATGGCGGTATTGCGGCTTTTGTGGAATACCTGAATAACAAGAAAACTCCTATTCATCCTAAAGTATTTCAGTTTTCTCATGAACGTGAAGACGGTATATCGGTGGAAGTGGGCTTGCAGTGGAATGACTCGTTTCAGGAACACATTTACTGCTTCACAAATACGATTCCGCAAAAAGATGGTGGAACCCATATGGCCGGTTTCCGCGCATCTTTAACGCGTACTCTGAATAACTATATGGATGCTGAAGGTTATAGTAAGAAAGCCAAAACCAATGCTTCAGGCGATGACGCTCGGGAAGGTTTAACCGCAGTTATTTCCGTCAAAGTTCCTGATCCTAAATTTTCTTCCCAGACTAAAGAAAAACTGGTTTCTTCGGAAGTGAAAGGCGCTGTCGAACAGGCAATGAATGAACACCTGTCTGCTTTCTTATTAGAGAATCCAACAGATGCCAAGGTGGTCGTACAAAAAATTATTGATGCAGCCCGGGCCCGTGAAGCGGCGCGTAAAGCACGCGATATGACTCGCCGTAAAGGCGCATTAGATTTGGCTGGCCTACCAGGCAAGCTGGCGGATTGTCAGGAAAAAGATCCGGCATTATCTGAACTCTACATTGTGGAGGGCGACTCGGCGGGTGGTTCTGCTAAACAGGGGCGTAATCGTAAAAATCAGGCAATTTTGCCGCTTAAGGGTAAAATTCTTAACGTGGAAAAAGCTCGTTTCGATAAGATGCTGTCCTCGCAAGAAGTCGCTACACTGATTACAGCCATGGGTTGTGGTATTGGCCGGGACGAATACAATCCGGATAAAACCCGTTATCACCGCATTATTATCATGACCGATGCGGACGTCGATGGTTCTCACATCCGTACCTTGTTACTGACGTTCTTTTATCGTCAAATGCCGGAAATTATCGAGCGTGGCTATATCTATATTGCACAACCACCACTTTATAAAGTAAAAAAAGGCAAACAGGAAACCTACATTAAAGACGAACCAGGCCTGATCAAATACTTAAGCAGTTTGGCTCTGGAAAAAGCATCGTTGCATGTAACCGCAGACGCACCGGGCATTACCGGCGTGCATCTGGAGAAAATGGTGAATGACTACCAGTTTGCCATAGAGACCATTAAGCGATTGAGTCGACGCCTGCCGTTACATATGCTGAACCGGATGGTGTATGCGAATAAGTTAACGCCTGAGTTGGTGAAAGATAAGTCGGTGGTAGAAAAGTGGGCTGCAGACTTTGAAGCTGATTTGATGGAAACGGAAAAAGACTCTGCCACCTATCATGTATTGATACATGAAGACGAAGAGCGTGGAGTTTTTCTGCCGTTAGTTCGCCTGCGCCGTCATGGCATAGATACGGACTTCCCGATTAATTACGAGTTCCTGGTTTCGCGTGACTACGACAAGTTGACCGCGATTGGTGGCGAAATTAACGGCCTTATTGAAGATGGCGGTTATGTTCAGCGTGGCGACAAAGTACAGGATGTTGATGACTTTGTGGAAGCCGTGGAGTGGTTAATCAGTGAGTCTAAACGTGGCTTGTATGTTCAGCGTTATAAAGGTCTGGGTGAGATGAATCCGGACCAGTTATGGGAAACCACTATGGATCCCGATAACCGTCGCATGACTCAGGTACGCATTGAGGATGCGATTGGTGCTGATCAGTTGTTCTCAACCCTGATGGGAGACCATGTAGAACCGCGTCGCGCCTTTATTGAAAGCAACGCACTTAAGGTGGCTAACCTGGACGTCTAGCGTGATTGTTTAATGAAAAAAGCGGGAGCCGGCCTAAAGCCTGTTCCCGCTTTTTTGTACCCGGTATTTGTACCTGGTAATGCTTACCTTTCTTATAGAATTCCTTTATTCTTAATATCTTACTTAACTGCAGATAATGAGTGATAACAATAATGATATTACCTTTACGCCTGATAAAAGCATCCGTAGTTTTGCTTCTTGTTATTTTGATAAGCGGTTGTGCCAGTATCATCGGACGCCAGGCTCTGGACCCTCCAATGTTAGATCTGGATGTCATTCCAGAACAAAGTTGGACTGATTTAAATTACCATCATGATCTTATATGCCCGGAATTAAGCAATGCCCGGACTGGCTGTATGGCTTTTATGTCTGCAGCTGCTTACGACAATCAAAGTAGAGCTCAATGGGCTTCAGTTGTTAAAGAGTGGGAAGAGGCTGGGCTGCCTATAGCTACCGAAGCCATGGAAGTTAAAATGAGAACCTGGCCTCAGGCTGAAAAGACGGCCCAGGACCGAACGCGTCGTATTGCCATGGAGTATCGTGTCGAACTGGAAACCGTGCGTGGCCTGGATGAGGTTAACCTGTTACTGGATGGCGATGTCCCGGCGAAGAAGGGCACTTATATTTTGATGCACGGCTTTCGTACTAATAAGAAGTCTTTATTCTTTATTGCCGAAAGCATACGGTTTTCCGGTTTTGATGTAGTTCTTGTTGACCTTTATGGTCATGGTGATTCACAAGGTGAATTTTCTTTTAGCGGCAAACCGGATGCTGAACTCATTAGCAACTTAATAGACAATCTGGACAATCCGGGACCTGTGCATCTTGCTGGTATGTCTATGGGTGGCACTACTGGGGTGCATGTGGCACGTAAAAACGACCAGGTGCAAAGCTTACTACTACTGGCACCTATGCTGGCATTTGAAGATGCCTTTGTGGATGCGGGGCGCGCTTACAGTCGGGCGGCTCATTGGGTAACGCAGGGAGCTTTAAAACGGGGTGCTAACTACGCATTAAATGAAGCGGGCACACCTAAAGAGGATACGGCAGTTGTTCAGCATGTCGCTGAGTTAGATATTCCAGTACTGATTATGGGATCAAAAAACGACGCGGTATCTCCGTTTGCTAAATTACGTCAGTTGGAAGCGGGCAAAGTTGAGTTTCATGCGGTTCAGCCGCGTTCACACCATGCAATGATTTTGTGGTCAACAGATGACTATGGTACCTGGCGCTTTTGGCTGGAAAGAATACAAAAAGGGTCTTAAAGACCCTTTTTGTTGTTGCTGTTTACTCAAGTAATTTACTGAAGTAAAGAGATGTCAGCGATATTCAGAAACTGTTCGCGTAGCTGCTTTAACAAGGCAAGTCGGTTCTCGCGAACGGCTTTATCGTCATCGTTTACCATCACCTTATCAAAGAACTCATCGACATCAGCACGAAGGCCAGCCAGAAGGGCCAGTGCTTTATCGTAGTCGCCATTCTCGGTTGCTACATGGACTTCGTTTGTTACGTCGCTTAGCGTCTTATACAGAGCTTTCTCCGCGTCCTCCTTCAGTAACTCTGGGTCTACCTGCGAGGCAATGTTATCCGCTTTAGCTAAAATATTACCAACACGTTTATTGGCTGCAGCCAGGGCAATGGCTTCATCGCGCTGACGGAAGCGACTCACGGCCTGTACTCTGTTATCAAAATCGTAAGCTACCGTTGGGCGGCGTGCCAACACGGCTTGCACCACGTCCACTTCTACGCCTTGTTCCTGATATAAGGCACGAAAGCGGCCTAATAGAAAATCTACAATCTGTTCTACCAGGTTATCAGTTGCTTTGATTTTATCGCCGTAACCGTGAATGGCTTTCTCTACCAGGGTGGTGAGATCTAATGGCAGTTTTTTCTCAACCAGAATCCGGAGCATTCCTATTGCTGCACGTCGCAGTGCGAAGGGGTCGCGGTCACCTTTCGGGGTTTGACCTATACCAAAAATTCCGGCCAGGGTGTCAAGTTTGTCGGCCAGCGCAACAGCACAACCCACTGTACTTTGTGGCAGACTATCGCCAGCAAAACGAGGGTGGTAATGAGCTTCTATCGCTTCAGCAACTAATTCAGACTCCCCATTTAAGCGCGCATAGTGCATGCCCATCACGCCCTGAACTTCGGGGAATTCCATGACCATATCGGTTACCAGGTCTGCTTTCGACAACAGACCAGCCCGGGTGGCTGCATTTACGTCATCGTTTAATTCAGACGCAATAGCGCCGGCAAGAAGGGAAAGGCGTTCGGCTTTGTCGCCTAAGGTCCCAAGTTGCTTCTGAAAAAGAATAGAATGCAGTTTTTCGACGCGTTGGTGCAGCGGCTTTTTCTGGTCTGTAGTAAAGAAAAACTCTGCATCAGCAAGCCTTGGCCGTACAACTTTCTGATTGCCCTGAATAACCTGCTCAGGATCTTTACTTTCGATATTACTGATAAAGATGAAGCGCGGTAGCAGTTCTCCTTTATCGGTTTGCAATGGAAAATAACGCTGATCATCCTTCATGGTGTAGATAAGGGCTTCTTTGGGTACCTGCAGAAAGGAGTCGTCAAAACTGGCAACATGAGCAACTGGCCATTCTACCAGAGCGGTTACTTCGTCAAGTAAGTCCTCGTCCATTATTGGTGATGCACCTTCCTGCTCGGCTAGTTCCTCAATTTGCTCCCGGATAGTCGCTTTTCGTTGCTCAAAGTCAACCAACACGTGGGCTTCTGCCATCTGTTCAATGTAGCTGGAGGCTGATTTTATAGCGACGAGTTCAGGATGGTGGAATCGGTGACCGGTCACCTTATTACTGCTCGAGATGCCCATGATACTGCCTTCTACCACTTGGCCAGCATAAAGAATAGTTAGCTGGTGAACGGGCCGGATAAAGCTATGATTGCTATTACCCCAGCGCATGGGCCGGGCTATCGGTAATTGTTTAATAGCCTTTTCAATCATCTCTGGCAGCAAAGAGGTCACTGGCTTTCCTTTTTCCAGAGCCTTATGTAGTAACCATTCGCCTTTATCTGTTTTCAGCCGGCCAGCTTCTTCGATGCTGATGCCATTACCGCGAGCCCAACCAAGTGCGGCTTTAGTTGGCATGCCTTGCTCGTCGAAAGCAACCTGTACAGCGGGGCCTCTTTTTTCAACTTCTTTATCGCTTTGTTCTGCCTGAAGGTTTTCAACAATCACGGCCAGCCGCCTCGGGCTGTTAAGCCCCTTAACCGAAGTGAATGCTAACTCACTTTCTTTGAGCTGGCTTTCAATGCTGGCACTGAAGCTGGTGCTCAAGGTGGATAATGACTTAGGCGGCAACTCTTCAGTGCCAAGTTCAATAAGTAAATCGTGCGTATTCATAGTCCCTGATTTCCTTATGCTGTTTCGTCAGTTGTGGCGCTGGCTGCCAGCGGAAAGCCAAGGGCTTCACGAGCTGCAAAATAGGATTCTGCGCAGGCTTTGGCCATGCTGCGTACACGTAATATGTAACGTTGCCGCTCAGTGACTGAAATCGCGTGACGGGCGTCCAATAAATTAAAGGCATGAGATGCGCGCATTACCTGCTCATAAGCTGGGAGGGGCAGATTGTGTTCTATCAGCAGATTGCATTCTTTTTCACAGGCATCAAAGCGGGCAAAAAGCACGTCGACGTCGGCATATTCGAAGTTATAGGTGGATTGTTCCACTTCATTCTGATGAAAGACATCGCCGTACAGAATTTTGCCACGAGGCCCGTCTGTCCAGACTAAATCATAAATGCTGTCGACGCCCTGAATGTACATAGCGAGGCGCTCAAGACCATAAGTGATTTCTCCGGCTACGGGCCGGCATTCGAGGCCGCCGACTTGCTGGAAATAAGTGAACTGAGTGACTTCCATGCCGTTAAGCCAGACTTCCCAGCCAAGACCCCAGGCACCTAGCGTGGGCGACTCCCAGTTGTCTTCAACAAAACGTATATCATGTACCAAAGGGTCAAACCCAAGCATGCGCAGCGAGTCCAGATAGAGCTCCTGAATATTCGAAGGCGAGGGCTTGAGCAGCACCTGGAACTGATAGTAGTGTTGCAGTCGGTTAGGGTTCTCGCCATAACGACCATCTGTGGGGCGGCGACACGGCTGCACATAAGCAAAATTTGCCGGTTCTGGCCCGATGGAGCGCAGAAACGTCTGAGGGTGAAAAGTGCCCGCGCCCACTTCCATATCAAGGGGCTGCACAATGGCACAGCCTTGTTGCGCCCAGTAATCCTGCAGGGCCAGAATTAAACCCTGAAAAGTTTTAACGTCAAATTTATCCATAAGGTACCCAACTCGTTTGCGTGCTCAGTTCGCCAGCGGCAAATATGACCCGATTATAGCCTGATATTGCCCGTCTTTTACAGGGCTCAGGGCTTGCCGTTAAAGCTTTTCGCCTGTTTTGCGAAGAATCGGGCCGATTCAACCCGGGCCTTTCGTTGTTTTCATGCCATAGCCAGTGCCATAATAAAATGCTCACTGCCTAAAGGCACGCTTTACGATTACAGGGGAGTTACAGGAAATGTTACGAATAGAAATGGTTGATTATAAAAATCCGGAGCAGGCCAGGGCCCTGATTGAGCTTCTGGATGCATACTCTCGTGATCCTATGGGCGGCGGTTCGCCATTGCCCGAACGAACCCGGGCTACGCTAATCGAGAAAATGCTGGCGCAGCCGGGGGTCTACAGCTTTATAGCTTATCTGGATGATAAACCCGTCGGGCTGGCAAACTGTGTGGAAGGTTTTTCCACCTTTGCAGCCCAACCCTTATGTAATATCCACGATGTTGCAGTGCTTAAAGAGTACCGTGGCGAAGGAATAGCTCAGGCTTTAATGCAGCAAGTAGCGGAGAAGGCGCGTGAAAGAGACTGCTGTAAAGTAACGCTTGAGGTGCTGACCGGCAATGACAGGGCCCGGCATGCGTATCGTCGCTTTGGTTTTAAGCCTTATCAGCTTGATCCTCAATTGGGGGCTGCTGAATTTTGGGAACTAAAACTCTAGCCCTTACAGGCCTTTTTGTATCAGGTATTGATAAGGCGCTTCTTCGGTTTGAGCGTTTAATAATTGATGCTCCATAAACCGGCAGAAGGCTGGTATGTCGCGGGTGGTTGCGGGGTCGTCGGCAAGTACCAGTAAGGTGTCGCCTTCGGCCATTTGCCGAATCTGGCCTCGAATCAGCATCACTGGTTCAGGGCAGCGCAGGCCGATAGTATCAAGCTGGCGCGTGGCATTGGAAAAAGGTGACATACACACATCCATATTTAAGGGTTGCGAAAGTCTAAGCATACAAAAAAATAAAAGGCAGGTCAGCGAAAATCGCTGCCTGCCTTTTGCGTTATATTGCGGGGTTAATCAATACCAGCGCTTTAAATACGCTCGTATACAGTCGCAATGCCCTGACCTAAACCAATACACATGGTAGCTAAACCTAAAGTCACATCTTTACGTTCCATCAGGTTAATCAGTGTGGTTGATATACGCGCACCGGAACAACCCAGTGGATGACCCAGTGCAATTGCACCCCCGTTAAGGTTAATACGGTCGTCCATGGAGTCCATGATATTCAGGCCTTTCATGACCGACAAGGCCTGCGCAGCAAAAGCTTCATTCAGCTCAAACAGCTCAATATCTTTAATGCTCAGACCCGCACGTTGCAGCGCTTTCTCAGTCGCTGGAACAGGACCATAACCCATGATAGAAGGATCGCAACCAGCCACAGCCATAGAGCGAATGCGAACTCTTGGTTTAAGGCCCAGCTCTTTGGCTTTGTCAGCTGACATGATCAGCGTAGCTGCTGCACCGTCAGAGATGGCAGAGGACGTACCTGCGGTCACAGTACCATTTGCCGGATCAAATACCGGGCGTAACTGCGCCAGGCCTTCCAGCGAGGTTTCAGGGCGTATCACTTCATCATGCTTAAAGCGTTTTAAAGCGCCGTCTGCATCATGACCGTTAACGGCCAGAATCTCGTTATCAAAGGCTCCGCTTTCAGTAGCTTGCTGGGCCAGCTGGTGAGAACGCACACCAAACTGATCCTGCTGCTCACGGGTGATACCGAATTTTTTACCTAACAGCTCAGCGGTCATGCCCATAGAACCTGACGCTTTAGCGACTGATTTATTCATGCCTGGGTGGAAATCCACGCCATGCATCATAGGCACATGACCCATATGCTCAACACCACCAGCCAGGTAAATATCACCATGACCGGTCTGAATAGCGCGAGTGGCGTCGTGAATAGCTTGCATGGAAGAACCACACAAACGGTTCACAGTAACACCAGGAATGCTGTGAGGCAGCCCTGCTACCAGCGACGCGTTACGCGCGATGTTGAAACCCTGCTCCAGAGTCTGTTGCACACAGCCCCAGTAAATGTCTTCAATCTGGTTTGCGTCCACATCCGGGTTCCGCGCGAGCAGGCCTTTCATCAGCTCAGCTGATAAGTCCTCAGCCCGCACGTTACGAAAAGCACCGCCTTTCGAACGACCCATAGGGGTGCGGATACAATCTACAATGACTACGTCTTTCATAATCTTCTCCGTTCGAAATTAGCTTTTAAAGTAAGACTCACCAGCTTCCGCTTTAGCGCGCAGGCCATCAGTAACCTGATAAATTTCACCTAAGTGAGCGTACTTATCAGCTAATTCTACAAATTTCTTCAACCCTAAGGTTTCCAGGTAACGGAATGCACCACCACGGAATGGAGGGAAACCAATACCATAGAGCAGGGCAATGTCGGCTTCTTCGGCGCTACCAATAATGCCGTCTTCATAACAACGCACTATTTCGTTGACCATAGGAACCATACAGCGGGCGATAATCTCGTCAGCGTCCGCTTCTTTATCTTTCTTGCCGATAATGTCGTAAACGTCATCGTTGACTACTTTCTGAGGACGGCCACGTTTGTCAGTGCTGTACTCGTAAAAGCCTTTACCATTCTTCTGGCCATAACGCTCAGCCGCTGCAAGCTGCGCAATAGCGCCATTTTCGTCACGCGGCATGCGGCTTGGGAAGCCTTCAGCCATTACATGAGTGGCATGGTCTGAGGTGTCGATACCCACGACATCGCTAAGATACGCTGGGCCCATAGGCCAGCCGAACTGCTTTTCCATGACTTTATCTATTTGCGGGAAGTTCACGCCATCGTCAAGCAGCTTGCTGAAGCCTGCGAAGTATGGGAACAGCACCCGGTTCACTAAAAAGCCTGGGCAGTCGTTTACAACGATAGGGGTTTTACCCATTTTCAGCGCGTAAGCAACCACTGCCGCAACGGTTTCATCCGATGTGTGTTTGCCCCGTATTACTTCTACCAGTGGCATTTTATGCACCGGGTTAAAAAAGTGCATGCCACAGAAGCGACTCGGATCTTTCAGGTTCTCTGCCAGGCGGTCAATTGAAATCGTTGACGTGTTAGAAGTAATAATAGCGTCTTTAGCCACTACGCCTTCTATTTCGGCCAGCACGGCACCTTTTACTTTCGGGTTTTCCACCACAGCTTCAACAATGATATCTACATTTTCCAGTTCGTTGTTGTGCAGGGTAGGTACTATGTTATTCAGGGTTTCGGCTACTTTCGCTGGTTTTACTTTACCGCGTTCAACACCTTTACCTAAAATTTTCGCTGCTTCATTGAGGCCTAAATCGAGGGCATCCTGTTTGATGTCTTTCATCACTACAGGAACGCCTTTAACAGCCGACTGGTAGGCGATGCCACCACCCATAATGCCGGCGCCGAGAACACCGGCACGCTTAATTTCTTTAGTTGCACTTTTTGCTGATTTTTTGCTCTTACCTTTAACCATCTGGTCGGCAAGGAAGATCCCAACCATGGCACGGCAGGCGTCTGTCTGAGTGAGCTTAACAAAAAGCTCATTCTCAATATTCAGTGCTTCATTACGGGCTTCGCCAGCGCCACGTTCAACCACTTCAACAGCCGCATGGGGAGCCGGGTAATGTTTGCCAGCCTTCGCTGCGACAAGGCCTTTAGCGGTGCTAAAGGTCATCAGGCGTTCGGTGTCATTGGCCTTCAACGGCTCTAGCTTAGGCTGCCGTTTGCTCTTCCAGTCCAGCTCACCGGCAATAGCATCTTTAAGCATGCTCAGCGCGGCTGCTTTAAGCTTATCGCCTGCCACTATGGCATCAACAAGACCCAGACTAAGTGCCTTTTCAGGTTTGTGATTGGCGCCAGTCGTGATAGCTTCCAGTGCGTTGTCAGGGCCGATAACCCGTGGTAGACGAACGGTGCCGCCAAATCCAGGTATAAGGCCTAACTTAACTTCCGGCAGACCTATCATCGCGGTTTCATCAACCACTCGGTAATCACAGGAAAGTATGGCTTCGCAGCCACCGCCCAGTGCAAAACCAGATACGGCGGCTACACTTGGAACCTGAAGGTCTTCCATCTTGTCGAAGACGCGAGAGGCCTTGTGTACCCAGGTCCTGGTTTTATCAAGATCGGAGAAGAGCGTCAGGAATTCGGTAATATCAGCGCCTACGATAAACGTAGATTTGCTACTGGTCATGATAACGCCTTTAAGCTCTTTATTCTGGCTTAAGGCATCCAGTGCTTCACTGAACTGATTAAGAGTTTTCTCGTCAAACTTGTTGACGGAGCCGGGTGCGTCGAACTGAAGCTCGGCAATGCCTTCTTCAATAAAATCGACATGCAGGTTTTCACCTTGGTAGATCATCTTGGGTCTCCCATGTATTACGGCGGTGCCGTAAAGACTTTACTACAAACTTTGGTGCTTTAAGTATGGAACAAAAATGTGGCACTAATCATCCCACAATGCAAACAAGATTTAAACAGGCGTTTAAAAGTATCGCCGTTTTGAGCATTGCTGCTTTTAATCTGAACGGAACCGCTGCGGCAGCTCAATCACTTAAGTTGCCAGAACTGTTTTTTGAACCTTTGCCGACAAAAGTTGAACGCCAGCGCGATGGTTTTATCAGCGCGGAGCGGAAAGCCGCAAGCGCCAATGAATATGAGTTCTCGCAACTTGCAGAAGACTACGGCGACTATCCCCTATGGCCTTATATAGAGTCGGCGTACTTACAAAACAATATGTCTTTGCAAAAAGAAAGTCAGGTATTGAGTTTCATGCAGGCGTATCAGGGAACCACAGCAGAACGCCGAGTGCGCAATGCCTGGCTCGCCTTTCTGGCGCGCCGAGATATGGATCAGCGTTATATCCGTGATTATATTCCTCGTGGGGATGCTCATCAGGATTGCCGTTATTTGCGTTTTCGCTGGGAAGCGGAAAATGACATTGAGGCGTTATCGAGTTTAATCGAACGCCGTTGGGTAAGAGGGCAAAGCCAGCCTCGCACTTGCGACCCGGTATTTGCTGCCTGGGAGGAGGCGGGAGAGCGCACCGATGATATGGTGTGGCGTCGTCTTCAATTGACGTTTAATGAGCGAGAATGGCGGTTAAGTCGTTACCTGATCGGTCTTTTGCCCGAAGCACAGCAGGTGCTGGCAGAGAAAGCATACCGCATACATCGCTCGCCAGCTCAGGTGGGCGAATTTGAGAAGTTACCAGCAGACGACCCTCGCAGTATGCAGATAGTAACGAATGCTCTGCGCCGTCTGATTTGGCAGAATCAGGAGCATACACTTCGGCTCTGGCCTCAAATAGAAGCTCATTTTGAGTTCGATGAGGCGCAGGTGCAAGAGATGGAGGAAGCTTTTGCTATCGCGCTCGCCGTACGCGGTCATGACGAAGCGACGCTCTGGTTTGAGCGCCTGCCAGCTGAGCGATTAACTAGCGGCGGAAGGCACTGGCAGCTTGCCAGCCTCTTAAGAGGCCAGGATTTTGAGAAGGTGCTGAACTTCATCGAAAGTTTGCCTGTGGAACTGGCGGATGAAGCACCCTATTTATATTGGCAGGCTCGCAGCCTTGATGAATTAAAGCGGCCGCTGGAAGCGGATGTTGTATGGGGTGAACTTGCCACACGGCGTCACTATTACGGCTTCATGGCCAGTGCCCGTATGGGTGCAGAACCTAGTCTTAATATAGCCCCCTTAGTTTATGACCCTGAGTCTGTGGACGCCCTGGCTAAGCGAGATGGGGTTAAACGTGCCTATGAATTTCTGCAGTTGGGCAAGCTGATGGAAGCCCGCAGTGAGTGGAACCTGGTACGCAGTCAATTAACAGAAAACGAGCGTAAACAAGCCGTCATTCTGGCTAGTCGCTGGCAATGGCTGGATCAGAGCATTCACGAATTGGCACGATTAGGTTTAGGGAATGATGTAGAAAGACGATTTCCACTTGGTTTCCAGGAAACTCTGACTAAATATGCCACACAGCAATCAATTGACCCCGCCTGGGCTTTTGCTGTAATTCGACGAGAAAGCGCTTTTCAGGCGGACGCAGTATCTCCAGTGGGTGCTCAGGGACTCATGCAGGTTATGCCTGATACAGCGGAATACCTTTTGCGACGAACACCCGGACGTCCAAGAAGCCGATCGCCGGACTTACATCATCCGGAAGAGAATATTCGTTTAGGCACCCGTTATCTGGCCGATCTTTTAAGACGTAATGATAACAACTGGCTACTGGCGACAGCGTCCTATAACGCCGGCATTAATCGTGTGCGGGAATGGTTGCCTGAGGGACAGCTTGCTGCTGACCTCTGGATTGAGACCATTCCATATCAGGAAACACGGGATTATGTAAAAGCGGTCTTGGCTTACCAGCAAATATATACGATGCTACTAGGCCGGGATGATAATATCCTGGATCTGGTGCATTCGATGCGCATTCTTGAGAATGGAGGCGTTTGCTATTATGCCGAGGCGGACACAAAACCGGACAATCTTTGCTGATTTGTTTGGAAATCATATTGCGCTGTTGAGTGAGCGTTATGAACGCTTGCTACAACGGGAGCAAATCGATGTGCTGGCGATTCACAGTGGGCAAGTGAAACGCCAGTTTTTGGATGATATGGAGTACCCATTTAAGGTTAACCCGCACTTTAAAGCCTGGTGCCCCTTACTGGATGCACCTAATTGCTGGTTACTTATCCGGCCGGGTAAAAAACCTGTGCTGGTTTTTCATTCAACAGAAGACTTCTGGACTCAGCAGGGTCGGATTGATGACGAGTTCTGGTTGCCCAGGTTCCACGTGGAACTTATTAGTACACCAGATGCTATCGATCAACACCTGCCGTACGATAAAGCCCGCTGCGTTTACCTGGGGGAGCACATAGAGGTAGCCCTGGCCTTAGGCATTGAGGAGGTTAACCCTGAGCCTGTTATGAGTTACCTGCATTATCACAGACTATTCAAAACAGACTATGAGCAAGCCTGCCTGCGTGAAGCTAACGCCATTGCAATACAGGGCCACGAAGCAGCGGAAGCCGCTTATTTTTCCGGCGAATCGGAGTTTGGCTGTTGGCTTGCGTATATTCAGGCTACCGGGCAAGGACCCAATGAAGTGCCTTATGATCACATCATTGGGCACAACGAGCATGCAGCTATCCTGCACTATTCCGTTCAGTCGCGTCAGGTTATAGCTGAGAACCAGCGGCGGAGTATGATGATAGATGCTGGCGCAAACTGTCGGGGCTATGCTGCTGATATCAGCAGAACATACGCCTGGCAGGAAGGCGATTTTGCGCAGCTGATACGAGCTGTAGACGGCCTGAGTCGGGAGCTTGCTGGTAAGGCCACACCAGGCACTACTTTTGCGCAGCTACATGAGCAGGCACACCTGTCACTTGCGCAGATTCTAAAGGATTTCGGACTGGTCAATATGCAGCCTCAGGAAATGATTGAGAACCAGGTGACCAGTGTATTCATGCCGCATGGGCTGGGTCACATGCTGGGGCTTCAGGTGCATGATGTTGGTGGTAACCTGGCAGATGAGCGCGGATTAGTGGTTTCACCACCAGATTTGTTTCCAACACTTAAAACAACCCGTAAGATAGAACCTGGACAGGTATTTACCATTGAGCCTGGCCTCTATTTCATCGAGCCTCTGTTACAGCGTCTGGCAAATACCAGGGCTGGGCAGAAGATAAACTGGAAGCGTGTTGATGAATTCCGCCCTTATGGCGGCATTCGCATTGAGGACAACATCATCATTCATCGCGATAGAAATGAGAATCTGACTCGTGAACAAGGACTTGCTTGATGCAGGTTCGCTCGATACTACGTATTCTGGGACTGCTGGTTGCGGTTTTCAGCGTCGCCCTGTTGCCACCTGTGGTGCTTGCATGGATATACGGCGACGGCGGGGCGGCCGCCTTCTTCCTGGCCTTTTTGCTCAGTCTCTTCATCGGTTTCATATTGTGGTTTCCAAATCGTGACCGCCGGGCCGACCTGAAAACCCGCGAGGGTTTTATAATTGTGGTGATGTTCTGGGTCGTGCTGGGTACCGTTGGGGCTATTCCTTTTTGGATGCCTGACAATTTTAGCCTGAGTTTCACCGATTCTATGTTTGAGTCGTTCTCCGCGTTAACGACCACAGGTGCCACGGTACTAACCGGCATTGACGAACTTCCTCACGCCTATCGCTTTTACCGTCAGCTACTGCAATGGCTAGGGGGTATGGGTATTATCGTGCTGGCAGTCGCTATTTTACCGTTGTTAGGCATTGGAGGTATGCAGTTGTATCGGGCTGAGACACCCGGGCCCATGAAAGATAATAAAATGACCCCCCGTATTGCAGACACTGCTAAGCATCTTTGGTATATCTATTTTGGCATTACTCTAGCCTGTACGCTGGCATACTGGGCGGCGGGGATGGACCTTTTTAATGCAGTTGGCCATGCGTTCTCGACGGTGGCTATTGGTGGCTTTTCAACCCATGACGCCAGCATAGGTTATTATGACAGCTGGATTATTAACCTGATTTGCGTCATTTTTCTGCTTATTGCGGGGGCTAACTTCGCATTGCACTTTGCTGCATTCCGCGGGAAGTCATTACGTAACTATCTACACGACCCCGAATTACGTGCGCTGCTCGCGATTCAACTGGTACTTATTCTGATTTGTGTGGCTACTTTACTGGTCTACCGTTGGTATGATGGCGTCGGGCAGGCGGTGACGCACGGGATGTTCCAGGCGGTATCCATAGCTATTACCGCTGGTTTTACGACTGAGGACTACTCAGCCTGGCCCGTTTTCTTACCTGTAATGCTCATCTTTGCCAGTTTTATCGGTGGTTCTGCGGGCTCTACCGGCGGTGGCCTTAAAGTAATTCGAGTGTTGCTGTTATACCGCCAGGGGGTGCGTGAGCTAAATCGACTGGTTCACCCGAAAGGTGTTTTCAGCGTCAAATATGGTCAGCGAGCTTTACCCGATCGGGTGATTCAGGCGGTATGGGGATTTTTCGCCGCTTATGCGCTGGTTTTTGTCTTTATTATGCTGGGCTTTATCGCTACCGGTCTGGATGACTATTCCGCTTTTGGGGCTACGGTTGCCACGCTGAATAACCTGGGACCTGGATTGGGGTCTGTTGCCGCTAATTTTCAGGACGTTTCCTCAGCAGGCAAGTGGCTGGCGATCTTGTCCATGCTGTTTGGACGCCTTGAAGTCTTTACCTTGCTGGTGCTCTTTACTCCCACGTTCTGGCGTGGCTGATAAACCGCAAGGGTCAGAAGAATAAAGCGCTGGGTTCGAACAGGCGCTCGACATCACTGATGTATTTTTTGTCGACCAGAAACATTACTACGTGGTCATCTGATCTTATGATGGTTTCATCATGTGCTATTAATACTTCTTCACCGCGCACAATGGCACCGATGGTGGTGCCTGCGGGCATTTTTATTTCGCGAATTGATTTACCAATTACCTTGGAGGTTTTTTCGTCACCGTGGGCAATGGCTTCAATAGCTTCCGCGGCGCCTTTGCGTAGCGAATAGACGTTGACGATGTCACCGCGGCGAATATGGCGCAACAAAGCAGAGATGGTAGCGTTCTGCGGTGAGATGGCGATATCTATATCGCCGCCCTGTACTAAGTCTACGTAAGCACTGCGTTGAATAAGCACCATGGTTTTCTTGGCGCCCATGCGTTTCGCCAGCATAGCGGACATGATATTGGCTTCGTCATCGTTAGTAACAGCAACAAAAACATCAATATCTTCGATATGTTCTTCGCTCAGCATTTGCTGATCTGAAGCATCGCCGTGAAGTACCAGAGTATTCTGCAACTCCGACGAAAGATACTCAGCGCGTTCCAGGCCTTTTTCAACCAGTTTTACCCGGTGAGTTTTTTCCAGTTGTTTAGCCAGGCCAGCGCCAACATGGCCGCCCCCCACAATCATGATGCGGCGGTAAGTATCTTCTAATCGTTGCAACTCTTCCATAACCACACGGATATTGGCGGTCGCCGCGACAAAGAAAACTTCATCATCAGCTTCAATAATAGTGCTGCCGAGCGGCTTTATAGGCCGGCCCTGACGAAATATTGCTGCGACCCGGGCATCGATATTCGGAATATGTTCCCGTAGGGTCGAAATGGCATGGCCCACTAGTTTGCCACCATAATAGGCTTTTACCGCCACCAGGCTGACTTTACCCGCGGCAAACTCCATTACTTGCAAAGCACCGGGGTAATCAATGAGGCGTTTAATATAAGCCGTCACCAGCTGTTCTGGGGCTATCAGGTGGTCGACGGGCATATCCTGATTATGAAACAGCTTTTCTTTATAACGAATGTACTGCTCCGAGCGGATGCGGGCAATTTTTGTTGGTGTATTAAACATGCTGTAAGCAATCTGGCAGGACAGCATGTTAACTTCATCAGTGCTGGTCACTGCGATTAGCATATCCGCATCATCAGCGCCCGCAGCCTGCAAAGTATCCGGATGTGCGCCGTTTCCGACAACAACCCGGAGGTCGTATTTATCCTGCAGTTCACCAAGCACATGGCGGTCGAGATCGATGACCGTTATTTCATTTTGCTCGCCGACCAGGTTTTCAGCCAGCGTTGCTCCGACCTGTCCTGCACCGATAATTATTATTTTCATTGTGGTATCCGCTCACTCTTGCTTTTGAAGCCGCGCATAAAAAAATCCATCCAGATTATTCTGGCCTGGGCGCAGTTGCCACCCGCTTTCATCATCAGCATACAGGGGATCATAATAGGCATCCGGATGCGAGGCCAAAAAAGCCGCTACTTGCTGATGATTTTCCTGTGGTAATACGGAGCAGGTTGCATATAACAAGGTACCACCAGGTTTAAGAAGTTGCCATTGGCAGGCTAGTATTTGCGCCTGTAATTCGGTGAGCTGGTCAATATCAGAGTCACGACGTAACCATTTTATGTCAGGATGGCGGCGAATGACGCCCGTTGCCGAGCAGGGTGCATCCAGTAAAATGCGGTCAAATTGCTGCCCGTCCCACCAGGTGTCAGGGTTTGCAGCGTCCCCTTGCTGACAGTTGGCGTGCAGTTGCAAACGCTGCAGGTTCTCTTCCACCCGTGTCAGCCGAGTAGCATCAATATCTAATGCGCTAACCTGGCAGTCGCAGCGTTCCAGAATATGCGCGGTTTTGCCGCCAGGTGCAGCACAGGCATCCAGAATGCGCTCGCCGGGTTGAGCATTCAGTAATTGAGCCGCGTACTGCGCCGCGCCATCCTGCACTGACACCCAGCCTTCGCTGAAGCCGGGCAGGCTATGTACATCAACCGGGTGCTGCAGGCAAATGGCCTGTTCCAGGCCAGGTTGTGTGGTGCTTTCGAGGCCCTGTTGTTGAAGCAAATGAGCATACTCAGCCACACTATGATGGCGTATGTTTACGCGCAGCCACATAGGAGCCTGAGTGTTATTGGCCGCCACTATAGCAGGCCAGTATTCGGGGTAGGTTTCTTTGAGCCGACGTAATAACCAGCCCGGATGGCCCAGAATTTTATCCGGTAAGGATGCCAGCTGTGCTTCCAGACTTTCTTGCTGGCGCTGATAGTTGCGCAGGACAGCATTGACCAGACCTTTTAATGCTTTTTGTCGTAGCAGAGCGCAGGCGTTAACCGTTTCTGCGATGGCGGCATGGGAAGCTGTGCGCATTGAGCGGAGTTGCTGCAGGCCAACGAGGATAAGATAATGTATTACGCGAAGTTTACTTCTCAGCGGCTTATCAAGCGCCTGCTGAACCAGCCATTCAAGCGCCGGGAGGTCACGCAGTACGCCAAATACGATGGCCTGAGTAAAAGCTTTATCGCCCGCTGAGAGACTGAATTTTTGCTGCGCCTCAGGCATCACCTGATTCAATGAGCGCTCATGCTGCAGGACCTGTTGCAGGCAAAAAGCGGCGGCGGCACGAGCTGTTGCCGCGTTATTCATGCTGGCTCAGTATGACACCTGGCTGGAACAGGGCCGCCCGCGCATTGAGTACGTCGGCTATCGGCATAGCTTTTTTGCCCGGTGGTTGCAGTTGGGTGATGTTCAGTGCGCCTTGCTCGGTTTGGACCCGAAGGCCGCTTTTATCTGCCTGTAAAATGGTGCCGGGCAGCGCATTTGCTTCGCCCTGGCATACATTCGCTTGCCAGACTTTAAAGCGCATTCCTTCGAGCGTAAACTCAGTACCCGGCCAGGGTGTGAAAGCCCGGATACAGCGCTCGATAAATTCCGCATCCTGTTTCCAGTCAATCTGAGCTTCCTGTTTTTTCAATTTCTTCGCATAACTGGCGTTGCTGTCGTCCTGCGGTTCAGGATTACAGGTGCCGTTTTCGAGCTGGGTCAGAGTCTGTAATAAGGCTTCCGGTCCCAATTCGGCAAGCTTGTTGTAAATTGAGGCTGAAGTATCCTGATTCTCAATAGGAATGCTTCTTTTCAATAACATAGGACCGGTATCCAGCCCTTCATCCATTTGCATGATGGTGACACCGGTTTCTTTGTCACCAGCCCAAATGGCACGCTGAATAGGTGCCGCTCCGCGCCAGCGGGGTAATAAAGAACCGTGCACGTTGACGCAGCCAAGACGTGGTATTTCGAGAACCGCCTGAGGGAGTAGCAGGCCATAAGCCACCACGATCATGATGTCAGCCTGATAGGAGGCCAGCTGCTGTTGTGCTGATTCACTCTTCAGGCTTTCTGGTTGTTCAATCGATATCTGATACTGAAGTGCCAGCTCCTTAACGGCGCTAGCCTGTAATTTTTTACCGCGCCCGGCGGGCCTGTCAGGTTGTGTGTATACCGCCACTACTTCGTGATGGTTATTGTCCAGCAGTGCCTGTAAATGGCGCGCTGCGAAATCCGGAGTGCCTGCAAAAATAATACGCACGTGTATCCTTATGCCTCGCGGGCGGCGAGTTTGGCTTCTTTTTCCAGTTTCTTACGGATACGGTTGCGTTTCAAAGGCGACAGGTAGTCAACAAAAAGCTTACCCTGCAAGTGATCCAGCTCATGCTGGATGCAGATTGCCAGCAATCCGTCTGCTTCGCGTATGAATTCATTTCCGTCACGATCCAGCGCTTTCACTTTGATTTCGCTGGCGCGTTCCACTTTGGCGTAAACGTTTGGAAAGCTCAGGCAACCTTCTTCATTTTCATGCATGCCATCACGTTCAATGATCTCAGGATTGATAAATACCAGAGGTTCATCCTGATTCTCCGAGCAATCAGCTATAAAAAAACGCTTATGCACGTCGACCTGCGTTGCCGCCAGGCCCACGCCGCTTGCTTCGTACATGGTTTCAAACATGTTGTCGATGACATTGCGCAGGGCGTCGTCAACGTCAGCCACGGGTTTGGCTACTTTGCGCAGACGGTCGTCCGGATACTGTAAAATTTCCAGGGTGGCCATTGGATCTACCTCTTGTATTTCTGTTGCAGTGCAAGCTATCGCCTAATTTTAACGGGAACCCCCACTAAATAATAGTGCCTGGGCTTGCACTTTGGTCGTTCATAGCAAATATATAAGGATTATTTATGCAGATGACAAGGATGGCATCATGTGGACACAGCAAAGTATAGGGCAATGGTTATCGTTATTACTGGCTCCGGCTCAGCTACACGAGTTATTAAGCAGGCATCGTGTGCAGGGAAATCTGGCGCAGAATGCGGAACAGCCTTTTGCCGGCCTCAGCCGATTCTGGCAGCAACAGATTCCTAAAGCTCCCGACGCTTATATAGAAACCACGTTGAGATGGCTGGAAGAGGACGACCGCCATTTTTTATTAACCCGGGCCTGTGCTGATTATCCGGAAGCTTTAACTCATATTCACAGGCCGCCCTGGTTGTTATTTGGCAAGGGCGACAAAAGTTTACTGGATAAACCGCAGTTGGCAGTAGTGGGCAGCCGCAGGGCTTCTCATTACGGCTTACAACATGCGACACAGTTGACCGCGGACTTAACTCGCTGCGGCTGGGCTATCTGCAGTGGTATGGCGTTGGGCATAGATTCGGCTGCCCACCATGCCGCGCTGGAGCAGGGGGCCGATACCATTGCTGTACTGGGCTGTGGCCCTGACATTTGTTATCCGCCTAGAGCACGGGAGCTATACCGGGAAATAGGCGATAAAGGTGTACTGATTTCTGAGTTTATTCCCGGTACTTCGGCACGAAGCGATCATTTTCTGCGTCGCAATCGTATAATAACTGGACTAAGTCAGGGCGTGTTAGTGGTTGAAGCCAGTATTCGTAGCGGTTCACTGGTGACCGCGCGTCTTGCCTTAGAGCAGAACCGTAACGTGTATGCGTTACCTGGGCCGGTCACTCAAAGTAGCTATCGAGGTAATCATCAGCTTATACAAGAGGGCGCGATTCTGGTAACCTGTGCTCAGGACATTTTGGCTGAATTGCCTGCGTTGCAGGGGGCCATGGAACTACCTGAAAATATTGAAAACAGGTCGAAAGTGGTGTCAACAGGGTTGGCAAATCAACAAATGTTAGCTAACGTAGGCTTTGAGACCACGTCAATTGACAGCCTGGTCGAACGTACTTGTCTGCCAGTGGCGTCGGTCATGAACCAACTGATCAGTTTAGAGTTGGATGGATGGGTAACAGCTGTACCTGGCGGTTATGTCAGGGTGAGGAGGGAATAAATGATGTTTGATATCCTCATGTATCTATTTGAAAACTACGTCCATTCAGAAATGGAAGTGGTAGTAGACCACGATGAACTGACTGATGAGTTGACCCGAGCGGGATTCCATCAACAGGAAATCAATAAAGCACTGGCCTGGCTCGAACGCCTGGCCGATTTGCAGGATAGCCAGCAGACACCGTATTTGAATGCGGCGCCGCAGGCGACTTTCCGTGCCTTTACTGCGGGTGAAATGGCGCGACTGGACAGTCCCAGCCGTGGCTTTTTAATGTACCTGGAGCAAATAGGTGTGCTTGATTTTACCACTCGCGAAATGGTGCTGGATCGGGTGATGGAGCTGGATACACAAAGCTTTGCCCTGGAAGACCTGAAGTGGGTGGTATTGATGGTGCTCTTTAATGTACCGGGTCGCGAAGATGCCTACTCGCAAATGGAAGGTCTTATTTTTGAGGAGCCGGAAGGCTTCATGCACTAAATATGACAGAGCAGAATAAAGATGCTGCGCTATTCTCGGCGCAGCATTCTGATGCCGACACTAAACCCTGCCCGCGTTGCGATGGTCAGCTGCGAATCAAGCATATTGGCCAGAATAGTTTCTGGGGTTGTTCCAATTACCCTGCTTGCGATTATACCCGCTCATTGCAGGAAACCTCCGATTTCGAGCCCCAGCCTCTGCCCGATGCTTATTGTCCTGAGTGTGAGCATCCGTTACTGCTGAAAAAAGGTCGTTTTGGCTTTTTTATCGGCTGCAGCAATTTCCCGAAATGTGATTATATTGCTGATCCTGATGCCGAAGAAGAACAGGGTGCGCTGGCAGATTGCCCACAATGTGGCAAAGGTTCGCTTATTGAACGCAGTAATAAGTACGGCAAAGTTTTCTATCCTTGTGACGCTTACCCCAAATGCCGCTATGCGTTAAATGATAGACCTGTGGCGCAGACATGCCCGGATTGTGGCTGGCACGTATTGGTTGAAAAGAAAAGTGCAGCGGGAGTCAGACTAAAATGCCCGCAAAAATCCTGCAGTTATAGTTCAGAGCCTTTATAATGCAGTCTGAATTATTATTGAGGAGCCTGGCCGCATGACTAATTATACCCCTGAAACTTTTATTCCGGCTCGTGATGCTCTGGCCCGGCATGGCGTTATTGCTTATCCCACCGAGGCTGTATTTGGTCTGGGCTGTGCCCCTTATGATGAAGTGGCCGTACGTCGTTTACTGTCTCTCAAGTCTCGTTCTGCGGAGAAGGGACTGATTCTGATTGCAGCTGATTATAGCCAGCTTCTGGACTATGTAGACGATAAAAAAATATTGCAGGATCAGCGCTTTAATGTGCTGTCTCACTGGCCGGGTCATACTACACTAATACTTCCGGCGCGGCCGGATGTGCCCTCATTCCTACGTGGCCAGCATGACACCATAGCGGTGCGGGTAACCGCCCATGAACCGGCGC
The DNA here is from genome assembly GCF_003987145.1 of Aliidiomarina minuta. NCBI lineage: Bacteria > Pseudomonadati > Pseudomonadota > Gammaproteobacteria > Alteromonadales > Idiomarinaceae > Aliidiomarina > Aliidiomarina minuta. Next base: position 2,030,807 of record NZ_PIPL01000001.1, on the reverse strand, counting down.
GACAGTTGTGTAAGGCGTTAGGTACGGCGTTGGTGTCTACCAGTGCGAATCGTAGTGGCGAGCCCGCGTTAACTTCAGCCGAGGCAGTTAGAAACACCTTTGGTGAAGACATTGACTGGATTATGGATGCCGAAGTGGGCAAGGCTACTCAACCGAGCCGTATTATTAACCCGCTGACTAAGGAAGTTATTCGCTCATGAAAGAACATGCCTATCTCGCCGAAGTGAAAACTTATCTGCTGCAGTTGCAGGACAACATTTGTCAGCAGCTGGAAGCTTTAGATGGCGGTGCTTCATTTCAGGAAGATAGCTGGCAGCGGGAAGCTGGGGGCGGTGGTCGTTCACGGGTGTTAAAGCAGGGACGGGTGTTTGAACAGGGAGGCGTTAATTTCTCTCATGTGTATGGTGCCCAGATGCCTGCGTCAGCAACCGCGCACCGACCAGAACTGGCCGGGCGCAGCTTTCATGCCTGCGGCGTTTCGCTGGTCTTGCATCCGCGTAATCCGCATGTGCCAACCAGCCATGCGAACGTGCGCTTTTTTATTGCGGAAAAAGCTGGCGAAGAGCCTGCCTGGTGGTTTGGCGGTGGTTTTGACCTGACACCTTTTTATCCTCGTGAAGAGGACGCCGTGCACTGGCACAAAACAGCCAAAAAAGCCTGTGATGCTTTTGGTGCCGACTATTATCCACGCTATAAACATTGGTGCGACGAGTATTTCTATTTGCCACACCGCGAAGAAACCCGGGGTGTAGGGGGGCTGTTTTTTGATGACCTGAACTGCAACCTGAAGGGCGAGAAAGATTTTGCGCATGCCTTTGGCTTGATGCAGTCGGTCGGTGACCATTTCCTGCCTGCGTATGCACCTATTGTGGAGCGTCGTAAAGATACCGAATACGGAGAAAGAGAACGCCAGTTTCAGTTGTACCGTCGTGGGCGTTATGTTGAATTTAACCTGGTCTATGACCGCGGCACCCTGTTCGGATTACAAACCGGTGGCCGCACAGAGTCCATTTTAATGTCCATGCCGCCTTTGGTGCGCTGGGAGTATATGCATACACCCGAGCCAGGAACAGCAGAAAGCCTTTTGTATGAACGTTACCTGAAACCTCAGGACTGGTTGGCCAATGAGTGATTCCAGTGCTACTAAGCGGTTGAACAAGTGGATCAGTGAGACTGGAATCTGCTCACGCCGTGAAGCGGACAAGCTTATTGCAGAGGGGCAGGTGCGGGTGAATGGGCAACCCGCAGAAATGGGTTTACAGGTGGGCGCTTCCGATCAAATTGAAGTTCGGGGGCAATTGTTAACTAGCAAACCTGATTCTGTGTACCTGGCATACAATAAACCTGTGGGCATTACTTGCACCACAGAGCGCAAGGTGCGGGGCAATATAGTTGATGCCGTCAACTATGAACATCGTATATTTCCCATCGGAAGATTAGATAAGCCTTCGGAAGGTTTGATTTTATTGACTAATGATGGTGATATTGTAAACAAAATCTTGCGTGCGGGTAATGAACATGAGAAAGAATACATAGTTACCCTGGAACGCCGCTTTGATGATGAGTTTTTACAGCAGATGCGGCGCGGTGTGCCTATTCTGGATACGGTTACCCGGCAATGTAAGGCGGATCGCATAAATGGTCGCACCTTTCGTATTGTGCTGACGCAGGGGTTGAACCGCCAAATACGGCGTATGGCTGAGTACCTTGGTTATGAAGTGGTGAAGCTGAAGCGAGTGCGTATTATGCATATCGACCTGGGTGAGTTGGCGGTGGGAGAATGGCGCCAGTTGGCGGGCAGTGAATTACGCCTGTTGGAGCAAAAGTTACAACACTCAATTAAAACAGAAGATACATCGAAGCAGCGCTCGCGCGGTAACAGAAGTGCTGTAAAAAAAACTAAATCTAAACCCGCGAATACATCGGCAGGCTTTCGCTCTCGTAAGCGGTAATTCGCATAGCTAAATAGGAAAGGACTATGGAATATATAATTATTATCGCACTGGTGGCTGCTGGCTTCCTGTTTTTTCGCAGTAGTGTGCTGGGCAAACAAAAACCAGAAAGTAAACCAGCACCAGAGGAAACAAAGCCAACCGCTGAAGCCAGTGAAACGGTTTCTGCTCCGGTAGCAGAAAAGTCGGCGCCAGCGACAGCAAAGAAAAAAGCACCAGTGAAGACATCACCAGTGAAGACAGGAAGGGAGTCAGCCCCTGCTGCAAAAGTTAAAACAGAATCAAAAGAACCTGCAGTAGCAAAAGAAAAAGTAGCGGCTCCAACGGTAACTCCGCAGACAGGGGCGCTACCAGAACCGGTTGTGGCCCAGATTGATGCACTGCAAGGCACTCAGGATCCTTTGTCCCGTCATCGTCTTTATGTGCAAATTACGGATGCTACCTACAAGGACCGTAAAACAGCAGACGTGAGAGAAGCTTTTAAGCATTATGCTGAACAGCATGTGAATGAGTTTAAGAAAATCAAACCGCTGTTAAAGAAACAAAATGGTGGCAAGTTGCCGCAGGTGCTTACTTTCCAGAACTATGCAAATGTGTTGATGGAAGACGGGCAATACGATAAAGCTATAGCGGTGTGCGAAGAGGCTCTGGCTCACGGGCTGGACGATAAAACCAGAACCGGCTTTAAAGGGCGCATTGAACGTATTCAGGCCAAAGCGAGCTAGGATTCAGCTGTATTTATCATATGGTGGGCAAGGCGCGTAAACTGCGCCTTTAGCTGTTGTTTAAGCAGGGGATCCTGTACCTGCTCATTAAGTACCACGTACATACAGTGTAACCATTGGTCGCGCATTTTAATGTCAATGCTAAAGGGCAGGTGGCGAGCGCGCAATCTGGGGTCGCCATATTTTTCAATGAATAGTTGGGGACCGCCTAGCCAACCGCTTAAAAATTCAAAAAATTTTAGCCGTATTGCGGTCATGGGCTGTGGATGTATAGCCAGCAAATCACTGGCTTCAGGATCGCTTTGCATGATGTCGTAAAAGCGCTCGGCCATTGCCCTTACCGCTTTCTCTCCACCTAGTTGCTGATACTGAGAAGGTGTTGCAGTTGTCGGCTCAGTTTTTTTAAAGAAGCGGGATAACATGATACCTCTGGCAGTTTTCGGCGATCCTATTGAGCACAGTCTTTCGCCTCGTATTCATCAGCTGTTTGCCCAGCAAAGTGGAGTCGAAGTCGATTATCGACGTATTTTAGCACCCGAAGCCAGCTTTGCGCAGCAATTAGCTGATTTCTTCGCGAAGGGTGGTCAGGGCGCTAACATCACTCTGCCGCATAAAGTCCGAGTACTTGAGTTGATGGATAAGGTCAGCGCCCGGGCCGCGATAGCTGGCGCGGCAAATACGCTTTTTCTGAAGGACGGTGTTGTGGTTTGTGATAACACTGACGGCGAGGGCCTGGTCAGGGATCTGACTCGGTTGCGGGGACCTTTAAATGGAAGCCATGTGCTTATTATGGGGGCTGGCGGAGCGACCCGAGGGGTTATTCAGCCGCTGCTGGAAGCCGGTGTGTCCAAACTCAGTATAGGTAACAGAACTCTGGCTAAAGCACAGCAACTGGTGACAGACTTTGACAAAAAAGCATTGCAGTTAGCTACTCCAGAACAGTCAATGCGCCCTGATATCCTTATTAACGCAACTGCCAGTGGCCATTCAGGACTGGCTCCGGTATTGCCCGCGGATTGGTTTACTGGCCACCCTTTCTGTTATGACCTGAGTTACGGCAAAGCTGCTGAGCCGTTTCATCAACTAGCTGCTGAAAAATCCTGTGAAATGACGGATGGTCTTGGCATGTTAGTGGCGCAAGGCGCTGCCAGCTTCACAATATGGACTCAGGTTGAAGTTGATTTTGTCGCTGCTTTGACCAGCTTACAGGGTGATTTATGAGTTTTGACCAGCTCACTATTATCGTCATCTTACTGTTGGCAGTTGGCATGTTTATCTGGGGCCGCTGGCGCCATGACATGGTGGCACTAGCTACACTACTTGCTTGTGTTTTCATGGGATTGGTTCCGACTGATATTGCTTTTGCCGGATTCGGCCACCCGGCGGTTATTACTGTAGCCTGCGTCCTGGTGTTAAGTAGTGCGCTGCAGTCTTCCGGTGCCGTTGACGTGTTAGCTCAGAAAGCACTGCCGAAAAACTCAGGACCGACGGTGACTATTGCTTCGCTCACCGCTCTGGCGGCGGTTATGTCCGCATTTATGAACAATGTCGGCGCCATGGCGTTGCTGATGCCCGTGGCGATTCAGCTTGCCGGGAAACTGGATATGCCACCCGGAAGAGTTCTGATGCCAGTCGCTTTTGGTTCCATTCTGGGCGGCATGACCACCTTGATTGGTACCCCTCCGAATCTGATAGTATCGGGTTTTCGCAGTGAAGCCGGGGCTGAGGGTTTTGCGATGTTTGCCTTTACGCCTGTTGGCATAGTAGTGGCGTCCGTAGGTGTTATTTTTGTCGCTTTGCTGGGCTGGCGATTGGTTCCGGAACGCAAACGAATCGACGCGTCCAGTTTTGATACTGCCGCCTATATTACTGAGGTCCGGGTACGTAGTGAAGGCAAAACCGATGGCATGCGGGTTTTTGAACTGGAAAAAGCGCTGGATGAGCATGATGCGCAGGTGGTCGGCATTTTGCGGGGTAACGAACAGGTGACAGCCCCGAATCCGCGGCGGAAGTTGAAAGCAGACGACATCCTGGTACTTGAAGCAGATCCTGAATCTTTGGGCGGCGCGTTGTCCAGCCTGGGGTTAAGACTTCAGGAAAGCGTCAAGCCAGAGGACAGCAAAGACGGGGAGGAAGAGCATCAGCGGCCCAGCATGTTTATGGGACGGGCGGTGACCGCGGCGTCGCTCAGTAAAGAACAAAAAGAAGAGCAGGACAAAGAAAAAGAACGCAGCAGTGGTGATGTTGTTATTATGGAACTCAGTGTTTTACCAGATGCTGAGATCATAGGCCGGGCTGCCAGTGATCTGGCGCTGCGTACACGTTATTCGGTAAATTTACTGGCGGTCTCCCGTCAGGGTCAGCATAATATCAAACGCATCCGGCATACCAGGCTGCGTGCCGGTGATGTATTACTAATGCAGGGTGATGCGGAAAATCTCGCAGAATTTGCTTCGGATTTTGGCTGCGTACCTTTAGCTGAGCGTGAAATACGGGTGCCCAGTAAGCGTAAGGCTATTCTGGCTACGGCAGTTATGGGTGGAGCAATTGCGGGGGCGGCCTTTGGGCTGCTGCCTGCCGCTGTTTCTTTCGCGGCGGGGGTACTGGCGGTGATGGTTCTTAAGGTAGTGGCCCCACGTAAAATATATTCCGCTATTGACTGGCCTGTCGTGGTTCTGTTGGCGGCACTGATACCAGTTGCAGGGGCTATGTATACCACTGGCACTGCAGACTTAATAGCGCAGGTTATGCTGAATACTCTGGCGGGTGAAAACAGCGTCATCGCTCTGGTGCTGATTTTATTGATAACCATGATGTTGTCAGACTTTATGAATAATGCGGCGACGGCGGCGGTGATGTGTCCGATAGCCTTGAGTACAGCCAATCAGCTTACGGTGAATGCGGATACCTTTTTGATGGCCGTAGCCGTGGGAGCTTCCTGTGCTTTTCTGACGCCCATAGGGCATCAGAATAACACTTTGATATTGGGGCCTGGTGGTTTTAAGTTTGGTGATTACTGGCGCCTGGGTGTGCCTCTGGAAATTATTGTTATAGTGGTGGGTATACCGGCCTTACTGCTATTCTGGCCTTTATAAAAATAGCGCATTGAACATAAGAGGGTAAGTATGACGGACGTACTGGGTGATAAGCAGCGCGCGCGCACGGCAAAGGAAAAAGACCGTCGGCGCGACAGTATAGTGCAGGCTGCGCTGGAATTGTTTTTGCAAAAACCAGCAAAGTTACCCACCATGAGCGCCATCGCAAATCGCGCTGGCGTCGCTAAGGGTACTACTTATATCTATTTCGATACCAAGGAATCTATTTATCTGGCTTTACTGGAAGATGAGCTGCACGGCTGGCTAAAACATATAGAGAAAGAGCTGGAGTATCACGACAAAGACCCGATGCAGCAGTTAATGCGGTTACTTATGAGTTTTGCGCAGAACCAGCCTCATCTTTGGCCCTTATCCAGTCTTAGTCATGCCGTTATAGAAACGAATATTGATAGCAAAGCGCTGCTTTCATATAAGACCAAGCTTGCACAGAAGTACCGGGCGACAGCCCGGGCAATTCGTGAGCATCTTAATTTGCCAGAAAAGCACGCCGCAGCAACGGAAGCTATGCTCATGCAAACCTATGCATACCTCCTTGGAAACTGGCAGGTTTGTAATCCCCCTGCTAGTATCAGCCGCTTGCTTAAAGGCCCTAGCTTCAGAGTTTTACAACCTGATTTTACCGAATCCAGTCGACAGGGATTAGAGCAACTCTGGACCGGCTTTATTGAGCAGCAACGCAAAGAAGAAGGCGGTGCAGGTGTTTTGAATCGTCTGTTTAATCGTAATCGTAGTTAAAATTTAAAAAGGATATTTATCATGAAATCGGTGTTTCGCTGGCTATTACCATTGGCTGTAGTGGTCATTTTAGTTTATTTGTTTCTAGTCTGGTTGACCGGTAGTCAGACGCGTCAGGTGGCTGCGGAACAGGTGGCTGCTTTTCAGGAGTCAAACCCGCAGTTTAACGCTGACTTAAGCTGGCAGCGGGAAGGTTTCTGGAGCTCTGAGGCCACTTTAAGAATGACCCTGGATGTACCAGAGGCGGATTTGGATGAATCTTTTGTCATTCAGCAGCCTATGCATATACGGCACAGTGTATTGCGCTCATTTGTGACTGGTGAGCTGGAAGTTTCCATGGCCGATGAAGATCTCATTGCTATGGTGTTTGGCGATCAGGTGGTACGAGTCGAAGGCACGCTGGGCTTAGGTGGGGTAAGTTTTGACTATCAGGTTCCGGCAGTTGATTACCAGATTGATGATGTAAGAATTACCGCTGAAGCTTCGCAAATACAGGTCGTATTTACTCAGGATGAGCAGCACTCTCGTTTACATTTACCCAGTCTTAATTTTCAGCCTCTTTATGCGGTCGATTCGGATACTAACCAGGAAGGGCTATTTGTCAGTGAAGTCGTAGCTATCAGCCAGACGCGTCTGGAAAATGGCGAGCCGTCTGAGGGCAGCAGCGAATTCCGCTTGCTGAATATGCGCATGATCACACCAGGTGGGCACCTTCAGGAACTTGATAACTTAGCTGTAGATGTTCATTTTCAGCGGGAACTCGATGTGCTCAATGCGCAGCAAAAAACTGAAATCGGCAAATTTAGTTACGGTGACGTTGAATTTACCGGTGAGTTGGAAATGAATGTAACTAACCTGCCTTATGATGCCTTTACCAGGTTTTCACGAAGCCCGCAGTCAGAAGAAGACATTCAGCATCTGGTTGCGGCAGTGCAACATAGCGATGCGTTACTGCGGCTCGAGAATTTAAGCATAGACTCTGAAGGCTTAGGCAACGTTCGCGGTCAGGGCGAGTTTTATCTGCATGACAATATGGCTTTTGATCAGAATTATGAAGGTTCTCTTTTAGACTTTATCAATGGTCACATTGAGTTTTCTGAACTGCCCATGATGGTGCAGCTATCTTTGGCTGAAATGGTTAGTGGTGATTTACCCTGGCGTCTGGAATGGCAGCATGGTGAACTGTTAATCAACGGAGAGCCCCTGAATTTAATGGCTCAGTAAGAGAGTAATAAACATCAGTATTTTTAGAGCAAAGTATTGTTAAGCTTTGCGCTGAAAATACTGGATTAACGACACGGCTGTGGTAACCTACTCGACCGGTCATTTGCTATGATCGGTTCGCTGAACTGATAACACATCTTGCTGGCGTCTCTGTCAGCTTTATCAGTTAAAAATGTAGTTTCCACAGCGATTTTTTATTATAAAAGAACACGCTTGATTCAGCAGGCATAAGCCGTAAAGCCTTTAAAATCAACATCTTAATGTTAGTTTATGCTGCATCCCACTACTTTTTGGGAGTCGGCAGATTTATCTTGCCCACAGACTTATGCACAGCTTATTCACTTCTTTACAATGGTGTCAAACCCACGCTTATGGCATGCTATACAGCATATTCTCTATGTAACCGAGCTCGACTTTTATGACTCAGATTCCTGAAAATCCTTTTGTGTTGGTAGATGGTTCTTCTTATCTTTTTCGCGCCTATCATTCTCCCCCTCACCTGACAAATTCTGCTGGCGAAGCCACGGGTGCGATATATGGTGTAGTTAATATGCTACGGAGCCTGCTTAAGCGTTATAAGCCAAGTCATATGGCCGTTGTTTTTGATGCCAAAGGGAAAACCTTTCGTAACGATATGTACACCGAATACAAGGCAAATCGCCCGCCGATGCCGGATGATTTACGCAGTCAAATCGCACCTTTGCACGCTATCGTTGAAGCCATGGGATTGCCTTTATTATGTATTGATGGCGTCGAAGCCGATGATGTTATTGGAACTCTGGCGCGTCAGGCTGAGAGAGAGGGCCGAGTGACCCTGATTAGTACCGGCGATAAGGATATGGCTCAGTTAGTCAGCGAGCATACGCTGCTGATCAACACCATGACAGACACTATTACCGATATCGACGGTGTGAAAAGTAAATTTGGCGTAACGCCCGAGCAAATAATTGATTATCTGGCACTAATGGGCGACAGCTCCGATAACATTCCCGGGCTTCCAGGAGTGGGTGATAAGACGGCACAGGCTTTGTTGCAGGGAATGCACAGCATAGATGCTATTTTGGCCGACCCGGATAAAGTTGCTGAATTAAGTTTTCGCGGCGCTAAAAGCATGCCGAAGAAGTTAGCTGAGTATAAAGAACAGCTGCTGTTGTCGCGTGAACTTGCGACTATACACGAAAGTGTGGAGTTGAATTTCACCCCAGAACAATTAACCATTCAGCCGGCAAATACTGATGAGCTGGTACGTTTGTATTCTGAATGCGAGTTTCGTCGCTGGCTTGGAGAAGTTCTGGAAAGGGGGGCTGCAACAGACCAGGCGCTGGGTATTGAGCCAGAAGATAAAAGCGATGAAAGCAAAGAAGGCAATGAAAGCACTATCGACACTTCGGCTTATGAAACTATTCTCAATGAAGAGGATTTGCAGCGCTGGCTAAAAAAATTAGAACAGGCTGAGGTTTTTGCTCTGGATACTGAAACTACCAGTCTGAATTATATGGATGCACGACTGGTGGGGCTTTCGTTTGCGGTGGCTCCTGGCGAGGCCGCATATTTGCCTCTGGCCCACGATTATCTGGACGCACCGACGCAGCTTGACCGCGAGCATACGCTGGAGAAGCTAAAACCCTTATTAGAAGATGATAAAGCACGCAAAGTGGGTCAGAACTTAAAATACGATATGCATATTCTGGCCAACTGTGGCATTCAGTTGAAGGGTATTCTGAACGACTGTATGTTGGCCTCTTATGTTCTTAATAGTGTCAGTTCACGACATGATATGGATACGCTCAGCCTGCAATACCTGAATCATAAACCTATTAGCTTTACTGATATCGCCGGTAAAGGTGCTAAACAGCTTACTTTCAATCAGATTTCACTGGATGTCGCGGCTCCTTATGCTGCTGAAGATGCTGATGTGACTCTGCGGCTGCACCTTGAGTTGTGGCAGCGACTGGAAAAAGAACCTGGCTTAAAAAAAGTGCTGCAGGAACTGGAACTGCCATTGATTCCGGTTTTAGTGAGTATGGAGCGGCATGGGGTGGTTATTGACCCGGCGTTGCTGGCTAAGCAGAGCGATGAACTGACCTTGTCATTAAAGAAAATTGAACAGGAAGCTTTTGCCATTGCCGGAGAGGAATTTAATTTGAACTCCCCCAAGCAACTGCAGCACATTCTGTTTGAGAAACTGGAGATACCGGTTCGTAAAAAGACGCCTAAAGGAGCCCCTTCTACTGCTGAGGAAACCTTGCAGGAGCTGGCGCTGGACTACCCGCTACCGGATTTGATCCTCAAGCATCGTGGCATGGCTAAGTTAAAATCAACGTATACCGATAAATTACCTAAGGTGATGAATAAGCGAACGCAGCGCATTCATACTTCATACCATCAGGCGGTGGCGGCGACAGGGCGGTTGTCTTCCAGTGATCCTAACCTGCAGAACATTCCAATTCGTAACGAAGCCGGACGCCGTGTACGTAAAGCTTTTATAGCCCCGAATGGGTATAAAATCGTTGCTATCGATTACAGTCAGATAGAACTTAGAATTATGGCTCATTTGTCCCAGGATAAAGGCTTGCTACACGCCTTTGCCAATGGCCTGGATGTGCATAAAGCAACCGCTGCTGAAGTATTTGGTGTTGCCCTGGACGATGTCACCAGCGAACAGCGACGACGGGCGAAGGCGGTTAACTTTGGTCTTATCTATGGCATGTCGGCTTTTGGTCTGGCGCGTCAATTGAATATCAGCCGTTATGATGCGCAGCATTATATGGATGTATATTTCGAGCGTTTCCCAGGGGTTCAGGATTATATGGAGCGAACGCGGGAACTGGCTGCCGAGAAAGGTTATGTGGAAACTTTATTTGGACGTCGTTTGTACCTGCCTGATATCAAAGCACGTAATATTCCGCGTCGCAAAGGGGCTGAACGGGCCGCTATCAATGCTCCGATGCAGGGTTCGGCGGCGGATATTATTAAGCGCGCCATGCTGGCGACTTCAGCCTGGTTGCTACAGCAAGAGTCAGTCGCTGATGTGTACATGAATATGCAGGTGCACGATGAGCTGGTATTTGAAATTAAAGAAGGGGTGTTGGATAAAGTAGTGCCGCAGCTATGTAAGGTCATGGAGCAAGCCGCGAACCTGGATGTGCCTCTTATTGCCGAGGCTGGGGTTGGTGACAACTGGGATGAGGCTCATTGATCTCAGTGCTTATCCTGAGCCTGGTCAGCCACTGGGTTCGGGTGAGCCGGTGGCACGGCCGGCTGTCGATTGGCGCTCCATACGCCGAATAGAATAAGGGCCATACCAGCTACCTGATAAAGAGAGACCACTTCGCCATCCAGCATGCCCAGAGTAACCGCTACTATGGGTATCAGGTAGGTGACCGAGCTGGCAAAAATAGCGCTGGCGATCTGCACCAGATGGTTAAACAGAATCAGAGCCAGGGCAGTACCCAACATGCCCAGTGTAAGAATAGCTAGTAGCGACCACCAGGCCTGCACATCACCGCTTAGTTTAGCGCCAATATCTGATGGACCGAGCAGATAAAGCAAGGCCACAGGTAAAACCATCAGAAGTGAGACACCGGTAATAGTGACAGGGCTGAGATTAGGCAGGTAGTTTTTAATGAAATTCAGGTTCACTGCGTAGCATATAGTAGCGATGACAATAAAGAGTGCGTAAACATTCAGGCTGAAATCACCATTGCCCTGCACGGTAACCAGAATTACGGTACCGGCGAAACCAATACTCAGGCCAATTACAGTGCGTCTACTCACCCATTGCGAAAACATCAGCGCGCCAACAATTAAGGTGAATAGCGGAGTCAAAGCGTTAAGTGCTCCGGTTAGTCCGCTGTCCAGCTGAGTTTGTGCAAAAGCAAATAGAAACGCTGGTAGCAGGCTTCCTGTCATACCCACGGAAAGCAGGACCCACCATTGTTTGCCCTTTATACGATTAAGCCGCATCAATGCGAAAGGTGCCAGCACTGCCGCCGCAGAAGCGAGCCGCAGGGCAGCAACTTCTGTGGGGGTGTAAATGATAAGCCCTTTTTTGATGAGCATAAAAGAACTCCCCCAGACCAGCGTGAGAAGCATGAGCTTCAGCCAGGTGGTTAAGGGGTAATTAACTTCCATTATTCAGCATTTAGCCAGCTAGTCAGTATGGCCTCCAGCTCTGGTAAACCCGCTTTGCTGGTGGCTGAAAAGGTAATGACATTTACATCGCCACCGAAAGCAGGAACTGCTTCCTGAGCTTCCATTAACGCCTTCTTACGCGCACCTGACTTTAGTTTATCGGCCTTGGTGAGTACGGCTAAGACCGGGATTTTGCTTTCTACTGCCCAGTAAATCAGGTCCTGGTCCAGATCTTTGAACGGGTGGCGAATGTCCATAAGCACAACCAGGCCGCGCAGGCATTCCCGCTTTTCCAGGTATTCACCCAGGGAGCGTTGCCACTTCAGCTTCATCTCCATAGGTACTTTGGCGAAGCCATAACCAGGTAAATCAATCAGACGCTGGTGGTCAGCGTCCAGACTGAAAACATTGATAAGTTGAGTTCGGCCGGGGGTTTTACTTGTGCGTGCAAGCTGGCGTTGACGAGTAAGTGCGTTGAGCGCACTGGATTTTCCGGCATTGGAGCGGCCGGCAAAGGCAACTTCAATACCTTCATCGGTTGGTAACTGACGAATACTTGGCGCGCTGGTCAAAAACCGGGCGTTGCCGAAATGAATCTTGGATTCTGCCACAGGGCACCTCTGCTAGTATATTTGGGGCGCTATTATGACGGATTTAACCGGCAACGGCCAACCTATTACTACCTATTCTGCATTGGGCATTTATTCATGAGCAGATTCGTGTAAAATGTACCCCAGTAATTAACGTGTTAAGCGACTTTAGGTCTGGGCAGTACGCCCTATTGGATGCAGAGAAACAGGTCATGAAAAAATTCGCGATTCTATGTGGTTTAGTTGTGTTTGGAAGCGGTGCGGCCGTTGCTGACACTGGTGATATTGAACGTGGTCAGGAGCTTTCACAAACCTGTGCGGCGTGTCACGGAGCTGACGGTAACAGTCCGGCTGGTGACTTCCCTTCGATTGCAGGTCAGCATTCAAAGTATTTGGTGAAGCAGCTTCATGATTACCAGCTGGGTAATGAAACCGGTGGTGAAAGTGGGCGCTATAACGTTTTGATGGCTGATCAGGTGGAAGGTTTAAGTGAACAGGACATTCGCGATTTAGCGGCTTATTTTACTGCACAAGAGCATGATGTGATAGGCGCAGACCTTGACGATGGAGAGTTAGCCGAAGCGCAGCGTCTGTATCTGGGTGGCGACGAAGAACGTGGAATTACCGCTTGTGCGGCTTGTCACGGGCCTCGCGCTGGCGGCATGGGTCTGGCAGCATTTCCGCTGTTAAGTGGCCAGCATGCTCAGTACACGCAAGTTTCCCTGGAGGCTTTCCGAGCTGGTGAGCGGGATAATGACCCGAATGGCATGATGCGTGATGTAGCTACTCACTTAACTGACCGGGACATTGATATCCTCTCTCGTTACATCAGTGGTCTTTATTAAATAAAGATTGCTATGAATAAAAAAAATCCGCAGCCAGAAATGGCTGCGGATTTTTTTATGTCCTGAGACAGGTTAGCTTTTGCCGGCTTCTTCCTCGGCTTCGCTTTGCGAGCGCAGATAACCTGCTGCTTGCTCATCATGTTCGAGCTTATGGTTACCTTCTTCGCCACGGGACACCTGGTTTACCCGCAGAATGTTTTCAGCGTGCTGTAAGTCTTTAGTGTTGGTAAAACCTGCAATGTTTTCACGGTTGCGCAGGAAGTGACGAATTTCCTCAACCATAATGTTCAGCTCATCCTGGTTTTTATGCATCGACATTACGTAACGAGGCATATCGACGTTATTCTGTCCGCTACCGGCAAAGGTACTGCTGATAATGCGCGAAGTTACGATCCAGGGAGTAATTGAGGATTTTACAATTACGTTTTCGCTGCGGGTGGAGTCGTGAATAGACATGCCGGTTGAGATCTTTGACTCTGAAAAGGTACCTTCAGTTTTCATATACATGAGTAGCGAATTAAATTGCAGTTCAGCCCAGAATATATGCGTAAAACCTTCCAGCAGGCGCCCCATCAAGGAAATGATCAACCAGGCAAAGAAACTGCCTACCGCAGCTATTACAACCGTGGACGCCTGACCCATCCAGCTACTGACAAAGTCCGGGTCATTCATTTGTGCCGAGCTAAAATCAGTAGTCGAGAAAAAGTCGTAAACATACACAAGGTTGCTTGCTAACAGCAGGAAGAAGATCGCACCCACTACCAGTAACACTTGTGCCAGCGCAGTAGAAATCAAACGCATTAAGGAAAATACGGGCTGCTCTTCATGTTTCGCATAGGCGGGTTGAGTTTCAATTAAGAGCTCCCCGGAAAAGTCCCCTTTGCCCTGGCTTTGTTCATTCAGCGTCGGGTTGAAGTCGATATATGTCCGGTTAGGAACTTCTTTGTACCGACGGTTCGCCAGCACGATATTTTCAATATTGATAAAAATTTCGTGTGGATGAACCGACTCCTGCATGTTCTCGCGATACTCAGCCACTTCTGTTGCAGTATTCACCTGGTTAGCTCGTCCACTAACCAGCGTCATTACGAAAGTAGTAATGATTGCTGCCAGTACCAGCAGCAAAAACAACATTGGCCAGGCACTAAACAATTCGATTTGCCCGGTTATGGCTCCAATTTCGTCCAGCTGAAATGCAGCATTGGTTTGCAAATAGTGATAACCCAGTCCTATGAGCACCGGGAAAATAATTGAGAAGGCAATGATTTTTGCAACACTTCCGGCATTTGCGCTGTGCAATGCTTTAACCTTGTCTAACTTCACGTTGACTGCGGCCTTGCGCCAGGTACTCACCAGGTAGACCAGCAGAAATACTGAAAAAGCAGGTATTATAATATGACCTGCAGCGCCAGCCAGACCGCTTGAGGCGACAAAATAGGTTAAACCAAAAGCAATGAATGCGATGAGCGTTGTGATTACCGCCGAAACGACTTCCTGCACTACATTTCGTATTGGATAGGGCATGAAAACCAGGCGTGGAAAGAGCGAGTGGACTAAGCGGCCCATCCACCCCTGAGGCTCGGTGAAGGTGGCGTTTTTACGCCCCATGAGCATAGATTCCAGTGTGCTTTTGTTATAAGCCAACGAGCCTTGCTTTGCTTCAATCTCTGCATTCTCTCGTTCACTTTTAGTCAGGTTGTGAGCCAGTGATGAAGGAATCGAGCGCCCAACAAAAAACTTAAATAGCTGCATTAAACCGCTGCCGCAGCGCTTCAGACCTGCAACTAAAAGTAAAAAGCCTGTGGCGGCATAAATCCAGGCAGCGACTAAATTATCGCCAATTAACGAGGTGACCTGTAGCAATGCATATAAGCCAACAGCTGTGATTGCTAATCCCCCGATAAGGCGGATTGCGCCTTCTTTCTTGAATGGGTTCGTTATACCTAACCCTTGTGAGCCGAAATCGTAAGCCATCTGCTTCTCCCTGATATGTGTTTATTATTTTTTGCTGGCAAAATATTATCATAAGGAGTGAAGTGCAACACGGGTTTATACGCAGCTTTGTAGCCCGCGGCAGAATATAATTGAACGCAAAAAAAGGCCCGCTTATAGAAAGCGGGCCTGGATCAGAAGTTTAATAACTAGCTTTGTTTACGTTGAATATAAGCTCGTATCTGGTCTTCCAGCGTTTGCAAGGGCACACTGCCGTTGCTCAGTACCTCATCATGGAATTCGCGTAAATCGAAATCATCACCGAGGGTTTCTTCAGCTTCTGCACGTAACTCTTTGATTTTGAGTTCGCCCAGCTTATAAGATAAGGCCTGTGCAGGCCAACTGATGTAACGGTCAATTTCAGTATTCACGTTATGCATAGACAGGGCAGTATTGCTGGCCAGGAACTCAACCGCACGGTCACGGCTCCAGCCCATAGTGTGCATGCCAGTATCTACTACCAAACGAGCGGCGCGCCACATTTCATAGGTCAGACGGCCGAAATTACTATAGGGATCCTGATAAAAACCAGCTTCCAGTCCCAGGTATTCAGCATACAGACCCCAGCCCTCACCAAAGGCGGAGATGTAAGTGTTGCGGCGGTAGTCCGGCAGATGATCCATTTCTTGAGCCAGTGCTATTTGCAGGTGATGACCGGGCACACCTTCGTGCAGAGTGAGAGCTTCCAGTTCATACAGTGGGCGGCGATCGAGGGCATAGGTATTGACCCAGTAATAACCGGGTTGATCATCCTGACGCGCGCTTACATAACGACCCGTGGTGTAATTAGGCGCTATTTCATCGGGAACCGGCGCCACACCGTAAGGCGTTCGAGGTAAATGAGTGAAGAAGCGAGGTAAGGCTGCATCGGCCTGTTTGGCAATATAGGCGGCTTCTTTTAATAGCTCCTCAGCACTGTCGGCGTAAAACTGAGGGTCATTACGCAGAAACTCGATGAATTCATCAAAACTGCCGTCAAATTCGACGCTTTCGATAACTTCCATCATTTCAGCGCGGATACGGGCAACTTCATCGAGGCCTATCTGATGGATTTCCTCTACCGTCAAATCCGTAGTGGTGTAGTGCAGGGCCCTGTTACGGTAAAAGGCTTCGCCGCGTGGCAAGTCGTGGGCAGCGATAGTATCGCGGGCATTAGGAATATAGTCATCGACCATGAAATCATGAAAGTCCTGATAGGCATCATTGACCTGAGTGGCGATAATGGTCTGGGCTTCCATTTCTAATTCGCTAAAAACGTCCCGACTCAGGTTGCGCGGGCGTTCGTTGAACGGCGCATAGAAAACACTTTCCCGAGGGTCTGCTTTTACATACGCCATGATGCCTGCGGGGAAATTGGTTAGAACAACTGCTGGCTGGGTAATGCCGCGGTTAAGTCCTTCGCGCATATACTCTATTTGCTGTTCAAAATGAGCCGGGATCGCCTGCAAACGGGACAGATAGTTGCGGTAATCCTCTTCACTACGTAGCGTGGAGCTGTTCGGCAGGCTTGCTATTCTGCTATGGAAACCACTTTCGTTAGTCAGTGGTATCAGATGTGCATTAAATTCATACTGGTCAATCTGATTTGCCAGCGCATACATAATCATATCGCGGTTAATCTGATTCTGCTCATCCAGCTGGCTTGCATCCAGCGCTTCCAACTGTTGATAGTATTCGCGGCGCTGAGCATGTCGTTCTTGCAGAGCCTGAGGAGAAATATCGAGCAGCCTATCATCAGGGTGTCGTTGTTCCTGATTATATTCCCAGGCTTGCTCGGCTAGCTGTGTGAATTCTGCATTAATCCCCGGGGGCTGTGTTTCCTGTTGTGGCGCGCTCGCGCAAGCGGTAAGGGCGAGGGCCAGACCTCCCAATAGAAAGTTACGCATACTCGACTCCTGATGATTATTTGTTTGATAACGGATACTTACTGATTGTACGCTGATTGTTATGTTAAGTGCGACTGCTTTAGTCTATGACTTTTGATAGTAAGGTTTTACACAAAATTAACTGAGCTGTAATAAGAAATAACATTTTTATATCAATAAAGTTGTTGATCCTGAGCTGAAAACCAGTAATCTAGGCATCCATAAAGCGTGTGGCGACAAAAAATAAAAATAAAAAAACAGACCACACCAATAACAAATGTAAATTTTTAGGGAAAAATAATAACGCCAGGAGGCGAACACGTTAACCATGGGATGTGGTCGACAAGCCAAAAAGAGACTTTAAAGTCGATAATAATAAAGGCATAAGATTTAAACAGGGAATAATAAAAAGAAAACACGGAAAGTAGCGACAACAGTTCTCGATACCACCAGATAGGTGCGTTGGGTTCATGTAAAGGCGATGACTATGTCATCGCCTTTTTTATTGGCTGTTGCTTTGGCTGTTATGCGTTACCATATAAGGATAAGCGAAACAGTAAGAGTGAGTTGTGTTATGACCCGTCGTAAAAAAAGCCGCACCCCCGGCACCCTGGGAGTGAAATCTCAACCAAAATCACTACGTGCGAAAAAACAGCCTGACCAGCGGAAGAACCCAGAACAGGCTAAAGGCAAACCAGCGGGCAACAGGCATAGCCTGTTGCAACAGCAGGCTGAACATAGTCAATCTGGACAACCCCGCGATCCACGAGTGGGAAGTAAACGTAAGATCCCATTGGTGACTCCTGTTAAAGCGGAAAACTTAACTGCTGAGCAGGAGCTTGCGCAGCTGGAAAATGACGAGCGCTTGCAGTCATTGCTGGAGCAGGTGGATAAGGGCGAGACCCTGACACCACGCGATAGAAACTTTGTGAATGCGCGATTGGCTCGCTATCAGGAATTGGCGAAACAGCTGGGCATTGTCGAGGAAGAGGACGAAGAAGAGGGTGATAATGCGGACGAAACAGAGTCCGAAAGTGAAGACGAGCTGGAGCCCTGGCAAAAATTTGAAAACCCGAAAGATTGGATTTAATGCTAAGTAGCAGGAGAAATGTATGCTGTGGATAGCCTTTATTGCAGGCTTATTGATTATTGCGGGTTTGAGCTTTTACGCAGGTAGTCTGCTGGCGAAACTTCGTAAGCAGCGCCAGGTACGTGATACTGCCGTGGCAAAACGCAATGCTAACCTGTTGGAAAGCATAGAAACCATAGCTTTGGCTATGCAGCAGGAGCAATGTCCGTTGTCGGAAGGCAGTCTGCGCGTTACAGTGTTGCTGGATCATCTGGCGTTGCGTGAAAAATATGATTTTGCGCAACAGTATCCGGCAATTCATGACATGTACGAGCGCATTAAGCATATGCCAACCCATGAAGCGCGTAAGCAATACCCCCGTAAGGAAATCCGTAAAATGGACGATGAGCGGGAAGGTTATGAAAAAGACCTGGCAGAAAACATTCAAACTGATGTTGCTGAGCTTTTAGTCTGGGTTAAAAAAGAGCGCGCCTGAAGCGGCGCGCTGACTGTTACTGTTTGAAAACCTGACCGTCACGCATAACAAAACTGATATTCTTGAGCAGGGTTATATCCTGCAAAGGGTCACCTTCTACCGCTACGATATCAGCCAGTTTACCGGCTTCTATACTGCCCAGGTTGTCAATCTGCGCTAGCAGCGTGGCACCATGCCAGGTTGCTGAGCGTATGGCCTCCAGTTCGGGCATTCCAGCTTCCACCATATAGATAAATTCACGATAGTTTTCACCATGGTCATAAACACCGGCATCGGTTCCAAATGCAATTTTGACACCCGCAGCATAGGCATCCGCGAAGGTTTGTTGAATCAAAGGGCCTATCTCACGCGCTTTGGGGCGAACCATTTCCGGAAAAAAGCCGTCCACTTCTGCTCGCTCAGCGACAGATTTACCGGCTGTGATAGTGGGCACATAGTAAGTGCCATGCTCTATCATGAGCTGCATGACTTCTTCATCCATGTAGGTTCCATGCTCAATCGAATCAACACCAGCTTTAATAGCCCGTATCATGCCTTCTTTACCGTGAGCGTGCACTGTGACTGTCATACCATAATCGTGAGCCGTAGCGACGACAGCTTCCAGCTCATCCTGCATGAATTGCGGGTTCTGTCCGGAAGCTGCCATGCTTAAAACGCCGCCAGTGGCGGTTAATTTAATCAGGTCAGCGCCTTCCTGATAACGTTTACGTACCGCCTGACGCGCTTCATAAGGTCCATTAAGAACACCATCGGAAGCTGTAGGTGCAGTTACCAGCGAGTCCCGTACGTTATTCGTAGGGTCGGCATGGCCCCCAGTAGTTGCTAAAGATTTACCCGCAGCAAATACGCGAGGCCCCTCTAATAACCCCTGATTCACACCTCGTTTAACTGCCACGCTGATGTGGTCGCTGTCGCCCAGTTCACGAACGGTGGTAAAACCAGCGTGCAACGTCAGTTTTGCAAAATGGGCTGCACGTACAGCCGTGGTCGCTGGATTATCGGTAAAACGTTCAAGATAAGATGAGGGTGACAATTGAGTTGATAAATGAGTATGACCGTCAATAAAACCGGGCATTACCGTGGCCTGGCTGAGATCAACCAGAGTTTGACCCGCTTCCGGCTGAAGGAAGCCGGACTCAATGCTACTAATACGGTTTCCGTCAATAATAATACTAACCTGGCTCACCGGATCGCTGTCCGTGCCATCAATCAAAGTGCCGGCGTGAATAACAGTGCTGGGGGTGGCAGTGCTAGCCAGTATAAGTGCACTGAATGCAGTAAAATATGTGATAAGTCGTTTCATGAGTGGCTCCTGGTTATTTTATTATGGTACGACTGAGTTTCAACATATCAGACTTTTATCAACTCTGCTTCACCCCGAGGCCCTGAGACCGCTATACTAGGCGAGCCGTTAAAATGTTGCGACCAAACCCCGGAACTGACAGGAAAGCCTAATGTTTAAAGGTATGCGAGAAGATATAGCCAGTGTCTATCAGCGAGACCCGGCAGCCCGTAATTTTTTTGAGGTGTTAACCAATTATCCAGGGTTGCATGCTATCTGGTGGCATCGACTGACTCACCGTCTATGGCGTTGGAAACTGCGCTGGCTGGCCCGTTTTTTATCCACGCTGGCGCGCTGGCTGACAGGTATTGAAATTCACCCGGGTGCTGTTATCGGGCGCCGGTTTTTTATTGATCACGGTATGGGTGTGGTCATAGGGGAAACCGCCGAAATAGGGGATGACTGTACGCTCTATCATGGTGTTACTTTAGGAGGCACCAGCTGGAAAGCGGGGAAACGACATCCGACACTGGGTAATGGCGTGGTAATAGGTGCAGGAGCCAAGATTCTGGGGCCACTGCATGTCGGTAATAATGCGCGTATTGGCTCTAATGCCGTGGTGGTTAAGGATGTGCCTGAGGGCGCCACTATGGTAGGCATACCGGGCCGTATAGTCACGCCTCCGGAACATACAACCGACGATAAGAAGCGCGCAGCTATCGCCCGAAAATATGGTTTTGATGCTTATGCGGTATCGCCGGATAATCCGGATCCTGTGGCGATGGCGATTGGCCGTATGTTAGACCATGTGAATCTACTGGATGAACGAGTCGGTGAGATCTGTCGCTCTGTGAATAAAATGGGCGGCGATGTTTGTGGTGAGCTGCCCCGGATTGAACTGGAAGATGAAGATTTTAAAGAAGCAGAAAAACGCGCGGCAGAGAGCCGTCAGGAAGCCTTAGACAGGTTTGACCCTACGATTTAATCAGGAACCCTTAATGGACAAAAATATATTTGCAGACAACGCCAGTAGCATTGGCAATACGCCATTGGTCCGCCTTAACCGGGTAGCTGGCGGCCGGGTATTTGCAAAAATGGAAAGCCGAAACCCATCAAGCAGCATTAAATGTCGCATTGGGGCCGGTATGATCTGGGCTGCTGAGGAATCCGGGCAACTGAGCGAAGGCAAAATACTCATCGAAGCAACTTCCGGTAATACAGGTATTGCCCTGGCATTTGTAGCGGCCGCACGTGGTTATCCATTGTTATTGACTATGCCGGAATCTATGAGCCTGGAGCGGCGGAAACTACTGAAAGCGCTGGGAGCTGAATTGCGTTTAACACCCGCTGATAAAGGTATGAAAGGGGCAGTGGCTGAAGCTGAACGTCTGGCTGGCGAATGGCCTGACAAATATGTGCAGCTTAAACAGTTTGAAAACCCGGCTAACCCGGGTATCCACCAACGTACGACAGGCCCGGAAATTGATCGGGCGCTCGACGGTAAGCTGGACTTCTTTGTCGCCGGTGTAGGTACCGGCGGTACTATTACCGGGGTGGCCCGTTATTTTAAAGAAAAAGGTTCAGCCATGCAGGCAATAGCCGTTGAGCCGGCAGACTCTCCTATTATTGGCCAGGCGCTGGCTGGAGAAGAGCTGACTCCGGCACCTCATAAAATTCAGGGTATAGGTGCAGGCTTTATTCCGAAAAACCTGGATTTGAGCTTGCTAGATGACGTGGAGCGAGTGAGTAACGAAGATGCCATGGCGATGGCGCACCGATTAATGCGCGAAGAAGGTATTCTGGCGGGCATCTCATCCGGTGCTGCAGTGGTGGCAGCAAAAAGAGTGGCGGAGAAAGTGGAAAACAAAGATAAAAATGTCGTTGTTATCATAGCGAGCTCGGCAGAGCGTTACCTGAGTACTCCGTTGTTTAAAGATGTATTTACCGCTCAGGAACTGGAAGCTTAAACATGAATGTTTTCTTTCAGCGCGTACTCCTCTTAGCTATCTTGTGGTTATCTTTTAGCCCGCCGACACAGGCTCAGGTGGACATGATGGCCTGGCCCTCCAGCACTGAGGAGCTTGAGCAGCGGTTACAGCAACGGGTACGGACCTTGGGTGTGCCCGCTGCCAGTATCATTATTTTCGATACCGCTGGCGTTCGCTGGCGTGGAGATTATGGAAGCGCTGCCGAAAAGGAAAACGAGCCATTGTATGCCGTAGGCAACCTTACTGAAATGATGACCAGTATTGCCATTATGCAATTAGTTGAGCAGCAAACGTTTTCTCTGCAAAGCGATGTTGGAGGGCGCCTTCCAGAATTACAGCTGCGAAATCCGTATGCTGAACAACACTCATTGCAGTTGGTACATTTACTGGAACACTCCAGTGGTCTTGATCAGCGACGCTTCCGTAATCACTATCGTTTGCACCCCGATGCGCCTCATATAGCCGCTTTGAACCGTGACCCCGGCGCTTTGCAGGTGCGTTGGCCCCCTGGCACCATGAGTAGCCCGAGCAGTGTTAATTATGCAATTATTGGCGCTTTACTGGAAAGCCATTATGAACAGTCATGGCAGCAGATTTTGCACCAGCAGGTATTGAGTCCTTTACGGCTTGAATCTACTTTTAGTCATTTACCCGCGGTGCCTGAGGAGCAACTGATGCCAGGTCATCTGGGGTTGCCACCGCGCCAAACTGAAAGTAAAGACCGTTGGTTATGGGCCAGTGAAGGTGCTTACAGCAGTGCTGCTGATATGGCGCGATTAGGACAATTCTGGTTGACTAAGGGGCGTGATTTCCCGACCTCGTTACTTAGTGCCGAGACATTGAGTAGTATGGAGCAGCCCAGAAGTACGTTAGCCAGTGATGCCGGGCTTATTTATGGTGTGGGCGCGGGGGTAGACACTCGCGCCCGTTTTGCTTACTGGCACGGTAAGACATCATCAGTCGGAGGGCATAGTGCTACCCTGCGTTATGCGCCGCAGCATGACATCGGTTATGTCATTCTGACAAATACAGATACTTTATTACCAGCTTTGGAAGAACAAATCTGGCAGTTTCTTATCCGCGATAAAGGTGGTGTCATGACGGTGCCTTCAGGTATTGCGGTAGAGCAACGCTGGCAAGGCTGGTATCAGCTACAGAATCCTCAGCATGAGCTTATGGCACCATTGCAGCAAGTGTTTGATATGGCATACATGAGCCGGGACGGTGCTGATTTGGATCTGAGACCCTGGTTATCACCGACAGTACCCTTACGTTCATTAGATGGCAGTCGTCTGGCACATCGCCGCGATGGTAGTGTCGTAGGTGTTTTATACAGTGGGTTACAAGGCGAATTGCAGATTGAAGCGCATGGTGAAGTGCGTCAGCGGGTAAGCACTGCGCAAGCGTTAATGCCAGCATTTTTAGTGCTGCTGTCAGTGGTTATTTTACTCACCCACCCTTTCGGACGGCACAAGGCTTTGAATAACAGCTGGATGCGGACTTTTATCACTTTGTCAGCTTTATCCTTACTATTGCTTGTGTTCGTTGCGGGTAGTCTTAGCCTGGAAGAGGCTGCGACAGATAACTGGCGTTCGGTACTGGTATTTGTATTCAGCCTGACCTTTCCTTTATTCGCTCTGGCAGGGCTTTTTACGACCTTATGGAGTTGGCGACATGAGCAGGCCGTTATTGCTAAAATTCGCTGCCTGATAGCCGCTGTTGCCGCTTGTGGGTTAAGTCTCTGGTTCTGGTATGCTGGCTGGCTCGGTCTGCGCCTGTGGGCCTGGTAGTGAAATCGTTGTAAAAGGCAGTTATGCAAAGGCAAGACTTTAGACATTGGCAGGCGCAGTTCTTGCGCCTGCGTTCAAATAAGATATTTGAAACTGTAGTGATAGCCATTATTGTGCTGTCAGCGTTAATGGTGGGCGCAAAAACCTACGAAGAAACCAATAGGTTTGCGACCATCCTCAATTTTATGGACTGGTTCGTCACACTTTTTTTCCTGCTTGAAATCAGTATTCGTCTGGTGGCCGAACCCAGGCTGCGCGACTTCTTTAAATCAGGCTGGAATATTTTCGACTTTATTATTGTGGTCGCAAGCCTGCTGCCGGTAGAAAGCAGTGAAACCGTATTGATTGCAAGACTACTGCGGGTTTTCCGTGTACTTCGGCTGGTCTCTATGGTGCCTGAACTACGCATGCTCATGAATGCCTTATTAAAGGCTCTACCGCGCATGGGCTACGTGGCACTTTTTATGTTTATTATTTTCTATATTTACGGAGCCGTTGGCAGCTTCATGTTTCATGATGTCAATCCGTTTTATTGGGATAACATTGCTATTTCAGTGCTTACTCTGTTTCGTATTGCCACCTTTGAGAGCTGGACGGCAATTATGTATGAAACTATGGAGGTCTACCCGCTCTCCTGGATTTATTATGTTTCCTTTATTTTCCTCAGTGCCTTTATCTTCCTTAACATGATGATAGGAATCGTGCTTGAGGTGATGCAAAAAGAAAGTGCGGCATTTGAAGTCGAGCAGGGCGAAGGAGAAGCTGCGGATATTAAATACCTGCGGCAGCACGTCACTGATATGCAATCACAGCTATCGCGGATGGAAAGCATGCTGGAAAAGCAGTCTGAACGTAGAGAGTAAGAAAGAAGCTTCTTTTTACTGGCTAGTTAGAAGTCAGGCAGGCATTCAGGGTCTATAATTGGCAATAGATTCTGCAAGAATGGCAACAAAAAGGATAGCTTATTAAATTACCAATCCCACTTATAGTTATACTGAGCGTGCTGTCTGTCGCTTGTAGCGAAGGTCCGGAACTTGACGACCACTCGGCAACCAACGCTATTCATGCTGAAGAGCATGTGGTGGTTTCAGCAAATTGGTATGCCAGTGATATTGGGCGCGAGATACTGCGGCAGGGCGGCAACGCCATGGATGCAGCGGTGGCCACTAAAATTGCGCTTACTTTTAGTGAACCACATGAAACAGGCCTCGGAGGCGGAGGCTTTTTACTGTACTACGATGCCGAATCCAGAGAGCAGCATTTTTACGATGGTCGCGAAACAGCACCTCTGATTGCTACCCCGAACTGGTTTCGCTTTCCCGGCGGTATTCCCATTAATCATTGGCTGGCTATGATAACAGGACGCGCTGTGGGTACGCCGGGCATGATTGCAATGCTGCATAAGGCTCATGAAGAGCATGGTCGGCTTCCCTGGGCGACACTTTTTGAGCAGAGCATTCAACTGGCAGAAGAGGGCATTCCTATGCCGAACCGATTGCGTCGTCAGGCAGCCTATGACCCGTCTTTGATGTTATTTCCTGATTTAAGACGTTACATTTCTTTGCCTGCAAATTCTGAGCAACCCAAACTCCGTAATCCGCAGTTGGCAGAATCTTTTCGCCAGTTAGCTAATCGAGGGCCCGCTGTTTTTTACGAAGGCGACATGGGGGCTGATTATCGTGCTCGCGCAGCCCGGCGCTGGCCCTGGCCGAGCGAATTAAGTCGTGAGGACTTTGTTAATTATCGTGCTGTGAAACGCGATCTGGTATGCGGCGAATACCGCGAATGGCAAATCTGCGGCGCTCCGCCGCCTTCATCGGGAGGTATAGCTTTGCTGCAGATCCTGGGTGTCCTGGAGCATTATGATATCGAGGCTATGCAACCAGATAGTACTGAATTTATTCATTTATTGGCTGAGTCCAATCGGATGGCCTTTGCGGACCGTCAGTTTCATATCGGAGATCCAGACTTTGTTCGCGTCAATACTCAGGGCCTGATTGATAAAGACTATCTGCGTCAGCGCTATGAACTACTGGATCCGGCAAAGGCATTGGTGAAAGCTAACCCGGGAATCCCAGGCGTGGTCGCTGAGTTTGAAGGCGCACCTCCTGTAGAGGAAGACGAAGAAGCGGGAACTTCCCACCTTGCAGTGGTAGACAGTCAGGGCAATGCTGCCAGTATGACCGGATCTATCGAGGCACCTTTTGGCTCCCGTATGATGAGTGGCGGTATGATAATGAATAATCAAATGACGGACTTTGATTTTCGGCCGCAACGCGCAGGCTTGCCGGTGGCAAACAAAGTTGAGGGTGGTAAACGTCCTCGTAGCTCCATGGCGCCGACTTTTGTCTTTGATCAGGAAGGCGAATTGCAGTTTATTCTGGGATCGCGTGGCGGCAGTCGTATTATCGGATATGTGGCGAAAACTCTCGTCGGTATTCTGGATTGGGAGCTCAGTTTACAAGAGGCGATTGACCTTCCCAATATACTGCATCGGGGTGAACGTCTTGAGATCGAACGAGGTACTTTTCTTGAACAGCATCAGAGTGCATTAACTGAGATGGGCCACAGAGTCAGTCTGGAAGGACTGGAAAGCGGACTTCACGGAATAGAACGCACTCCGCAGGGGTGGAGAGGGGCCGCAGACGGACGGATGGAAGGCGCGGCTCTTGGCGATTAACTTTGTGAACAGGAGAAAAAGAATGCGTAAGTATTCAGTTATGCTGTTATGTGTCAGTGGCTTACTGGCTTGTTCTCCAGAACCTGGACAAAACCCGGTAGAAAGCGAGGATCTGGCTCAGATGTTTGCAGGCACTGAAGTCTGGGCAGGTGCCACTATATGGCTGGGAAGTGAACAGGGATACCAGGAGAACGCCGCTATGGTGGTGCGTAACGGCAAAGTCATGAGCATTTTTTCGCTTGAGGAACAGCCGTTACCTGAAGGCGTCGATTATCATGATGTCAGTGGCCAATATATTATTCCAGGTTTAATCAATGCGCATGGTCATGTGGGCATGGCAAGGGGATTACAAACCGGTGAAGCGGCGCATAGTGAAGACAACGTAAGAGACCAGCTTGAGCTGTATGCACATTATGGCGTAACCAGTGTCGTGAGCTTAGGTGATGAGCCTCCGGAAGCCTTTCAGGTTCGTGACGCTCAGGTGCCGGCAGACCCTCAACGCGCACGCTTGTGGTTAGCGGGAGATGTACTTAACCCAGAAACCCGACAGCAAGCTCGTGAGCAGGTTGAAGCGGCGATACCGCAGCAGCCTGACTGGCTGAAAATAAGAGTAGATGACCAACTGGGGCGGCAAGAGGCGATGCCCCGCGAAATTTATAGTCAGGTCATAGAATCAGCGGATCGATACGAGCTACCACTGGCTTCACACATGGTTACCTTAGAAGACTCTAAAGGATTATTGGAAGAAGGCACTAGCTTGCTGGCACACAGTATCCGGGATGCTGAAGTTGATCAGGAGCTCATTGACCTGATGCTGGCGGATAATATTTGCCTGACGCCTACGCTGACCCGTGAAGTATCGGTGTATGTCTACGCTGAGCGACCGGACTTTTTTGACGACCCTTTTTTCCTGGCTACCGCGGATGAAGAGGTTCTGGAGGAACTTCAAAAACCGGAAGTTCAGCAGAATTTTCGTGGAAAGGCAGCCGATTACTACCGTGAAGCTTTACCGCTGGCAAAGCAGAATATGATGCGTTTGCATGAGGCCGGAGTGCGTATTGCCATGGGAACCGATAGCGGCCCACCTGCTCGTTTCCAGGGCTATTTTGAACACATGGAGATGGAGATGATGGAAGATGCCGGCATGAGCGCAGAAGACGTGCTGGTGTCTGCGACTCGCCATGCGGCCGCGTGTATGGGACTGGACGATGAATTGGGTACGCTGGAGTCGGGCAAGTGGGCTGATTTCATAGTGCTTAATGAAGATCCTTTACAGCGGGTGCGTAATCTTCGTAGCATCGAAGCTGTGTATCTGGCGGGTGAAAGGTTTACCTCAGAGTACAGCTACGACCAGGACTGAATAGCTCTTTAGTGATGCTTGCAATGCGCTGGTAAAGTACTTGTGGCTGTTGTTCTTTGCGTGTTACCAGCGCTATCTGTCGGCTGGGTGCCGGGCTGCTAAATGGAATATAACTAACCCGTGGCGTTTCCGTTTGCGCGGCCATGCCGGGTACCAGAGTAATGCCGGTGCCGGCTTGTACCATCTGGCGTAATGTTTCCAGACTGGTTGCGCGAAAAGTCTGCTCCTCGCCTGAGACTTGCAGACGGCAGATGTCCAGCGCCTGCTGGCGCATGCAATGACCTTCTTCTAACAACATAAGCTCTGTCTTATCCAGCACGTCGATAGAGACTTCGCTTTTAGTCGCCAGTTCATGAGAGGAATGCACGGCGAGCAAAAAGTCATCATTAAATAACAACTCGGCGTCCAGTTGTTCGTCCTCTATGGGCAGGGCGATAAACGCCAGATCCAACTCGCCTTCATGAAGCAATTCGAGCAAACGCTGAGTCTTTTCTTCGCGTAACAGAAGACGCAAGTCAGGCATGGCGTCCTTTAATGCCGGGGCAAGGCTGGGAAATAAATAAGGCGCCAGGGTTGGAAAAGCGCCAAGCTGGCATTGACCTGCAAAGGGGTCGATCTGAATCTGACTAATGGCTTTCATCTGCTCAACTTCGCGAATAATGCGGCGTGCACTGGCGACCATCATTTGCCCCGCCGGAGTAATGGTTACCTGGCGGTTATTACGTTCAAACAGCAAAATAGCAAACTGTTGTTCGAGTTTGCGTATCTGGTTGCTCAATGTGGGCTGACTGACAAAACAGTGTTTTGCCGCTTTGCTGAAGCTGTGCAAGTCAGCTACTGCAATCAGAAGAGGTGATTGACGTATTACTTGAGGCTGGAGCGGACGTTGAAGTTAACGATCATCAAGGCAATACAGCGGAGTCACTGGCAGCTGCACAGGGCCTGTCCTGGGTGGTACAGACCCTGCGTTTTCATATCGGCCGTTAAAGTTTAGCTAGCCGATTTTTTGCCGCCATTTTTCTTGGCTGCGTTGCTTACTGCACTGCCGCTGATGATGGAGTTACGTATTTCTTCCATCTGATCCAGCTGGCCTGTAGGTTGTGGGACCATGATAACGGAATTATCTTTACCGATGGACTCCAGTGCGTCGACATAGTTGGTGAACGTAAGCAGGTAGACTACATGTTCAGCGCCTATACCATTCTTCTCATCCACGACCATATCAATAGACTCACGTAAGCCTTCTGCGATGGCTTTTCGCTGACCAGCAACACCCTGACCAGAGAGTATTTTAGACTCTTTATCCGCTTCGGCAATTTTAACAATTTTAATGCGTTCAGCTTCGGCTTCATGTTCGGCCGCACGACGCTCACGCTGTGCCGCGTTGATACGGTTCATGGAACGTTTAACATCTTCATTAGGATCAATATCGGTGACCAGCGTATTACGTATACGGAAACCGAATTCTTCCATAGCGTCCTGTAGCTGGGTCATGACCACATTGGAAATTTCATCTTTATTATCAAATACGTTATCCAAAGACTGACGTGGTATCTGAGCACGCACTACGTCATAAACATAAGATGTGATTTGCTCTTCTGGATCGTCCAGCTGATAAAAAGCATTGTAAGCCGCTTCAGCTGACTCAACGAAGTACTGCACACTGACACGAGCGATAACAAAAACATTGTCAGCGGTTTTAGTTTCGATACTGACATTCAACTGCTGAACCCGTAACGACTGTTTGTGAGAAATCTTCTCTACGAAAGGGATTAGGAAATTAAGGCCTGGCTCCAGGGTGCGGGTATATTTACCAAAGCGTTCCACCAGGGCTACGTGCCGGTGCGGGATAAGTCGAACGGACAGTGAAATAATCGCCAGTATGGCGAGTACTATAATGATGTAGTGTAGGGGTAGATTTTCCATGATGTACTCCAAAATGTAATGAACTCTAATAGTAACAGCTTAGTAAAGCTCTCACCCTTGATTCATATTTAGTTACGTTTTTTACTTAAAAAAGTAGTCCAGCTCGGCTAACTTTAGCGTATCGCATTTATATTACATAAAAGTATACGCATAAAAGCCCCACTTCGATTAAGGAGCGCACTGTTGTTTTTAAAAGGTATTAACCCCCTGTGGTTAGCGCTTGGTCTGGTTCTCTTGCTTATTATATGGCTCGCTTCCGGCGATGTGCTGCGCTCAGCGGATGAAGCTCCGGATGTCACGGAAGAAGTTGTTGAGTCCCCCAGTCGCATTGAAGCAGAGCTTTACGAAGCTGAATACTATCAGCCTGAATTGGGTGTTCAGGGGCGTATAGAGCCCTGGCGACAGATACAGATAATTGCCAGGGTGTCGGGTGAAGTTATTGATTTGCCTGTAGCTCAGGGCGAAAGCGTCGAGTCTGGCAGTGTATTGTTGCAACTGGATGCAGAAGAACGCGCGGCACGGGTCGCTCAGCTGGAAGCCGATGCGGAACTGGCGGCTGCGGAGTTAAGTGGTGCGGAACAGTTACGGCGTCAGGATTTGGCTTCCCAAATAGAGTATCTGCGCCTGGTTGCTGAACGGGCCAGAGTGGCTACCGAACTGGAAGCTGCAGAAATGGCGCTGAGCTACACCCGTCCTGAAGCTCCCTTTTCCGGTATTTTTGATCGGCGCCTGATTGAGCTCGGAGATTATGTGCAAAGCGGTCAGGAGTTAGTTCACTTCACAGACATCTCTCGCCTACGGATTATGGCGCAGATACCTCAACAGGAAGTCGCCAGATTAAATGTGGGGCAGCCGGTTGAAGTGCAACTGCTGGATGACAGCGTATTGCGAGGTGAGTTGCGTCATATTGCTACCGTTGCCGACCCGGAAACACGCAGTTTCTTTGTTGAAGTTGAAGCAGAAAATCCTGATTTAAGACGCATTGCCGGAGGCACAGCAAGCTTAAAAATTCAGCTTGCGGAAGTTTTCGCTCATCAACTGTCTCCTTCACTGTTATCGCTGGACGGCGATGGGCGCCTGGTGGTGCGTTATGTCGATGAGGATGAGCGGGTGCGTGAACAGGAAGTCAGGCTGCTCAGTGCAGGTCGCGACTCGGCCTGGGTTGAGGGACTGCCTGAACAGGTCAGGTTAATTACTCAGGGCGCTGGTTTTGTCGAGCTGGGCCAGCAGGTTGAAGTGGTTATGGCTGAGGAGGATTGATGGAGAGCATCATCCGCGCTGCGCAGCAACGCAGTCGAGCCACACTGCTGCTGTTTTTAATTCTGCTGGTCGGTGGTTACAGCGCCTACCAGGTGATACCTAAAGAAGCCAATCCTGACGTTCCCATTCCGATCATTTATGTGTCTATGATTTACGAGGGCGTAAGCCCGGAAGACGCCGAGCGTCTCATGGTCCGGCCGATGGAGCAGGAACTGCGCTCACTCGAAGGGCTGCGGGAAATGACCGCACTGGCTGGAGAGGGTCATGCATCTGTGACGCTGGAGTTTGATGCCGGTTTTGATGCCCGGGCGGCGCTGCAGGATGTACGTGAAAAGGTCGATCTTGCGCGTGCCTATATTCCGCAGGAAGCGGAAGAGCCCACTGTACACGAGGTCAACGTAGCCTTGTTTCCGGTGCTTTCAGTGGGCCTCTCCGGACCTCTGTCGGAGTCTGAGCTGATACATACGGCCAGATTGTTGAAAGAAGAAATTGAAGGCATTACCGAAGTGCTGGAAGTTGAAATCGGTGGTGACCGAGAAGATCTACTAGAGATTATTGCGCACCCGCAGGTACTGGCCAGTTACGGTATTAACTACAATGAGTTGTTTGAGCTGGTATCACGGAACAATCAGCTGGTTGCAGCGGGTAGCCTGGACACGGGAGCCGGGCGCTTTCCGATGAAGGTGCCCAGCGTTATCGCTGATTTGGAGGATGTGCTCTCAGTTCCTGTCAAAGTTGATGACGACAATGTGGTGACTTTCGGTGATGTAGCCAGATTAAGACGCGCTTTTTTTGATCCTGAGGGTTTTGCCCGCATAAACGACCAGCCCGCGGTGGTGTTGGAAATTTCCAAGCGCGCCGGCGCCAATATTATTGATACCGTTGCTCAGGTCAGGACCTTGTTGACCCAGGCTGAGTCTATGATGCCGGAAGGTTTGCAGGTCGATTTCATCATGGACGAATCCACTGACGTTGAAACCATGCTGTCGGAGTTGATGAATAATGTGATGACCGCTGTAGTGTTGGTGCTGGTGATTATCATTGCCACGATGGGGGTACGCTCAGCGTTGATGGTAGGTATCACTATACCGGGGGCTTTCCTGACCGCTATTCTGGCTCTCTGGGCGATCGGCTACACCATGAATATTATGGTGCTTTTTGCGCTGATTCTGGTCGCCGGTATGTTAGTCGACGGCGCTGTTGTGGTTAGTGAGCTGGCGGATCGTAACCGGCGCAATGGCGATGCTCCGGCAGATGCCTGGGCGAAAGCGGCAACCCGCATGTCCTGGCCTATTATCGCTTCAACCGCGACTACACTGGCAGTATTCGTTCCTTTGCTCTTCTGGCCAGGGGTGGTGGGCGAATTTATGAAGTACCTGCCCGCCACCGTTATCATCTGTCTGCTGGCCTCACTGGTGATGGCGCTTATCTTCTTACCTACGCTGGGGGCAGTGAGTGGCTCCACCCAGGGTCATGAGGATAGCAAGCCCACATGGTTTGGGCGTTGGTACCGGCGCTCTCTTACATCAGCACTGCAGCGTCCCTGGTGGACGCTGGGTGCGGTGATGTTGGTGATTCTTCTGATTTATGTGCTGTACGGACGTTTTAACCATGGCGTTGAGTTTTTCCCTTCGGTGGAACCTGAATCGGCTCAGGTGACGGTCAGAGCCCGCGGTGATATGTCCGTTCATGAAAAAGATGAGCTGGTACGTCGGGTGGAAAGCCGCTTGTTGAATATGCCGGAAGTTAAAGCCCTGTATGCGCGATCTATTGCAGAGCCGGGCTGGAATATGGGCGTAGACACCATAGGGGTCCTGCAGTTTCAGTTTATTGACTGGCAGGAGCGACGACCAGCCCGTGAGATTCTCGCCGACATGCAGCAGCGAACGGAAGATATTCCGGGTATTTTGCTCGAGTTCAGAGAGCAGGAGCAAGGACCTGCTGAGGGCAAACCCTTCCAGTTAACGGTGAGTGCGGCGGACCCCTCATTGATTGATGAGCAAGTGGAGAGGATTCTGGATGCCATGGAAGAGGCCGGCGGTTTTATAGATGTAGAAGATGACAGAGCTTTACCAGGTATTGAATGGCGAGTGCAGGTGAATCGCGAAGAAGCCGCTCGTTTAGGCACTGACGTGGTCACTGTAGGCAACGCCGTGCAGTTGATTACCAATGGTATTCTGCTGGCCCGCTATCGACCCGAGGATGCCATCGATGAGGTAGATATCCGGCTGCGCTTTCCGGAGAGTTGGCGGCATATTGATCAGCTCCAGCAGTTGACGGTGCAATCTGCCCGGGGCCAAATACCTATTGCTCATGTAGTAGAGCTGGTGCCAGCGCCGAAAGTGGGTACGCTACGTCGCATGGACGGGCGCAGAGCGGTCACTATAGAGGCGGATTTGGAGGCGGGCTACCGTCTTGATGAACGTTTAAGTGAAATTCAGCAGCGTGTGCTCGGGGATATGCCTGAGGGGGTGCAAGTGAGTATTGGAGGGGAAGGCGAAGACCAGCAGGAAGCGGCGCAGTTTTTATTGATCGCTTTCCTGATTGCGGTATTCCTGATGACCTTCATTCTGGTTATTCAGTTTAACAGTCTGTATCAAACGGCTCTGGTACTGTCGGCTATTGTGCTTTCTACCGCCGGTATTTTGCTCGGCTTGCTTATCAACGGTCAGTCGTTTGGTATTGTCATGGTGGGTATGGGCGTCATTGCACTGGCGGGTATCGTGGTGAACAACAATATAGTGCTTATCGATACCTATAATGAGCATCGGCAGCAGGGCTTATCCGCGCTGGATGCCGCTATTGAAACCGGTTGTCTGCGTTTACGGCCGGTACTCTTAACTGCGGTAACTACAATTTTAGGGTTAATGCCTATGGTGTTGGGCGTGAATGTGAACCTGCTGGAGCCCAGTCTGGGTATAAACGCCCCATCGACTCAATGGTGGACGCAGTTATCCAGTGCTATTGCGGGCGGACTTGCTTTTGCAACTTTGCTGACCTTGCTGCTCACGCCAGCGTTACTGGTGATTGGCGACCGGGTTGGCAGTGCCTGGCGGGAAAAACGGGCGAATTAG
Organism: Aliidiomarina minuta; assembly: GCF_003987145.1. Lineage (NCBI taxonomy): Bacteria > Pseudomonadati > Pseudomonadota > Gammaproteobacteria > Alteromonadales > Idiomarinaceae > Aliidiomarina > Aliidiomarina minuta. The sequence goes on along the minus strand of NZ_PIPL01000001.1, from coordinate 1,996,704 downwards.
CGAATGTAGGTTTTGCTGATATGACGAAATTCGTCAGTAGCGCAGCGCTGCAGCCATTCAAAAGCAACCATTTCGCTGCTTACGATGACGCAACCAGCTTGTTGCATGCGCTGCAGTGCCAGTTGTTTATTCAGCTCGCGACGAGAACCGACCGCGTCTTCTACAACAAACACCTGCAAGCCCGCTTCCTGCATGTCGAGGGCGGTCTGCAGGACACAAACATGGGTTTCGGTACCAGTAATAATGACCTGAGGGCGGTTAAGTCCGACCAGAGCATCGGCAATGCTTTTTTCCTGAAAGGCACTGAAATGCAGCTTTTCATAGACAATGGCCTGTTTCATCTGCTCCTCCAGGGCTGCAACAGTATGCCCCAGGCCTGAAGGATACTGCTCGGTGGCGACAACAGGTACCGAAAGCTCGTGGGCGATATTCAGAAGCCATTGGTTGCGCTCAATGACTGACTCGCTTTCAGCAATGGCCGGGGCCAGTTTTTGCTGTATATCAATGAGCAAGACAAAACAGGCATGGCGCTGGATAAGAGGAGAATGCTTCATAAAAAAGCTCCGTTAATCCGTTTTACGTTGGAAACGGGTTTCCCGCGAGTAAGGTGTGGGGTAAATGCCTACTTGCAGTAGTGCAGGACGCAAGGTCCAGGTGACATGCAGAGCGCCTGCTTCACCATCCCTATCGCGGGTGAAATGCACGAACTTCTCACGTTGAGCGCGGTTTCTATAGCTGGCGCGCCAGGTATCATGGTGCCAGTGCTCTAAGTCGAGAATGGATTCGCCGTCATCCCAGAAGTGTAACGCCAGGTTGCCATCTTCCGTAGCGAAGACTTCAACTTCGCCATAAAGGTCATCCTCGTAACGCCCTGTCATTTGTTCTTTGTTGAGGCTTGGATGGGTGTCGCTCTGACGCTCTGCTTCAATCGCTTCTCGCTGTTCCATGACTTCAGCGAAACGCTCCTGATAAGCATCCCATTGGGTCTCTTTCCAGTCCTGTCGGGGTAAGTCCGCCACCCGATCAATGATTTCATTAACCACTGCGGGGCGGTAATTCTCGAAGGTATTGGTTATTACGATGATGCCTAAATCAAGTTCCGGAACCAGCATCAGGCTGGTATTGAAGCCGTCAGTGGCCCCTCCGTGGGAGGCGGTAGCGTAACCCTGATAACTATTCAGTGACCAGCCAAAACCATAGGCCGCAGGTGAGGCTTCATTATGACTTCGCTTGAGCGCATTTTGCGGTTGATGGGTTTCCAGCATAACGTCTTCACTGACCAGCCGTTGACCGTTATAGACCCCAGCTTCCCCCAACTGTAAGCGAATCCATTGAGCCATATCTCTGACACTGGTGTTCACTGAAGCTGAAGGGCCGACGTTATCAAAATTACGCCGATTTATAGGCTGAATCTGGCCTTCAATAAATTGATGCGGAAAGGCGATATTCTGGTCGTCTTCGGAAAACTGGGTAATGGAGGTATTGGAGCGCGTCATATCAAGGGGGGTAAAGATACGTTGGGCGACAAAATCATCCCAGGACATGCCTGACACTTCGGCTACTATTTCGCCAGCGACAGAATACATTACATTACTGTATACATAAGAAGAACGAAAAGGTTGTTCAAACTCATGGTAACGCATCTGGCGAATGACGGTTTCGCGGTCACTGGTCGGCATAAAGCGAATACGGTTGCCGGTCATACGGCCAACACCGACCCGATGAGTAAGAAGATCGCGGATACGCACTTCTTGAGTGACCCAGGGGTCGGATAATTTAAAATAGGGCAGGTGTTCAATAACCTTGTCGTCCCAGTCCAGTTTACCGTCATCTACTAGCATACCCAGCGCTGTGGCGGTCATAGCTTTGCTGGTAGAGGCCACACCAAACAAAGTGTCCTGGTCTACCGGAGTGTCATGCTCAAGACCCAGTGAACCATACCCCTGAGCGTGTATCAGACGGTCCTGGTGCACTATGCCGACGGCCATGCCGGGAATCTGCCACTGTTGCCGACCCTGTTCGATATAATCATCGATGTCACTCAGCCGTTGGCCGGGACCTTCGTTGGCAATAGTAACCTGACTACTGAGCAGGCTGGCTGTGCATAAAGAAGCAAGCAAAGCTGAAGTGCGCATGGGAATCCTTGTTTATAAAGTGATAACACTAGGGATACTAACTAATTTTATGGCTGATAACCACGTAAGCCTCTGGCATGATAAGAGCAGAAGCAAACCGAGGAAAAAAAGATGATAAAAATAGCGACCTTAGGACCAGCAGGCACTTTTTCAGATGTAGCTGCTCAGCGTTATGCTCAGAGCTTTAACGAAGTTGTCGAGGTGGTTTATTTTTCTCATCTGCAACGAGTTCTGATGGCAACCGGGCAGGGTTGTGATTTTGCTCTGGTTCCGATTGAGAATGTTTCTGAGGGGTTTGTCCCGGTAGTGCTGGATCACTTGGTCAATGCGGATCTGCATATTGTCAGTGAGTTTAATCTGGATATTGCTTTTGACTGTATCGGGCAGGTCGATAAAAAAACAGATATACAGCGACTCTTTGTGCAGTTTGTAGCGCGTGGGCAGTGCCGGGATTTCATTAGTAGCCTGGGCGATATTGAGCTGGTAGCTACAGAAAGCAATGTGGAGTCGTTGCAACGCGCGGAGGCTGAACCCGGAGCGGCCGCTATAATCCCCAGCCATATCGCAGCGAACAAGCGCAGCTCCTGGTCGCAAAGCGGGGTGCATGATTACGCCCATAACCAGACTCGCTTTTTGGTGTTGAGTGATAATCCGAATCGGATGGGGGGCGGTACTAAAACATCGCTTCTGGTGATTAACGAAGCCGACCGGCCTGGTTTACTGGAGCAAGTGTTGCATTGCTTCTCTACACGTAAGTTGAACCTGACCTCTATAGTATCGCGGCCAACCGGGGAGGGGTTTGGTAAATATCATTTCTTCATGGATGTGGAGGGTAGCTTGTCTGATATTGCCATGCGCGGCGCGTTGAAAAGCGTATCTCAAATTGCCCGGTTAAAGGTGCTGGGGAATTATAACTCGCTGTAAAATAAAAAGCCGGCTACTTGCAGTAACCGGCTTTTAGAGTCAGGCACACCGGACTAATTCGTTGGTTCAACCGGACCGTCGCTCAGACCACGACGAATCAGCAGGTGCTGCGTGTCAGGTTCTGAACCACGGAAGTCGATGTACATTTCCATCGCCTCTTTGGTACCCCCACGAGAGAGAATATGCTCGCGATACTGCTGAGCAACATCACCTTCCAGACCGCCTTCGTCCATAAAGTAAGCAAAGGCATCCGCCGCTAATACTTCAGACCACATATAAGAGTAATACCCAGCTGCATAACCACCGGAAAAAATATGTGAGAAGTAGGCTGATTTGTAACGTGGTGGAACGTTGGGCAAATTCACACCGTATTTAGCAAGTGCTTCTGCTTCGAAGTTTTCCACGTCTTGCTCTGGCTCATCGGCACTTAGCATGTGCCATTCAAGATCTAACAAGGCAGCTGACATATATTCCAGTGTATTAAAACCTTGATTAAAGCTCAGTGCATCCATAACGCGGCTCAGCAAATCTTCAGGGATTTGCTCTCCTGTTTCATAGTGCTTCGCGTAGTTGGCCAGAATTTCAGGATCGTGGGCCAGGTCTTCGTGGAAGGTCGAAGGTGATTCGACAAAATCACGTGGCACTGAAGTGCCTGCCAGGCTGGGGTAGTAAACGTCTGAAAACAGCCCGTGTACGCCGTGACCCATTTCATGGAACATGGTAGTTACATGGTCGTAGGAAACCAGTGTAGGTTCACCATCAGGTCCTTTCGGAATGTTCATCACGTTGTATATAACGGGTTTGCTCTCAATCATGTGAGACTGGTTTACAAAAGAACCCATCCAGGCGCCGCCACGCTTGCCTTCACGAGCAAAGTAATCGGCGTAAAAGATGCCCAGGCTAGCGCCATCGTTGTCAAATACTTCATACACACTGACATCTTCATGGTAGGCCGGCAGGTCATCACGCTTTTCGAAAGTGATGCCGTAGAGGCGCTCCATTGCGTAGAACACACCGTCGTGTAGCACCCGATCAAATTCAAAGTACTCACGTACTTCGTTTTCATCCAGATCGTATTGTGATTCGCGGACACGTTCTGCGTAGAACTCCCAATCCCACGGTTCAAAATCGTGGTCGTGGCCCATATCCGCTGCCTGTTGTTCCAGGATTTCCTGCTCAATCAGGGTATTAGCGACCACGGCATCTACCATGTCAGTCAACATGTCCAGGGCATTCTGGGGCGTACCTATCATGCGCTCTTCCAGTGCATAATCAGCAAAGGTGTCATAACCCAGGATTTCAGCCCGCTCGGCGCGTAGCTTGGCTAGACGGCTGACGATTGGGGTGTTATCAATGCCGCCATCACGACCCAGTCCACGGTATGCGGAGGCTTCCCATACCCGCTGGCGCACCTCACGGTTGCTAAGCTGACTTAATACTGGCTGGCGCGTAGTATTGGTAATGCTCAACACATATTTGTCATCCATGTCGCGTTCTTCCGCGCGGCGGCTGGCATTGCGAATGGCTGAGCTGTCCAGTCCTTCCAGTTCTTCTTCTGAATCGACGACTACTGCAATTTCATCGCCCATCTCAAGAACATTGCGGGCAAAGCGGGTCGTGAGCTCAGACTCTTCTTCGTTAAGTTCGCGAATTTGCGCCATCTGCTCTTCGCTCAGGTTGGCACCAGCGCGAATAAAGCGCTCATGAGTGACTTCCAGGAGTCGCAACTGCTCGCTCTCAAGATCGAGTTCATCACGTTGTTCATATAGCGAGTCCACACGTTCAAATAAAGCGCTGTTCAGGAAAATGTCATCACGGTGAGAAGATAGCTTAGGTGCCAGTTCGCCCTGTAAATCGCGGATAGTATCGTTGCTGGTAGATCCTGCCATAGCAAAGAATACGCGTGATACCCGGGTTAATAACTCACCGCTACGTTCCATGGCTTCAATGGTGTTGGCAAAGCTGGGATCTTCAGGGTTTTCGATAATCGCCTGAATTTCTGCTGCCTGCTGTTCCATGCCTGCATCAAAAGCTGGCGCGTAATGACTGTCTTCGATAGCAGCAAAGTCGGGCGCTTCATATTGCAATGAGCTGGCCATGAAAAAAGGATTTTCTGCCCCGAATGTGGCGGTATCTGCACGGTCATCGTCGGAATGACGATGTTCTGTATCCTGTGCTTGTTCAGCCTGACTTTCATCCACATCCGGATAATCATCATTAGTGTCAGAACAGGCGCTGACGGCTACTGCCATACCGACCGCCGCGGCAATAAGAGAAAGGCGCATACTTTGGTTCTCCTGGGGCAAAATTGACCCAAAATGGGTCAATTAAAAATAATCGCTTGTAAACAATCTATTAAAATAGCAAGCAAGACTATTTTCCTCAACCGCCTTAGGCTAGCAGGGGTTTGCTAAAAGCGTTAGCCTAAGACCTGGTAACGACCTTGATAAGGAATAATAAATGCTGTTTTCATTTTACCCAGTACGTTTGGCTGCGTTGTCTGTTTCGATTTTATTGCTCGTGGCCTGTGCCCAGCAGGAAGCAGAGCAACCAGTGACTATGGACCTGCGGCTGATGCAGACCACTGATGTGCATGCCTACGTGCTGGGGTATGATTATTTTCAGCAAACTGAAACTGCAGACTACGGGCTTGCGCATACCGCAGTGTTGATTGGACAAGCGCGGGCGGAAAGCCCGAATAATCTGTTGGTAGATAATGGTGATTTGATTCAGGGCAGTGCCATGGGCGATTGGGCTGCGAGCAAGGGAAATGAATACCTTGAACAGCAGGTTCACCCGGTCATGCGGGCGCTAAATTATCTGCAGTATGATGTTGCTAACCTGGGTAATCACGAATTTAATTTCGGCCTCGATTTCATGTTGAAAACTATTGCAGGGGCGGACTTTCCTTATATAAGCGCCAATGTATTTTATGTTGAGAATGAAGCAAAAAGTGGCAAGCAGACTCAGGGTTGGGATAATCCTTTGGTTGAGCCTTATGTTATTCAGCAACATCGCTTTATCGCGAGCGACGGGCAGGAGCATGAGCTGAAAGTTGGCTTTATTGGTTTTTTACCGCCTCAGATTATGCAGTGGGATCACCAGCATCTGCAAGGCAGGGTGATGGTGCGGGATATAGTTGACAGTGCGCGTCACTATATTCCCTTAATGCAGGCCGAAGGTGCTGATGTGGTCGTTGCTGTGCCGCATTCAGGGCTACAGACATTTGACGACTATCCGTTGTTTGCTGAGCAGGCTAGTCTGCAGCTGTCGCAGGTAGAAGGAATTGATGCCATTTTATTTGGCCACCAGCATCGCCTGTTTCCGGGCGATGATGCTTATCAGAATTTACCCGGCGTCAATAACAGTGGTGGTTATATACACGGAGTGCCTGCGGTGCAGCCGGGTTATTGGGGTAACCACCTGGGGTTGATTGATTTAAAGCTTGAGCAGCAAGGGCAAGGTTGGCAGGTCGTCTCCAGTCAGGTGGAGTTGCGTCAGATTAGTGAAGCATATGATGCGGAGCTGGTGAATCTGTTGCAGAAAGAACAGGAAGCTACGCTACAACAGTTAAATACGCCCATGGCGGAAATCGACCAGGATATCAGTAATTTTTTTGCCCGGGTACGACCGGACCGGTCCATTCATTTAATCAATCAGGCACAGTTGTGGTTCGCTCAAAAGTTGCAGGAACAGGGCGAACTAGATGCAGAACTTCCTTTATTGAGCGCCGCGGCACCTTTTCGCAATGGTTTTCAGGGACCTGCAGATTACACTCACATTCCCGCTGGTTCAGTGACTCGGGGGGATCTCGCAGATCTCTATGTTTATCCTAATACTATTCAGGTCGTGCGCTTAAATGGGAAGCAGGTGCGCGACTGGCTGGAAATGTCGGCGACTGCTTTTGCTCAGGTGGAAGCTCATGCCGATACGGCACAGTCTATGCTTAACCCGGATTTTGCCAGTTATAACTTCGATATGTTGAGTGGTGTTGAGTATCGCATTGATATTAGTCAGCCTCCCCGATTTGATGCCCAGGGTCGTTTGCTTAATGAGCGTTTTCAGCGTATTACTGAGCTTACCTATAATGGCCGGGAAGTTAGCGATAGCGACCAGTTCCTGGTGGTAACTAATAATTATCGAGCAGGTGGTGGAGGCAACTTTCCTCACCTGGACGGATCCACCTTAGCGCACGCAGCGGATGCCGAAGTACGTCAGGTTATCGCGGATTATATGTTGCAACTGTCAGCGGAAAATCAGCATTCAGTGGTTCTGGATACACCTGACAACTGGCAGGTTCAATTACCGCAGGAAGCCAGAGTATTTTTTCGTAGTGCTGGCACAGCAGCCGCAGAAGACGCCGCGGCAAAAGAAGCAAAGATCGACTTTGTAGAATTTAACGAAGCAGGCTTTGGCATTTTTCGCTTAAAGCAATGATCCGGTGTAGTGCTTTTGACGTAACCCTAAGTGCTTACACTAAACAGCAACAAAAAGGGAAATAACATGGAAATAGTAAGCTTTGGTTCAGACGATATCGAAAATTCATTGGCTAACATGGATGATTCAAAACTGAATGATCTTGCCTTTGGCGCAATTCAGCTTGATAAAGACGGCAAAATACTTCAGTACAATGCTGCTGAAGGTGATATTACCGGACGTGATCCTAAATCAACTATTGGCAAAAACTTCTTCCGTGAAGTTGCTCCCTGTACTGATAGCAAAGAGTTCCGTGGCCGCTTTAATGAAGGCGTCACAAGCGGTAGCTTAAATACTATGTTCGAATACGTATTTGACTATCAGATGAAACCAACAAAAGTTAAAGTACATATGAAAAAGTCGTTATCTGGCGACAGCTATTGGGTTTTTGTTAAGCGCCTGTAGTCATGTCGGATGTCAATGCGTTAAGCAATGAAGCTATCTGGCGCATATTGCGTAGCTTGCTGGCCTCTGAGCTGGCACAGCTACGTGGCACTGATGTAAGTAATCTGCAGCTTCCTGAATGGAATCTGCAGATGTCCCTGCAGCGGGCTCCTCTCATGCTCGACTCTCTCGAGCACTTGCACCTTGCTGGTGTCGTTAACCGCTTTTTCCACCTCCACGAAAGTGGCCTGGAAGACTATCTGTTGCGCTACAAAGAACCGCAGCAATGGGTTGAGGTTATTCGCCAGGCGCGCGAGAAAGGCAGTGGAAAAATAAGCGTCAGTACCTCGGGTAGCACAGGCGAACCAAGCATCTGTACCCATGAGTGGGCTGAATTACAACAGGAAGTTGAGTTTTTTGCCTCTCGTTATACTGATCGCAAACGGCTGATAAACGATTGTCCTCCACATCACTTATATGGTTTTATTTTCTCTGTATTAGTGGCTGAAAAATTACAGATCCCGGTTATTGAACGTTACCAACCCGGTTTAGCTCAGGCCACACAACTTGAGCGCGGCGACTTGGTGATAGGTTTTCCACAGCGTTGGCAATTCTTACTAGCCAGTCAGACACCGGTACCTGATGATTGCAAAGCGGTGAGTTCTGCAGCTCCCTGTCCAGAAGACGTGATGCAACGCTTGCGCACTAAATTCAGTGAGGTGATGGAAGTTTACGGCGCCAGTGAAACATCCGGTGTAGGTTGGCGCAAAGAGCCAGGTCCTTATCAATTGCTGCCGCACTGGCAGGGTAAGCAGGTGTTAATGCAGGATCATGTGGAATGGTATACCGCTGAAACTTTTGTGCCTTTGCGCAGGCTCGATGGTGCCGTGCAGGTGGGTGGTGTAAATGTTTTTCCCTCTCGTGTCCGGCAGGTGCTGCTTAATCGCAGTGAAGTCAAAGACTGCGCCATAAGAGCTTTCGACAAAGCAGGCAGTACCCGTTTGAAAGCTTTTGTTGTGTTCGCTGATGACGTAGAACATGACGCGGAATTTAGCTTGCGAAGCTACGCTGCAGAGCAGTTAAGCAGTGCTGAACGGCCGCAGCATTATAAGTTTGGAACGAGCTTGCCGCGTAATAGTCTGGGTAAGCTCAGCGACTGGTCGTTAGACTGAATCTATTGAAGCCTTTCCGGAGCCGTCGTATGCTACTAGCAATTAACTGACGGAGCTCAGCATGAAAAACATAACCGAACATTTAGCGCAGTACGCCTGTTATCACCGGGATCGCCGTAATATTGCTACTCATTTAGTAGGTATTCCCCTGATTGTACTTGGCATAGTGATTTTGTTGTCGCGTCCGCAGTTTATGTTATTTGGCTTGAGCCTTTCACCTGCTTATCTGGTTGCCTTGTTTGCGGCCGTTTATTATGTGCGTCTTGACACCGCGCTGGGTGTCCTCATGGCGGTACTACTGGCTATCTGTTTGTGGGTCGGGGAAGGTGCTGCCCTGTTGCAGACCACTAGTTGGTTAGGGTTAGGTATAGGTTTATTTGTGCTGGGTTGGGCCTTTCAGTTTATTGGCCACTATTTTGAAGGTCGCAAGCCAGCCTTTGTTGATGATATTACTGGCCTGGTTATTGGGCCTTTATTCGTAGTCACCGAAGTGGTGTTTATGCTGGGTTTGCGTAAATCCTTAAAAGCCCAGGTTGAGAGTCGGGTGGCAGAGTTGATGCCACCCGGGAATTAGATTTTTGAACTTTATAAATTAATGGTGTAGTTGTTTCAGGACATGCTCTTCCAGGGAGGTCATGCCATACTCGCGACCGAGTTGCAGGGCCTCTTCTTCACTCATGCCCTGATGCCACACACCGCGCAACGCCACCATAGCGCCAACCCGGTTACTACTACCGCAGTGCAATAAAGCTTTCTCATCGCCAATGCGTTGCATGATTTTATCGAAAACAGCGACGTGCTCCTGAGTCAGGTCTTCGCCACCGGCAATTGGGATATGGTAATAAGCCATAGCGTGCTGCGAAGCCCAGGCCGCGCCATTTACCTCCGGTGCTTCTTGCGGTGGTCTCAGATTAACCACATGGCGTACTCCATGCTCAGCAAAATACCCCATCTCTTGTTCGGTTGGCTGACCAGCCGTGAAGTGCTCAGAAGTTGGATGATGAATATGTTCCACTTGCTGCAAATCTTCAGGAATATAGTGCTCGCCCGCGAGAGCTCCGAAAGAGAATAATAATAAAGTCAGGCTCAATAAAACGCTTTTCATGTTTAACTCCCTGGTTAACTTGGTTGATATTCAGCTTATCAGCTACGGAGCTTAGTAGAAGCAACACTTTACAAAGTATTTTCAGCATATTTATTTTTTGCTGCTATCTTTTAGAGGTTAGTTAACTGAAATCAAGGAGCAAGTATGCTGGGTTGGGCACTGATATTCTTTATCGTTGCAATTATTGCAGGAATCATGGGTTTTGGCGGAATTGCTGGTGCTGCCGCAGGCGTTGCACAAATCATTTTCTTTATATTCCTGGTCTTGTTAGTGATTTCACTGGTGGCTAATGCCGTTCGGGGTCGAGGGCCGCGAGTTTAGCTAAAAGTGCTTTGATATGCGCCCGGGCTACTTGATAGTAGCCCGGGCGTTGTTATATGTGACATAAGCTTATCTGGATTGGCGAACTCCCTTGCAGTACTATAAACCCATATAAAAAATTGTGGTTCTGGTGATAAGAGGTTGATTTGCCACTTTTAGTGTTACTCCCCGTCATTATCTGGCTGTTTATTGCTCTTGCATTCCCAGAGCATCAGCTGCTTTATAGCATTCCGGTCCCACTGGTGGTTTACCTGAGTGTCGCTTTAGTCGGGCTACTGGCAGTTGTCATGCGGCAGTGGTCTCAGTTGTACTGGCTGGCATTATTATTAAGTAGCTACTGGGTCGTCAATACTGCGTTGCAGTCACCGCTTAGCGAAAGCCACATGCTGGCGTTGTATTTTTTTCTCCCTCTTGTTAGTACCGCAGTTGCCATTGTTATGGCACTTATTAATAAACCACCATTATTCAGTCTTAAGGGTATGCTGTTATTGGCGCTGGCCGGGGCACTTCCACCCTTACTTATGGTGCTACCCTTGCCCAGCTATTACCAGGCAATAGATGCGCCATCTTTTCTATTGAGTCCGGTTTTGCCAACGTCACCACTGAGTTTTATGGTCATAGCCGTAATGGCTTTGGTAGCTGTGGTGTGGCTTATTTGCCTGCTGATTTCACCCAGACAACCTGCCCGGTGGGGCCAGCTCGCCTGCTGGCTGAGCATTGCCTTGTTGATTATTTTCATGCAACAGTCGCAAGTTGCGGCATGGGTGGTGATAGCCGCGTGTCTCTCTATCTTGCTGGCGTTAGCGTCGCAAATGCTGAACCTGGCTTATATCGATGAATTAACTCAACTGCCACAGCGACGAGCGCTGCTTGCTCATTTAAGGCGTCTGGGCAAACGTAGTACGGTCGTTATGCTCGATGTTGACCACTTTAAGAAATTTAATGATACCTATGGGCATGATGTTGGTGACCAAGTGTTGCGCTTACTGGGCGTTATTTTTGCTAAAGAGAGCGGCTTTAAGGCATATCGTTATGGTGGCGAAGAATTCACTCTGGTGTTTAATCATAATGACCAGCCGCGGATAGAAGAGGCGCTGGAGCGGGTGCGTCAGCGGGTGGCTGGCTATCCTCTTAGAATCCGTTCAAAGCAACGTCCCACCAGTAGCAAGCAAGGGCAGTCGAAACGTGGTAAAAACGGGGCTGATAAGGTGGTGAGAGTCACTATTAGCCTCGGTGCCGCTATACGTCGCCCAGCTGAACCCGTTCATGATCTTCTGAAACGGGCTGATACCATTTTGTATGCCGCCAAGAAGAAAGGTCGTAACTGCTGGTTGGTGCGTGCATAAGACCCGATTTTTGAATGTTACACCGTTTACGCGGGTTGTTACCACGGCAGGCCGAGCCTGCCCTACCGATTTGCGTGCCGGGCAGCATTTACAGGGTAGAAATTAGCATTGCAAATGCTGAGAGCACCAGTAGCGCATACACGATTTGTCGAAACTGGCGTTCGTTGACTCTTTTGTGAATGGCATGGCCAAACCAGAAGGCAAAGGCAAGCACGGGAATGTAAGCGCCGACTAAAGGCAGTGAGGGTTGCAGTATGCCCTGCCAGGCCATGATCAGCGTATAGGTCAGATTAAGGCCAAGCCAGACACAGACCAAAGTGGCACGAAAGTTTGCTTTACTGATTGCCAGGGTATTCAGCGAATACACTAACAGAGGCCCGCCGGACGCAAAAAGGCCGTGGGTAATGCCAGCCAGAAGAGTCCATACCGGCTGCCACCAGGCCGGTTTTGGACGGGTAAGTATGCCGCGCTGCAATTTGTACCATTCGCGTAGTGCGAACCACAAAACCAGAATGGCAAAGGCGGCTTTCAGGGCCTCCGAGCTGATCACCTGAAGCAGAGCGATACCAGCGAGCATGCCCACCAGCATCGTGGGTAAAATGCGTTTGCATAGAAGTTGCCAGTCGATGTCAGCGTGAAAACGTAGCAACAGGGCGCTGCTCATGACGACGCTCAAGGGTACCAGAATGGGTAACAGCTCAGGTATGGGGAAGAGCAGGCTACCTAGCGCAAGCGCAATAACAATACTGCCAAACCCGGTGATCGATTCACTGGTGAAAGCGAGGCCAATAAAGACACCCAGAATTATCAGCTCTACTGGCATAAGCAGTGTATTAGTCCTTTTTGAGTGCCTGAAGGTGCTCTTCAATCGAATAAACATGAGGGTCATCTTCATTCAGATCCCGCAGCGAGTCGGCCAGGCGGAGCAGGTATTCATCATTAGGTCCGCTGGGGCCGGCGGCACTGAATATATGCTGGGCGATATGTTCTTCACTGGCTGGCCCCAGGTAGGCCTCATTGTCTTCAGTTGCGATATAAACCAGTCCCTGAGCCTGTTCACCGTCATGGAAGGTCATCTCAGTGGTGAAACGCAGATAGCCGTTTTTTTCCCGATGATCCAGGTGGTCGAACACTTCAGGGGTTACCAGGTAGGCCATGCCAGCGCATACCGTACCCGGGGATTCGATAAGGGTGGCAACGCGGCCAGGTGCGCCTGGCGTGCCTCGATGGTCATGTGAACCCTGCCAGAAACGGCGACTCCAGTTGTCGATTCGTGCGGGTTTGCGTTCCAGGTAGTCAAAGTCCGCTTTAAAAATTAGGGAGCCGTAGCCGAACAACCAGATTTGCTGCTGGTCACCAAAGAGATTACGGGCACGGTTTATTGCCTGAGTGTCATGTGCCATGAGATCTATTCCTGAATACTAAGGTACGGGATGCGCTTAACCATACTATGAAGCGGCTCAACTTTCATTGGCTAATCAGACTTTGGCCAGCCAGCGGTCCAGTTCATTAGCGAACGCCTGACGATCGCGCTGGGACAGGGCTGGAGGACCTCCGGTTTGCACGCCGCTGGACCGCATGGTGTCCATGAAGTCGCGCATGTTGAGTCGTTCACCGATACTCGCCTCGGTATAGAGTTCGCCGCGGGGGTTGAGTGCGAGCGCGCCCTTTTTTATGGCGTCCGCTGCTAATGGAATGTCGGCAGTAATAACCAGATCGCCAGCTTCGCAAAGTCTGACTATTTCATTGTCTGCTTCGTCAAATCCTGCGCTGACCTGCATGCTTTTAATATAAGGTGAGGGTGGCACCCGGACATATTGATTCGCGACCAGTGTCAGCGCGATTTTCTTACGCTGTGCGGCACGAAATAAAATATCCTTGATAACTACCGGACAGGCATCTGCGTCGACCCATATTTTCATTTGTCATGCCTCTGTGATGACGGAGTGCCGCATGGGCGGCAAGCAATTTATTAATTGGCGACCATAACCTTTAGTCTGCAGCCGACTGTCATAAATGGCGACTTTACCGTGACATTCGGTGCTACGCATTAGTCGCCCGACACATTGTATCAGCCGACGGCTGGCATCCGGTAACATTATAAGGGAAAAAGGATGCAGGCCCTGAGCCTGAACAAACTCACTTTCTGAAGCCGCGATAGGACAGCTAATGTCCGCAAAAGGCAACTTGGCGATGCCGACAAAAGTAAGGTAGTCGCCGGGGAGATCTAAACCTTCGGAGAAGCTCTGGCAGCCAATGAGCAGGGATCGTTTGCCGCTATCAATGCGTTTTTTATGCTCTCGAATGAGACTGTCGCGCGGGGCGCTGTATTGAATGAGGGAGTCTGGCTGCAGTGATTTGGGCAGTGCATCAGCAAAGGCCTGCATCTGGCGCCGTGAAGCGAACAGCATAAGCGCTGCGCGATGGGGTTCTAAATCGCTGACAAAGCGCTGCAAAATCGCTTTGGTATGTTGTTCTTCATTTTTAAAATTGGGTTCAGGTAAGTGGCTGAAAGTGAGGCACTCAGCCCGTTTATAATCAAAGGGCGACTGCACGACCAGGAACTGAACACCATCTTTAGGGTGCAGGCTGAGTTGCTGACTGAAACTTTTAAAGTTGCCTAACGTTTGTAAGGTCGCAGAGGTGAAGATTGTGGCAAAACTGGGGCTGAGTATCTCACGCTCAAACTGTGTCCCTACATTCAGTGGTGTTGCGTGCAGGCTAACGTCAACCCGGTTAGCGGAATGACGCAGCATCCACTTGGCGATACCCCGTTTGCTGTTGGTTTCCGCTTTCAGAATAACGCAGGCGTCCAGTGATGCCTGCAATTGCTGTTGCAGGTTGCGGCAGCTGGCCAGGTAGTTTTGCAGACGACTGTCATCGGCTACCGCCTGTTCATGTTTTTCTTTGACCTTATCCAGCACCCGGCAAGTGCTTTGTAGTAAGCCATCTAAGGCAGGCTGCAGTTGTTCGCTGATAGTATCGAGCATGGATTGCGGGAACTGGCCTCGCTCAAAGCGATGCAGAGGCTTCTTGTACTGACTTAATGACTGCCCTTCGAGTAAAACGTCGGCAGACAACAGGAGATGGTTACTGGCGGTCGTCATGCCTTTAATATCGTCGCGCATTCCTTTCTCGAGTTCTTCCATATCGCCAACAGAGAGCTGCAAGCCGGTGATCAGGCTTTTTAAATGGCTAATCAGGCGACCGCTGTTGCGGTCCAAAGCGGATAAGTCTGCCAGGTTCAAAGTCGCCGCCAGTGAGGAGCGGAAACTATCACGCACATGGTGAGCCTCGTCGAAAATCAAAATACTATCCTCAGCCGAAGGTAGCAGGCGCATTTCGTGCTGCACGTGCAGGCGGTCAGAATAGAGCATGGCGTGATTGGTCACTACAATGTCAGCGTCACGAACATCTTTGCGTGCATTGAAAAAAGCGCATTCGTTATAATAGGGGCACATACGTTTTGAGCAGGTATCGCGGTTAGCGTTTATTTGACTCCACCAGCTTTTATCTAAACTGCCGCGGCCCGGGTAGTCGTCTTTAAGTCCGTTCCATTTACCACTGTCGTAAAGCCTGACCAGTTTTTCTACGACATCACGATCCTGCTGGCTGCGTTTTATACTTTCCTGATCGGAGAGTAAATCAGGGGTATCAGAATCCGTGGCAAAAGCCTCGGCATCGCGTTTGCAAAAGTACCGGCCCCGACCGGCTACAAAGGCCTGTTCAAACTGCAGGCCAGCCTTGCGTAGCAGGGGCAGGTCATGGTTCATGATCTGTTGTTGTAAGGCGACATTGGCGGTTGCTACTACAACCTGCTTTTTCAGCTTCTGCGCGCTACAGATAGCGGGCAATAAATAACCCAGGGTTTTACCGGCACCTGTCTGGCCTTCAATCACAATAGCTCTGTGTTGTTCATGCTCCGCCTGATAAACACCGTGGATAGTCTTTGCCACTTCGGCAAACATCAGCATTTGCCCCCGACGGTTGGAAAACCCAGGTTTCTCGCGCATCCGCTCGAGGGTGCTTTGCATTTTCTTTTTGACTGTATCAGGAACCATATTGCTCATTTATGCGGGTAACTATTCAAGCGCGCTGAAAAAATGCATTATACATGAGCAGGCTTTGCTATGCGTAGTTGATGAGTAAAGGTTAAACTGAGGTTAGACTTTAACCGGGAAGGCTGTGATATGAGTCTGTTTGCCCGACACTGGGCGTTTTGGTTGTTATCTGTTGCTGGTTTTACGTTAGTGTTACTAACGCTGATGCTTTATCCCTTGCCGGGTTTGGGTGATAAGGGCGTGTTACTGGCGCTCATGTTGCTCAGCTGGCTGGCTTATCAGTATCTGAATCAAGTGCGGCGTATGCGCCGGCATGCCTTGTTAAATCACGTTCTGAACGAGAAGAGTTCGTTACGCGAATTGCTGTGGGACAGTTGGCTGTCTAAAATTGGCCTTGGCATAAGCTCGCTGGTTGTAGCCCTGGTTGCTTTGATTTTAAGTGCACGCTTGCAGCCAGTAGAATGGGCGGTGCTTTTTGCCAGTATTCCTGCTTTTTTACTCTGTTACCAGCTAGCCTACCGTCTGTTACGCAAACAAGTAGCACCTGCCTACCATAGCGCGATGAGCCTGCGATTCGCATTCTGGGCAAATATCATTCTGATTGCGCTGGTCATGAGCCTGGTCCAGTTTTTCTGGCTGGAAGTAGCCGATACCCGGCACCTGAATCTGTACGAAGTAGCCCTGAGTTCCTATCAAGTGGCTAATGCGGAAGCCGCGGTGCCAGCCACCGGCCTGTTGCTAGGTTTGAACGCGGCTATTAACGACAGTGTCTGGCATATCATGCAGCTCGCCAGTGGCGAGCTCGCACTTGGCTGGAAGTTATTAATATGGCTCACGTTTGTGCTATTGAACAGCATTAAGCTCGGCGCTATCTGGATTATTTTGCTGGGGGTTGTCGCATTCTTCCAACGCAGGCGGGACAAAGCTCTGGGCAGTGCTTTTAGTAAAACTTACGCACTGACTCTGGTAGTACTGATCATTCTGTATGTAGCGATGACCCGAATTAACGTTGCTTCTTTCTGGCAGCAGAAGGACCCGCAATGGGCGCAGTCCAGTCAGCCCTGTAATGAACAACGCAGTTTGCATGAACAGCAAATGTTGGCTACACATGCCAATAATCACCTGACAGAACAACAAGCGCAACTTAATCTGCAGGTGGAAAAGCAGTTAGAAATGCTGTTGGATTCAGTATTTGATTCTGCGGAGCAGGGTGTCGATAATTTTCTGGACTGGAATTTCAGCCTGCGAGGTCAATATCAGCAGTTGGCGTATCTGGGCGCAGGGATGGCATCCTCGGTATCTGTTGAGTCATTTATCAGCGCTAAGCTGGAACAGCATGTTGCGCAGCAGCTGGAGACAGGTGTACTGGGCATGGAAGATGAGCTGAGTACTTTTATCAGCAAGCAAATGGCGGGTTTTTATGGCCAGCATCAACGATTTCTGCAACAACTAACCGCAAATGCCAGTTGCTTTGATGCTTCTTCAGTGGCGTTTGCGGTAGATGATTATATGGCTAAATCTCTGGTGGGTATCGGGAGTGCTGCAGGTGTAGCTGGTGCTTTGACCCTACGTAGCGGTGGTCGTGCCGGCAGTCAGGCCCTGGGACGGGTTATCAGTCGGCGAATGGCTGCAAGAGTGGCGGTACACAGCAGTGTGCGAGCAGGTTCCAGAGCTGCTGCGACTAGCGGAGGTGCAGGTGCTGGCGTTGTTTGTGGCCCGGCGGCACCAGCCTGTGCACTCGGCTTTGGAGTCGCCACCTGGTTAGCCATTGATCTGGCCGTAAATGCGGTCGATGAAGCGTTAAACCGGGAGCGAATGAAAAACGAACTGATGGAATTGCTGGAAGAACAAAGACAGGCACTGGAGCTTGAAATCAGGGCGGAGTATCAGCAGTACGTGGAGTTTTTGTTTATGCAACTGGAAGAGTTTCAGCAACGCCGCTTCAATATTTATCGGGACGCTCTGAGTTAACTTTCTTCAGCCACGTTTTCAGGCTGAGATAACGGATGAGGTTTCTCGATAAAGTAACCCTGCAGATAATCAATACCAGATTCGATAAGCTTAGCTTGAGTCTGCTCGTCAGCAACGAACTCAGCAACCACCAGCGCCCCCATTTTATGGGCCAGATCGATAATGCCTTGAGTGACCAGTAAAGTTTGTTCATGAGAGGCAATTTTTTTAATAATACTGCCATCAATCTTAATAAAGTCCGGTTTAAGGTTGATCAGGTAGTCGAAGTTGGAATAACCACTGCCAAAATCGTCAATGGCAACCCGGGCACCATATTTACGTACACTTTTTATAAATTGATTCACAGGGAAAAAGTCGGTAACCGCCTCAGATTCGGTGATTTCAAAGATGAGACTTTCACCACCATATTTCTGTAACAGGTTGAGAATCTCGTCGACAGTGGCTTTATTGGTAATGTCATGAATGGATAAATTGACTGAGATAACGCAATTGAGCGCCCTGGAAGTCGTCATGGCGTCCTGAATGATAAAGCTGGTAAGCCTTTTATAATAAGGTGTGCGTTTGATAATGGATAAGAACGCAGAGGGTGAGGTAATTTTACCGCATGGCAGCTTAATACGAAGCAGCGCTTCATATTTACGCGGTTCCTTGTGATTTTTTTGGGTGCCCCGGATTTCCTGGTAAAATGCACGTACCCGGTTTTCATTCAGGGCATCCCGCACTTCGTTGATCCAGTAGAAAGAAAGCTCAGCCTCGTCATTTTCGTGCTGCAAGACTACTTGTTGTGAGTTTGAATTTTTTGCCTGAATAAGCGCTGACTCAGCGTAAGGCAGCGGACTAGACTCACTGATTCCAATGCCAGCAGAAAACTGGATTTCCGTAGAAATACTTTGTGAGTCGGAATTACTCAGGTTCTTTTCAAGTGCTGAGCGTATATCGTTTATGCTTTGTAAGAATTTTTCTTCGTTGACCTCATTGAGCGCCATGATAGCAAACACCGCGCCATCCAGCCGATATGCGCGCAGATGATGTAAAGTGACCGAACTGCGCAGTAGTCGTCCCGCCTCGGCTATAAGCTTATCGCCGGTGTCAACGCCCCAGTAATCATTCAGTAGCTTGAAGTTTTTAACATCCAGCACCGCGACGGCATTAATTTTATTTTTCTTAATATCCTTGCTTAACTTGGCTCGCGTTCCCAGCCCTGACAAAGTGTCATTGAGGTGTTCTTTAATGCGTTTCTGAGCCAGCACAAAAGGCGTGACATCGGTGCAGATACTAAAGTACTCAAGCACCAGGCCTTCGCTATTAACTACAGGAACCACGGTGGTTTTTGCATAATAAAAGCCACCGTTCTTTTTGCGATTTTTAATTAATCCCTGCCAGGTTTTTTTACCGGTAATGGTTTTCCAGAGTTCTTCAAAAATACTGTCTGGCATATCCGGATGACGAATTTTGCTATGATCACTCCCAGTTAGCTCGGCGGCTTTATAACCGCTAACATCTTCAAAAAGCGAATTTACATGGGTGATTTTACCGTTAATGTCAGTAATAGAAACAATGGCCGTGGAGTCCAGTGCGGCACGGTGCTGTTGCAGGAACTGCATACTGCGCGTCAGATCCTCTCCAGTCGCATGGGTTAGATGTGTTAAGCGCTCAAGCATGCTTGCTTTTCTTGCGGGCGCTGCTTTAGCCGGCCGTGCTTTTACCAGGGCTCGAGGTTTATCAGGCACTGATTCGGAAAGGGTTAGCATAGTGGTCGTCACGTTTAAGACGTTGGTTTTGGCATTTTTATGAAAGTAATCACCATAAGTAAAGAAACCCGACGCACGGGTATATTTGCCTATAGTTCTTATTTCGTCATTAATGTTTTCCTGCATTAAGGCTTTGCGATTTGCACAGGAGTATATTAAGGATGCTGAGTCGAGAGGAGCAATATATTCCTTATTGGGTTTTAATGTTGAGCTTAGATCTGCAAAACTGAAAAACACCTGATCGCCGGTTTTAAAGGTACTGGCAAATACAATCCCCTGTTCGTCATTTGTAAGCCCTGTTGGACTACGCACGATCTCAGTGCCGTTCCTTTCTATCAGCAACGGAAATTGTTGTGTACTGGTCGGAAAATCGGCGAATATATCGTCTCCCAGGTAACGTTCAAAGATTTCGCGTATCGGCGTATTGTCGAGGCTGAATATGACGTTATCGCTGGCTTTAGTTACGGTCATCGGCTGGCCAATTCGTTGCCAGTTGACGATAGAGTTTGTTTCCGCGCGCAGGGACTGACTGTTAATCAGCACGCCTGCAATGCCCTGGTGGTGAATGTCGGTGTCGCGAATAACAAAAGTTTGCTGAAAGCTCTGGCTATCGGCAGCATTGCCGCCGGCTACCGTTACCTGAGGAGCTGAGGCATTGAAGCCTTCAATGAAATTCTCGGGATGCTCATTAAGTGAATTACCCAGTAAGATGGCTACTTTGGTAGTTGCTTCAACTTGTCCGGCGGCAATTTTAACACCGCTGTCCCGGTCAGTAGTCGATGAATAAAAAGTGCGGACTTTACTGTGTTTAAAGAGCAGGAAGTTAATAATGATTTCGTTATCAACGCATCTGCCTTCAATGATTTCACCACCGGAAGAAGCGCCAATGACACCAAAGCCAAGGCAGGTTAAAGACAGGAAGTCGAGAATCTCCTGAATTTTATCTAACTCATGAGTGCCGCAGAAAAGCTGAATGACTCCCCGGGACTGAGCAATTTTATGCTCTTTTATAAATGCACGTAGATGTTCTATGCTACTGAACTGCAAAGCATAAGACTTCATCTGGCATCCCCATATTAGTTAACCCTGAACCCTTAGTCTTTCTGCAAGAGCTCTTCTTTTCGAACAATTACTATTTCTACGCGGATGCCTCTCATAACGCAACTGTAGAAGCCTTAAAGATTGCAAATTCCATTGTAAAATCACTAACTTTTGCTATTCGTCAAAAGGTTGGGTATTGATTGATCGATTACTGAGCAACAGCGTATTTATAAAGTTGTGAAGTGACAGATTTAAATAGTTGTAACCGACTATACGACCTATTAAGGGCAAGAACTGGTGAAATGGGCATGGATAGTATTATTCAGTAGCTTTTCGATGATGAGTTTTGCTCTTCAGGGCAATCAGGAGCGCGCCGCTCAGGTGATTGTTACCGAGGTTCGTTATGAACATGAAAGTCAGCGTATTGAGTCGGTGGGAACTGCTCAAGCTTTACGCTCCGTGACCCTCTATCCGGCAGTAGCGGATATAGTGACTGCGATTCATTTCAGTCCGGGTGAAGATGTCAGTCAGGATCAGGTATTACTGGAGCTTGATTCACGACGCCAGCGGGTAGCGGTGGAGAGAGCCTCTATTCAACTGCAGGATGCTGAGCGCACGCTGCAGCGTTTACGAACGAGTAGCAGCCAGGGAGCCGTGCCTGAGAGTGAAGTGGATGATGCGGTAACCATAAGAGACTTATTAGAAGTAGAGCTAAAGGCCGCTGAGACAGAGCTTGAGGATCGTACACTCAGAGCTCCTTTTAGCGGAATAGTAGGCCTTACCGACGTTGAAGTGGGTGATAGAATCACAGAGCAAACTGCTATTACTACTCTGGATAAAAGAGAGCAGCTACGAATTAACTTCAAAGCCCCCGAGTCAGCGTTATTTCTGCTGGCGCAAAAACCAACTTTGACCGTACAGCCCTGGCAAAACAGGTCCCTTCAACTTGCCGCTGAAATCAATGAAATTGACTCGCGTATTGATATCAATGACCGTACTTTACGTGTACGTGCATTGCTAGATAATGAACAGGATTTGTTCCGTCCAGGTATGAGCTTTCGTGTTCGTCTTGAGCTGCAGGGGGATAGTTACGCGGTAGTGCCTGAGGCTGCCTTGCTCTGGGGGGCGACCACTGCATTTGTGTGGAAAGTTGAAGGGGAACAGGCCAGGCGTGTCGACGTGCAAATTAAACAGCGCCTTCCTGGTCGTTTACTGGTATCCGGTGACCTTGCTCCAGGTGACTTGTTGATAACTGAAGGGGTACAGAGTCTGCGCGAAGGGCAGCGGGTGAATTTTGCAGGACCCTCTGGAGAAGGCGAATGAGCCGGCGGTCTGATGATAAGGATTTACCCTCGCTATCGATCCGCCGACCGGTTTTGATAGTCGTACTCAACCTGTTAATTGTAATAGCGGGAATAGCGGCGATAAGCGGTCTTGAAGTGCGTGAACTTCCTAATGTAGACCGACCGGTAGTTACCGTGACTGCAGCTTTCCCTGGCGCAGCGCCGGAAACTGTGGATACCGAAGTGACCAGCCGACTGGAGGGGGCGGTTGCGCGGGTTAGTGGTGTGCGCTCAATAAGGGCGTCTAGTGAAGAAGGCAGTACCCGCATTGTAGTGGAGTTTCGTCCGGGTATTGATTTGGACAACGCGGCTAATGAAACCCGGGAGTCGGTAAGCCGGGTGCAGCGTGAGTTACCGGATGGTGTCGAGCGGCTGGCTATTATTAAAGCCGATAATGACGCCCAGTCGGTGGTCAGCATTGCGGTGTCGAGCGAAAGTCTGGATTTGGAAACTATGACGGAACGCATTGAGACCGACCTTGCTCCGCGGTTTTTAAATATTCCCGGCGTGGCGGATGTGCGTCTCGATGGCGACCGGCGGCGTGTGCTGCGGGTCGTTTTAGACCCCATGAGACTGACCAGCTTTGATCTTTCCGTCACCCAGGTAGCAGACGCTTTGCGTCAGGCTCCTTTTGATGTGCCAGCGGGCAGTCTGCGCTCCACTGATCAGCAAATTATAGTGCGTGCTGATGCGACTTCAATTACCGCGGAACAGGTTGAAAACATTATCGTCTCCGGTGATACGCGTATCGGTGATATCGCTAGTGTTTATTTTGGCCCTGCTGATGCGCAAAGCATGGTCCGCCTGGATGGCCGCCCCGTCATCGGGCTGGGTGTGATACGTCAGGCAGGCTCCAATACCATACAAATTTCCAATGAAGTATTAGCGCTGGTTAAGCAGCTTGAGGCCCGTTTCCCGGATTTACAAATGCAGGTAACTTCCGATGATGCCGAGTTTATCCGCGGTTCGGTTCAGGAGGTCATCACCTCCCTTATCCTGACTATTCTGCTGGTTATTATTACCCTTCGAGTGTTTATCGGCTCCTGGCGGGCCACTATAGTGCCGGCGATAGCTATACCAGTATCGTTGTTCGGTGCGGTGGCGGCTATCTGGCTGTTGGGATTCTCAATTAATATATTAACGCTGCTGGCACTGGTGTTGGCTACCGGTCTTATTGTCGATGACGCTATTGTAGTGACTGAAAATATTCAGCGACGCCGGGCTTTGGGATTAGGTGCGCGCGCTGCTGCAGTGTTGGGTACAAGAGAAGTGTTTTTTGCGGTAGTAGCTACAACAGCCGTATTGGTGGCTGTTTTTGTGCCTATTGCTTTTTTACCTTCGACTGCAGGTCGCCTGTTTCGTGAGTTTGGTGGCGTGCTCGCAGCGGCGGTTATTATTTCCTCCTTTGTTGCTTTGTCATTAGTACCCGCGCTGACAGCCCGTTTGCCAATTAAGAAAAACAGTAAAAACAGGTTGGCTCCGCTGGGTCATAAATTAGTGAGCGGGTATGCAAAAAGTCTGAACTTTTCACTTAACCATGCCTGGTGGATATTTGCTGCTTGCTTACTGGCAGCGATAGGTGCCGGTAGTGTATATCAGGTTCTGGATAATGAACTGATGCCCGATGAAGATCGTGGTGTTATCCGGATTTTTGCCCGTGGACCAGACGGCGTGGGGCTTAACTTCATGGATCGGCAAGCGGATCGTATGGAAGATATTCTTCTTCCGTATGTCGACGAAGGTGATGTTGACTCCATTTATACCGTCGTGGGGCAATGGGACCCTAATTTAGTGTTTATTACGGTACCGCTTAAAAACTGGAGCGACAGAGATCGTTCGCAACAGGAAATTATAGGGGAAATACGTGGCCCATTGTCTTCTATCCCTGGTGCGCCCGGACGGGCATTCGGGTCGAACAGTCTTAATTTAAGGGGCCAGGGCGGCGGAGGTCTTCAACTAGCACTAACTGGTGAAACGTACGCTGGTATTTACGCTGCGGCGCAGGATTTTGCTGACCTGATTCAACAGGAGCTTCCTGAATTAGGTAACCCGCAAATATCTTATCAACCGACGCAGCCACAGTTGCGGGTAAATATAGACAGGCGCCGGGCAGAGGAGCTGGGTGTTCCTTTGTCCGACATTGCGACTACGTTGCGCGTTGCTGTTAACGGTGATGACGTTGCCGACCTGAATGTTGGTGACCAGTCAGTACCCGTTATTCTGCAGGCTGATCGCACTCGTGTGGTGGACCCGACAGATTTAAATAATCTTTATGTTGGCTCGGTGAATGGCAGTCTGGTGCCCTTATCCAGTCTGGCTTATATATCAGAAGAAGGTGTTGCGGCGGAGCTGGAGCGTCAGTCGCAACGTCGTGCTATTGAGCTGGAAATGGAACTGGGTCCGGGGATATCCATGGAAAGGGCGGTGAACGAAGTGCGTGAGTTGGCCTTCGCTAACCTGCCGGACCAGATAGGCTTGGTGTTTCTGGGCGAAGCTCTGACTTTTGAAGAGACGGCACGGGAAGTGACGCTGACCTATGTACTGGCGTTTATTATTGTTTTTTTAGTCCTGGCTGCGCAATTTGAAAGTGCCAATAGTGCAGTGGTGGTTATGACGACGGTACCTTTTGGTATTGCAGCTGCCTTGTTTGCGCTCTTTATAACGGGAACATCGATCAATATATATTCGCAAATCGGGTTGGTGATGCTTATAGGGTTGCTCGCTAAAAACGCCATCCTGCTAGTTGAGTTTGCGGATCAACTGAGAGACCGTGGTTATGCTGTGCGTAAAGCGGTTGAAGAAGCGGCTAAAATTCGTTTACGTCCTATCACCATGACCCTGTTGTCTACTTTACTGGGGGCGTTACCTCTTATCTTATCTAGCGGCGCGGGTGCGGAAGCAAGGAATGCTATTGGCTGGGTTGTTTTCGGTGGTTTGGGCATTGCTGTGGTTTTTACCTTGTATCTGACCCCGGTTCTTTATCTGGCGCTGGCCCGTTTTACGAAACCTCGCGCGGACGAAAGTGAACGACTGAAGTCCGAGATGGATGCAGCTGAGCAACGCGGCGAGCTATAAAAAAGTCCCGGGCATTTCATTAATGACCGGGACTTAGATTTTATTCACAGAGCCTTTTTTAAGAACTATTTCTTAGAAACTATAACGGAAACCCAGTGAGTAGGTTGTTGAATAACGGCGGGTGTCGCGGTTAAACAAAGACGGGTCGCCGAAGTAATCCTGATACTTTTCACCAAAGATATTTGTGGCATCGAAAGTCACAATCAATTCATCTGTGACCTGATAACCTGCTGAGAAATCAGTGAAGTTCAGTGACTTGGCTATTACCTGCGATGGCATATTGGCCGTGTTATTAAATTCGACTAAATGGTCATCGCGATAGGTATGTGACAGACGTGCATTGAAGGGGCCTTTTTCATATACCAGAACAGCACTTAAAGAATTCTCAGACACGCCCAGCATAGGTTGTTCAGAGCCATCTTCAGAGGTCGTATGGGCATCAATATAGGTATAGCTGGTTTGAATGCCTATACCATGCAACCACTCAGGTACAGCATCCGGGAAGTATTGTAAGCCCAGCTCCAGCCCCTTCATCTCACCGCTACCAGAGTTAGTCGGACGGGTTACGCTGTAAACCTGGTCATCATAGGTTTCATTGGTTGTGCTCGGTTCTATCCAGTTTTCTACGTCGCGATAGAACAGGGTGCCATAAATAGCTGAGGTTTCGCCAAAGTAATACTCGGCCCCGAAGTCGAAATTGGTCGCTTCGACCGGTTGTAGTTCAGCATTGCCGCCGTCGCCCAGCCCTACCGCATTGGTTTTGCGCTGGGTAACGAATTCTCGGACCATGTAACCGAGAGGCAAAACTATTTGTACCTGGCCCATTCAAAGCTGCGGCAGTGCGCGTTGGGTCCGGAAATACTGTTAGGTGAGTTACCAGCCCATGTGACCGGTCAGTCACGTATAGTGCGGGATCAGAAGGTGATCTGGGAAAAACCTTTTGTCAGTGGTGAAGATAATATGTCGCACAGCATTGCCAACCTGGAAGGGCATCACTTTAAATATCCGCAATTCTGCCGGCCTGGCGATGCGCATATGCATTTCTTCGGCACTGCTACCCTGAGTTTTGGCGATGGCATAACGACCCGTGGCGGCGATGTATTTGAAATTACAGCGGAAGGTTTTGGTCGTTCGTTGCAAAACACATTGGCAGTAGAAGCTGCAGGTAAGCCGATTAAGGTGAAAAGCCTGGCATAGGGCTGATTAGCTCTGGGTATCAATCTGAGGTAGCTGTTCGAGCTCAGCTAAGGTGTGTTCCAGAGCGTGCTTAGCGTGGGTTAGCAGAGCTTGCATCTCAAACTTAGCGCGCTCTGGGTCACCATCTTTGATCGCCAGGTACACGGCTTTGTGCCCTGGCAGAGAGTCGACATATTCTTCTGCTATCGCACTGCTTAAACGAAAAGAACTTTCCAGCGCGGTTTCTATGGTCATGCCCAGAGACGCCATGAACTCATTGTTCGTCGCTTCCAGCAGCGCCAGGTGAAAATCCAGATCGCTTTTATAAACCTGATCAGTGCCTAACTTGGCGGATTCCATGTCCTGATAGGCCTGGGCTAAGACTGTTATTTGTTCGTCTGTGCGATGCATTGCTGCCAGACTAGCCGCATTGGGTTCTATGATTTCTCGCATTTCGTACAACGACATATAAAACTTAGGGTCCGGATTGGTATTAAAACACCAGCGCAGCACTTCGGCGTCAAACATATTCCAATTCTTGCGCGGTCGGATTCGAGTACCCAGTTTAGGGCGGGACTCAATTAAACCTTTAGCGGTGAGCAACTTAAAAGCTTCACGCAGGGTAGTTCTGGATACGCCAAGTTCTTCGCCAATGTTATTTTCATTGGGTATGTAATCGCCTGGAGGATACACACCACTCACAATTCTCGACCCCAATTCTTGGGCAACCCAGGAATGAATGCTCTGCGGTCGGTTTCTTGTGGGTGTTTTCATGCTTAATCCTCGCAGAATAGTCAGAGCAGTATAACATCATGCCGTGCTTAAGGTCTTCCGAAAAGTCCGGAACAGGGCCGTTAAAGGCCCTGATTGAAAGGAGCTTAGCAGAGTTATACTTTCTTTACCACGAGTCGACTATGCTACTAAATACGCGGTGCCAGCCCTTTATTCAAAGCTTTACGATAGGCCGTAATGGCAGGTACACAAGCGATGACTATAGCGCTGATCAAAATCAGCAGCGAAATGTCGACTGTGGTCCTGTTCAGTAACTGGGCGCTAATCATAATGCCAAAACGTTCGGCCAGGTACGACTGACCAAAATAAAGTATGCCTTGCACAAAAGCCAGCGCACTTACTAAAGCGGCCAGGGTAATGCCAATAACTTCAGCCTGAATCAGCAGGAAAATGGTGACAGGCCGTGCTCCGGTAGCTCGCAATATAGCAATTTCCCGTTCCCGCTCTTTCATTGATGCCAGCAAGGTAGTGACCAGGCCCGCAAAAGCAGCGAATAACACTAAGGCACTGATAATGCGTAGCAGATTCTCGACACTGGACAGCATTTGCCATAATTCAGCCAATGCTACGCCGGGAAGAATAGCGGTCAGAGGTTCATTGCGGTAGTCATTGATCTGTCGTTGCACCGTGAAGCTGGCAACCCGTGATTTCATGCCTACCAGAAAAGCAGTAATCGCCTCAGGGGTTAAGTCCTTTTGCATGGCTTCTTCAGCGGACACAGACTGGCCTGGCATCGGCGCTCCGTGTTGCCAGTCCAGGTGAATGGCTTCAATGGCCTCAAGGGATACATGCAGGCTTTTATCTACAGGCGTGCCGGTGGTCTGTAAAATACCAACCACGGTAAAAGGCTTGTCGTCGTGATGCATAAAGCTGGTTGAGCCGGTGCCATGGGAAATGACGATTTCATCGCCCAGCGTATAACCCAGATCACGGGCTACTTCCGCCCCCAGGACTACATCATAGAGTTGCCCGAAGGGCTCGCCTGCGGAAAACGACAGTGGCTGTTGGCGGGCATATTTAAAATGCCTGAAGTAGTCGCCATTAGTGCCAATAACGCGGTAACCCTGGTGCGAATCACCCAGTGAAATAGGCACCGTCCATTCAATCTGACGGTGCTGTTTTATATGTTGGTAAGTATCCCAGGATATATTGTTGGTGGGGTTACCAACCCGGAAAATGGAGTATAACAGCAGGTTCAATTGACCGGAGCGGGCACCAACAATAAGATCGGTTCCGGAGACTGAACTGGTAAAGCTGGCTTTTGCCTGCTGGCGAATGTGTTCAATGCTAAAGAGCAGGCTCAGGCTGATAGCCAGTGTAAGCACCGTCATCAATACAGTGCCACGACGGCTGAGCAGGCTTTTTAAGGTGATTTTTAGAAACATGTCATAACCCCCGGTGCGCTTTCCTGCATGCGCAAGGTGCGCGGGAAATGGCTGCGCAGCCCCTCATCGTGGCTGACAAAAACTATGGTAGTGCCACAAGCTTCGCTTTCACGAATCAGTAGCTGCAAAAAGCCATCACGGTTATCAGTGTCCAGTGCTGAAGTGGGTTCGTCGGCGATCAGAATACTGGGTTTAGTAATTAAAGCACGGGCTATGGCAACCCGTTGCTGTTGGCCAATACTGAGTTTGTTCGCTTGTGTGTCCGGATCTATGTCGCCAAGACCCAGCCGTTCCAGCAGCATATCAGCACGGGGCACCAGTTCCTGCAGTCGTTCTTTAGCAAAATAAGCGGGTAGCAGGATATTCTCGCGCAGGGAAAGATAGGGGATTAGATTGAGTTGCTGAAAAACGAAACCTATATGCTGCGCCCGCAGTCGATCTCGCTTACGCGCCGATGTTTGCAGACTCTTGCCGTTAATCCAGATCTGTCCAGTTTGTGCCGTCGTCAGGCCCGCTAACAGACTGAGCAGGGTGCTTTTACCACTACCGGATGCGCCTTTTATAAAGGTATGTTCACCGCGTTGGATCTGCAGCTCTGCGATATTGAGTTGCCAGTTGGATTTCTTATTCCATTGAAATTTAAGATCGGAAACCCGTATAGGTTGATATTGATTTAGCATGGGGTTTTAAGTAAGGTTGCGAGTTATGTTATACCATAACATACAGTGAGTCTGATGATTTTTCAAAGAAGTTTAGTAGGCTTGGCATTGCTTGTTTTTGCCGGGCTGCAACCGTTATATGCGGATGAAAAGGTGTACAGCATAGAGTGGGAAGATCTGATGCCTGCTCACATACTGCAGATGTTAGATGACATACCTATGGTGGAGCACGATTACAGCGAAGATGCCACGGATCCTTTTACTGACGACTGGGAAGACCCTTATGCTGATGCCTGGAATGAAATATTAACCTCCACCGAAGTGGTGGACGCTTACGAGAACAACATTATCAGACTGCCAGGTTTTGTGGTGCCGCTGGATGTAGACGATGACCAACGAGTGCTAAGCTTTTTTATTGTGCCTTATTTTGGCGCCTGTATTCATGTGCCGCCACCGCCGCCGAATCAGCTGATTTATGTTGCTGATGTGGATAATGCGCCGCCCCTGAGGGTGGAAAGTATGTATACGGCTTTTTGGTTTACCGGGCGACTCAAGATCAGTGAAAAGCAGCATGATATGGGTCATGCTGCCTATTCGATGGAGCTCTTGGAGATGGAAAAGTATCAATTCTAATTGAATTGCAGGCGGGCGTTGCCAGGTGTCAGACGTTGACTGCCATGGTTCATGTCGCTTAACCATTGAGTGTCGATGCGTTCAACAGATGGGAAGTGCTCAAAAAAGGATACCGTGAAATATTCAGGAGTCTTGCTGTTGCATTGGAAATAGAGTTCAGCAAAAAAATCGCCGTGACCGGACCCCTGAAGTTGAGTGCTGGTTGCATTCGCGTTTTCCAGCAAGCAGTCTGTCCCTTGCTGAAGTTTAAGCCACTCTCCCTGGCGCAAGAGAGCAATAGCGCTATCAATAGCGTCTTTTTGCTCCTGCGTGTCGGGTTTATGCTCGAAACCAACGATATCTGATGCTGGTGCCTGCAGCTCAATCTGTATTTCTCCTTCAGCCATAGCAATGCTGAGGTAAGCCACGCCATGCACATGAGAGCCCTGTTGAGTATGATCTTTGCTGTGATCATGCTCTTCGTTATGACTATGACTATGACTATGACTATGTTCGCCATGAGCTATGGCCTGAGCGGCGGGTAAAGTCATTAAACCGATGAAAAATGCCAGATAGGTTATGCGCATTAGAGGGTCTCTTTTAAATAATCTGCTAATGAGTTTTGTATAACAGCCTTCCCTGGCCGCCACTCACATCACTTTCAACTGAAATATAAAGTCAGGTTGAAAACTCTCTCACCAATGTTATGTTATAATATAACACTGGAAAGTAAAGTACTGTCGCCTGCAAAATGTCCATTAAAGTGGATTTTTTGACCAGATTTCAAGATTTCTCCGAATCCGTAGAGGATTATTATGCATAATAGTGAGCTGCAAGATCAGGAATTGCTAACCCGGGTGAGCCGTAATGCGGTCTTTAGCCAGGACGTCGATGTGTTAACTCATATTTTCAATGAGGATATTAATCTGGCTGGTTGGCAGCGTCAGTTGTCCAGCCAGATTCAGCAATACCTGGTGTATCTCATAGGCTCAGGGTTTAACCAGTTACGCTGTATCACCCGGCTTAACGATTTAGTCGACGTTTTGCAGCAGGAATTGCCTGAACATGCAGCAAAGGCGGCTTTTGTTGAAGATGTCTATCAGGTTGCTGATATGTATGCATGTCTGATGGAAGCTGAGGAGTTGGGCGTTCGTCTGACAAAGTTAACGGCTGCCATGTGCCCGCGCTTTCATACCGACAAGTTACCCTGTCGACTGATTACTACTTATGCGGGCTGCGGCAGTGAATGGTTGCCCGATAATGCAGTGAACAGAGATTATCTGGGGCCCCAGGGGCACGGCAAAGAAACCAGGTTGTATGCCGATCAGCAAGATAAAATTCAACAACTTGCAAGCGGTGAGGTAGCCCTCTTCAAAGGCGATGGATGGCAAGGCCACGAGAACAGGGGCATAGTGCATAGATCACCAGCTCTGGCGCCAGGGCAAAGTCGAATTATTCTGACTCTCGATGGGCGTTAGGGGCCGCCGAAAACCCATATAGTTAACCACAGGACGGCGACCAATCTAAGACACTGTATGAAAAATAGAAAGCGCACTATAGTGACGATGTATCTGTTGTGAAAAAAATCGTTGCTCTTGGGAACCAGTGCAAATTATGCGAAATCAAAAAAAATTAATAATCATGCTGTTGTTGCTCGTACTTGTAATTGTTGGTGTGTACCAGGTCCACAAGCCCTTGCCTGCCGGATTAAACTTCGAAGGGCCACCGCGAAGTGCCACTGATGTGGAGTTTTTGGCGGATATTACTTATACCGATACGAATGGTGAACGCCAGATCGAGCAGCAGATATTTGATACCGTATTCGAGATGATTGCTGAGGCACGTAAGTTTGTCCTGGTGGATATGTTTTTGTTTAACGATTTTAAGGCGGATGAGAGAGGAGCCTATCGTCCTCTCGCAACGGAGCTCACCGAGGCGCTCATTGCCCAGAAGGATCGTTACCCTGACCTTGAGGTCTGGGTAATTTCAGATCCGCTGAACAATGTATATGGCGGTCGGACCTCAGCACACTTCGAACAGCTGAGAGAGGCCGATATTCCCGTTGTGATTACCGACCTTACTCGCTTGCGCGATAGCAACCCGCTGTATTCTGCGTTTTGGCGCCCTTTTATTCAGCCTTTTGGTAATAGCGAGGGGGGGATCTTGCCGAATCCTTTTGGTGAGGGGCGAGTGTCCTTGCGCAGTTACCTGAAGCTGCTTAATTTTAAAGCGAACCACCGTAAGCTAGTTATTACTGATAACAACAATCAATTAACGGCTCTGGTGACTTCGGCGAACCCGCATGATCCAAGCAGTGCTCACGGCAATGTGGCGCTGCGCTTCAGCGGACCTGCAGCCTGGGATTTACTGGCCAGCGAAGCGGCGGTCCTCAACTTTTCGGGCAGATCGGCGCCAGAAACGGATTTGCAACCGATGGAGCCGCCTCCGAATAGTGATGTAACCGTGCAGGTAGTTACTGAACGCGCGGTGGAGCGCACCTTGCTGCGCATTATTAATGAAGCCGTGAGTGGTGAGAAGTTGGATTTGGCTATTTTCTATCTTTCTGATCGTCATGTGGT
This sequence comes from Aliidiomarina minuta, assembly GCF_003987145.1. NCBI lineage: Bacteria > Pseudomonadati > Pseudomonadota > Gammaproteobacteria > Alteromonadales > Idiomarinaceae > Aliidiomarina > Aliidiomarina minuta. The sequence goes on along the minus strand of NZ_PIPL01000001.1, from coordinate 1,964,396 downwards.
GCGAGCTTTACAAGATGCTGTGACCCGGGGAGTGCAAGTCAGGGTGCTACTTGACCCCAATAAAGAAGCATTTGGGCACGAGAAAATTGGTGTGCCTAATCTTCCGGTAGCACAGGAGCTAAATGGTGCCGGAGTGTCGGTACGCTGGTGTGATACTCAAGACGAGCAGTGTCACTCTAAGTGGTTGCTATATAGAGACAATGAAGGCCGTGCGGAAATGTTGCTTGGTTCGACTAATTTTACCCGGCGCAATTTACACAACCTTAATCTCGAAACCAGTGTGGTACTGCGAGGGGAAATCGAGACTGAATCTTTGCAACAAGGCTTGCGTTGGTTTGAAGACCAATGGAGCAACCGAGAGGACCGTCAGTTCAGTGTCGATTACGCGACTTACGCCGAGGAAAGCTTATGGCTTCGATTTCTGTATCGGACAATGGAAGCAACGGGGATAAGCACGTTTTAGTTTTCATAAAACTGTCATGTGAATCAAGTAGGCTTAGTCTTCTATCTGAGTCGCATTCCATTTATTACCTTTTTAGGAGCTTAGTGTGCCTGCTACCCGTAAAAAACTGTCTGTCGATCTGAGTGGGATTGATCCAATTTGTAATTCGTCTTCAGGAGAGGACTTTTACGATGTAGTTAATCGCCAGATGAGTCGCCGCTCTGTTCTTAAAGGTGGTTTAGGTTTAGCGGTCGGCGCTTTTATAGCATCTCCATTGCTGGCCGCCTGCGCTCCTCGTGTAGGACAATCATCTTCAGCAAATGCCGTTGCTCAAGGCTTAGGTTTTGAACCCGTGATGACCAACAGGGTGGACACCGTTACTGTGCCTAAGGGATATCGGGCCACACCTTTTTTGCCCTGGGGGACGCCATTGACAGCCAATGCGCCTGAATTTCGTAGCGACGCTTCAAACAGCGCGCTTGATCAGGCCCGGCAGGTGGGTTCGCATCATGATGGTATGCACTTCTTTCCCATTGATGTAAAAAAGGGAGGAGACAGTTCTGTTGAAGGCTTGCTGGTCATGAACCATGAATATGTGGACCCAGATATCCTGCACAGTGATGGTCCCTCACAACCTCCAAGGCCCCAGGATGAGGTGTTCAAAGAACTCATGGGGCATGGTGTGTCAGTAGCGCATATTCGTCAGCAGCGGGGCGGTGAATGGATACTGGTCAAGAATAGCCCTTACAATCGCCGTATCACCGGCAATACTCCGATGGCAATGGCAGGCCCTGTGACGGGTGACGATAAACTCATCACTAAATACAGCCCGGATGGCACCAGTACCCGAGGCACTATTAATAACTGCGCGCATGGCTTTACTCCCTGGGGCACATACTTAACCTGTGAGGAAAACTGGGCTGGGTGTTTTATGAATGATGACAGCGAACAACCCCGCGAACATGCCCGTTATGGGGTACGCCAGGGTAACAGTCGTTATTATTGGGAAACCGCAGCACCGGCCAGTGACGATACGGATCGCTTCAATGCCTCAATCCTGGCTGACAGCCCGACTGAAGACTACCGAAATGAACCCAATCATTTTGGTTGGATTGTAGAAATTGACCCTTTCAACCCGCGTAGCACTCCGGTAAAACGCAGTATGTTGGGACGCTTTGCCCACGAAGGCGTGGTCTTTGCGCCCCCGGTGGAAGGTGAGCCCCTAGTGGCTTATTCTGGTGACGACGCCCGTTTTGAGTATATTTATAAGTTTGTCAGTGCCAAACCCTACCACCAGGCGACAGCTTCCGGCGATTTGCTGAATGACGGTAAGCTCTACGTTGCCCGCTTCAATGATGACGGCAGCGGGCAATGGCTGGCACTGGATATCAATGATCCTGTATTCATGGCGCAGGCACAAAGCGCAGGGGTTGATTTTGCGACTCAGGCTGACGTCTTGCTGAATACCCGTTTAGCGGCAGATGTGGCTGGCGCTACTAAAATGGATCGACCTGAATGGGGTGCCGTGCACCCGCAAACCGGTGAAGTTTATTTTACCTTGACCAACAATACGCGGCGTAGCGAAGCGCAGACGGATGCTGCCAATCCGCGCGCTGAAAATGCTTATGGTCATATAGTACGCTGGCGTGAAGCTGAAAGTCAGCAAGCGGAACATTTTGCCTGGGATATTTTCCTGCTCGGGGGGGATGTGGGCACAAGTACCCCGGATACGGCTATTACGCTGACAGAGGAGAACCATTTTGCCTGCCCTGACGGCCTTTGGTTTGATCATCAGTCACGCCTTTGGATTCAAACGGATATGAGCGGCCCTACGATGCAGCAAGGCCCTTTTGGTAACAACGGCATGCTTGCAGCCGATCCGGTCAGTGGCGAGTTGAAGCGTTTTCTGGTGGGCCCCGTGGACTGTGAAATCACTGGGGTGGTGACCACGCCGGATAGCAAAACTATGTTTGTTAATGTACAGCATCCCGGGGAAAGTTCTGGCCCTGGTGAGTTTAGCAGTCACTGGCCCGATGGCAACGGCCTGCGCCCGCGCTCTTCGACCATAGTTATTACCCGCGATGACGGTGGTGTGATCGGGGCTTAGCTGAATACTCTAATGCCCCGGATTACGGGGCGGTTTTTATAAATGAACCGAGAGTAAGTGAGCAGCAACCGGGATATACAAAATTACGTTCAGTGGGAAAGTAACTCCAAGGGCAGCCAGCATGGCTTTACTGATGTTCGCTTCTGGAATAGCTGCACGAATGGCCGCGGGAGCTGCGATATAGGAGGCACTGGCACTGAGTGCGCCTAATATCAAAATGCTGCCTACCGGAAGGTTCAAGAATACACCGAGTAAAATACCCGGCCATATCATAATCAGTGGTGCCAGTGCCGCGAACAGAATCAGGCGCCAGTGCTCTCTGGGTAGAGGACGGCAAATCCGCGCTGTGGTTAAGCCCATTTCCAGTAGAAATAACGCCAGCAACAAAGTAAAGCCGTCAATTACCAGGGTTTTGATAGCACCCAGCCCTTCGGGTCCATACAGCCAACCTATAGCAACGCCTCCCATTAACAGAATGACGCCCCGGCTGGTGAAGGCTTCATGCCAGATGGCCGACATTTTTGCGCCTTCTCCGCCATTACTTGTGCGCCAGTGGTAGAAGGCCAGCATCAGAATGATCGCAGGTAGCTCAAGAATGACCAGGTAAAGGGTAGCATCGGCAGAAATGGGTAGCTGATAACTTTCAGCCAGAGCCCAGGCAACCGCAAAGGTGCCGGCACTCACTGAGCCGTAATGCGCGGCAAGGCTTATAGCATCTGCCGTAGGCAGTTTTATAATTTTGTTTAAAATGGGTAACAGCGCAAAAGGTATGATGAAACCCAGTGACATAATGGCCAATAGTTGTCCCCAGATAATCGACTGACTGTCGCTGTGCAGGGCTAGCCCGCCTTTTATACCGATGCTTAACATCAGCAGTATGGTCAGTATTTCATAAATCTGACCAGGCATTTTGAGATCTGATTTGACGATGCCAGCGATCAGGCCGAGGACAAAAAAGGCAATTACAATATCAGGCATCACAGCTCCAAATTTTGATTTAGAGCGCAAGTATGGGGAATGCTATGTATAATTAAAAATTAATATTTACACTATTTTATATAGCTTTTTATCTATGGGTCGCTTATGGATTTACGTCATGTAAACTTTCGCTTGCTGGAAGTCTTCACTCAGGTTATCGAGCACCAGAGCATTTCTTCGGCTGCACGTCAGCTGCATCTTACACAGCCGACTATTTCTGCTCAGATCAAACGATTAGAGGATATATGTGGTACCAAGATTCTCTTTCAGCAGGGGCGGCAGATGTTACCCACTATCGCTGGGAAGGAATTATACAAAGCAGCCGGAGATACGATTCGTCGTATGCGGGAGTGTGGTGAAAAGATAGCGGCTATTGAAAGTGGCGTAGTCGGAGAGCTAACCATTGCGTTGGTCAATACGGCGCAATATGTGGTACCTCAGTTAGTTGCTGAATTTAATCGCTTCTTTCCTGATATCCAGGTGAAACTGCGCATTGGTAACCGCGAAGCGACACTGCAGAGATACTTTCATAACAAAGACGACCTGTATATTTTCAGTCACCCGCCCACCGACTCCAACGCAGATGCTCAGGCGTTTATGCGCAACCAGCTTGTGTTAATCGCGCCGCAGGATCACTGGGCCGGTAACCAATCGGAGATTGATTTTTATGCCTTGCAGAATGAACGCTTTTTGGTTCGCGAACCAGGCTCAGCAACGGCCATGGTATTCGACACCTGGTTAGCTGGTCAGGGGCTGCATCTGAGTCAACGGGTAGAAGTTGAGAGCAATGAGGCCATTCGTGTCAGTGTGGCTGCCGGCAGTGGTCTGGCGGTGTTATCTGAGCATATTGTTGAACATGGGAGTGACCCGGTCAGCATACTCAAAGCAAAAGGTTTTCCATTGCCCGGGCAGTGGTATCTGGTCAGCCGAAGGGACAACCTGAACCAGCGGATGGTTCATCACTTCAGGGAGATTGCGTTGGGTTCCAGTTTACCCGTCGAGGGAAAGTAATACTGCAAAGCGAATGTTTTCAGTTCCAGTTGCGATATGTTATAACATAACAATTACTTACTGGAGCCGATTTTATGCAAACATCAAAACTGCCTGTTACGGTTCTTTCCGGCTTTCTTGGAGCCGGCAAGACTACTTTGTTAAAGCACTTACTGAGTAATCGCGACAATTTACGTATTGCCTTGATTGTAAATGACATGAGCGAACTCAATATTGACGCGGATAGCTTAAAAAATGATGTCGAGTTGCGCCGGGCTGATGAAAAGCTGGTTGAGCTCAGCAATGGTTGCATCTGCTGCACACTGCGCGAAGATTTATTGACCGAAGTTGCTGAGCTGTCAAAAAGCGGTAAATACGATTACCTGATTATTGAAAGCACCGGTATTTCAGAACCGCTTCCGGTTGCTGAAACTTTTACTTTTGAAGATGAAAACGGTCAGAGTCTGTCTACTTCAGCGACTTTGGATACTATGGTCACTGTTGTCGATGCGGCTAATTTTTTAACGGACTATGAAGAGGCGGATTCGCTGCAAGAGCGTGGCGAGCACCTGGGTGAGGAAGACGAGCGCAGTGTCTCAGACTTATTGGTTGACCAAATTGAGTTTGCCGACGTTATTGTTATTAGCAAAACAGATTTAGTGCCCGCTGAGCAGCTGCAACAGGTGTTGGGGGTGGTAAAAAGCCTGAATCCGGATGCCAGAGTCTACCCGATACAGAATGGCGAAGTTGAGCCAAAGCTGATTTTAAACACAGGCCTTTTTGATTTTGATAAAGCCTCGTTGGCTCCCGGCTGGCTCAAGGAAATGCGCGGTGAGCATACCCCGGAAACGGAAGAGTACGGAATCAGTAGCTTTACCTATACCGCACGACGTCCATTCCATCCTGATAAATTCCACCAGTTTCTGCACCAGTCATGGCCCGCAGGCAAACTAATTCGGTCAAAGGGTTACTTCTGGCTAGCAAGCAGACCGCATCAGGCGATGCAGTGGAACCAGGCCGGCGGCATCGCCCGTTATGGTGTGGCCGGCTATTTCTGGAAGTCCTTGCCAGCCAAAGACTGGCCGACCGACGAGGAAAGTGTGGGTTATATCAATGAAAAATGGGAAGAGCCTTTTGGGGACATGCGCCAGGAACTGGTTTTCATTGGTCAGGGCATACAGAAAGACGAAGTGACCGCCAAACTTGACCACTGTTTGCTGAACGACGAAGAGCTTGCTGCAGGCGTGCCCTTCTGGTTACAGATGGATAATCCTTTTGGTGATGTTTAACCGCTGGCTTAAGGAGTATCTATGTCTCATTTAACGGAAAAAGAGTTACTCGCAATGAGCGAGGATGACTACATGAACCAGGCTCAGCTCGAGTATTTTGAGCGCCTGTTGCTAAGTCAGAAAGCAGCCACTATGGAAGAAATAGAAGAAGCTAAAACCCGTTTGGGTTCGCCTCCGGAATCGAATGATGAAGGAGACCGCGCCCAATATGAAGAAGAGTCGGCCTTGTTGATTCGGCTGATTGACCGCAAACGGCGGTTATTGCCCAAAATCGACCTGGCTTTGACTAAAATTCATAAAGGTACTTTCGGTTATTGCGTGGAAACCGATGAGCCTATAGGTATTAAGCGTCTGTTGATAAGGCCCACAGCGGAGTACAGCACGGATGCCAAGGAAATTCATGAGAATCGGGAAAAGCATTTCAGGCTTTGAACGTTCGATACGAGTGAGAGTAGGTAACGGGTGAATTTTGTAATTAAAAACGCAAAGGTGGTGAACGAGGGGCGCCAGTTTCACAGCGATGTTCTGGTGCGCAATGGGTGTATTGATAAAATACAGAGTGAAATAAATACCCCACGTTCATTCACTGAGTATGACGCGGAAGGTCTGTTGTTGATGCCTGGCATGATAGATGACCAGGTGCATTTCCGAGAACCCGGGTTAACGGCAAAGGGTGATTTAGCCACGGAATCTATGGCCGCTGTTGCAGGTGGCATTACCTCGGTGATGGAAATGCCGAATGTATCGCCTGCAACTACCAATATGTCAGCGATTGCCCACAAACTGGATTTAGCCAGCACTAAGTCATTCTGTAATTATGCTTTTTACCTGGGTGCTACGGAATCCAATATTGACGATATTAAGTCCGTGGACATAGACCGTGTATGTGGAGTGAAGGTGTTTATGGGCGCGTCGACCGGGAACTTATTGGTGGAAAACCCGGCTGCCTTAGAAGCCATTTTCAGGGAGTCGCCGATACTAATTGCGACCCACTGTGAAAGCGGTCCTGTGATTGAGCGCAACCGTTTATCTCTGCAAGACCCGCTAACCATATTTGAGCATGCTGCGTTACGTAATGACGAGGCTTGTTTTGTGTCATCGTCCTATGCGGTCTCCCTGGCTCGTAAATACGATGCGAACTTGCATGTGCTGCATCTGACCAGCGCAAAAGAAATGCCGTTGTTTGATTCGGGCCCTATTGAACACAAGAAGATTACGGCTGAAGCCTGCGTTCATCACCTGTGGTTTGATGATCAGGATTATGCCCAGTTGGGCAATCTGATTAAGTGCAATCCTGCCATTAAGTCAGCACAAGACAGGAAGCAATTATTGCAGGCGCTGCGTCATGACGTGCTGGACATTATCGCAACGGATCACGCACCGCATTTATTGAGTGAAAAAAATCAATCCTATCCTGCTGCCCCAGCCGGCATTCCATTAGTGCAACATGCCCTGCTTATGCTGCTGGACCTGGTTAAACAGGGGGAATTGAGTATTGAAAGCATGGTGCAGAAAGCCTGCCATAATCCCGCTATTCGCTTTGAAGTAAAAAACAGAGGCTTTATCCGCGAAGGTTATCATGCGGATCTGGTGCTTCTTGACCCTGCAACGCCTACTCATGTCAGTAATACAGACACTTTTTATAAATGTCAGTGGGCGCCGTTCGATGGCCAGAGCTTTTTCAGTTCGGTGAAAAGCACCTGGGTGAATGGCATTCAGTGTTATCGGGATGGAAAAATAGTCTGCGCTCAAGCGGCTGGGCAGGCGATTGAGTTTACGCGCTCAGGAGAGCATAAAAGATGAGTTATAGATCCCCCATGAGTGATATCACCTCAACAAAGTTAGGCCAGTCTGAATCCGCGTTAAAGTGGGTGGGCATGGAAAAGATAGCGTTGCCTGTTCTATTGCCAGTCGATAATCAGAATCAGGCATTGACTCACTGTTATGTTGATACTTTTGTCGGGCTGGAGAAAAAGTCGGCCAAAGGCATTCATATGTCGAGACTCTATCGTTTATTGAACGAATTGTTTTCGCATCATTTGCTTACAAATAAGCTGATACGTCAGTATCTGACACAGTCTATTATAGACCAGAACGGCATTTCAAAAAGTAGTCGGGTTGCTTTTAGCTTTGAATTGGCGCTACAGAAAAAAGCACTGGTAAGTGAGTTCAGCGGCTATCAATTTTACCCCTGTAAAATTGACGTTCAGTTTAAGCAGCAGAAATTTTTTACCTCGGTGCACTTAACCATTCCTTATTCCAGCACATGCCCTTGTTCTGCGGGCCTGGCCAGAGAAGGTTTGACGGAGCAGCTGGATGCTGTATTTGAGCATGAAAGCATTAACAAAGCCCAGTTGCTGGATTGGATTAATAATCCTGAAAATGCTGTACCTACCCCGCATAGCCAACGCTCTTTTGCGGAGATTGAACTGTGCTTTGAAGGTGTTCAGATTCCAGATCTTTCAGCTCTGGTTAATCAATTTGAGCAGGTGATAGGTACGCCTTTGCAAACCGCCGTGAAGCGGGTTGATGAAAAGCAGTTTGCTGAAAATAACGGAGCCAATTTACTTTTTTGCGAGGATGCCGCCAGGCGTATTAAGGCCAGTATTGAAGGCATTGAGGGGCTTGTGTCGTACAATCTGAAAGTCAGACACTTGGAAAGCCTGCATGCACACGATGCGGTAGTGATTGATTATTACTAATTATTTTTGGACACCACATAGGAAATAACCCATGCATAAGAAAAACATAATAGCGGTTGCCGTTAGTGCGGTACTGTCACTAACAGCCTATTCAGTACAGGCTTCGCAAACGACTTACTTTAGCGTTGCCGCAGCCAGCGAAACAGCTGAGAAAGATGATTTCGCGAACAACCCTTTTGCTCAGGCTTCGGCCCTGCAATACGAAGCGCCAGATTTCCGCTTGATTGAAGATGAGCATTTCATGCCAGCCTTCGAACGTGGCATGGCGGTTCATAAGGCGGAAATTGATACCATTGTAAACAACGAAGCGGCGCCAACCTTCGGGAATACTATTGTGGCACTGGAGAAAAGCGGTGAACTGCTAACGCGGGTATCACGGGTATTTTCGAATTTGAGTGGCACAGATAGCAACGAAGCACGCCGTCAAATACAGCGGGACTTGTCGTCTAAAATGTCTGCACACTCCGATGATATCAATTTGAACCCAGCACTCTTTGCCCGGGTTGAGGCTGTCTATAATCAGCGTCAAGCACTGGATTTAGATCCCGAATCAGCACGCTTGCTGGATATTTATTACGATCGTTTTGTGCGTGCTGGTGCTCGATTAAATGACGAAGAACGGCAGCAAATCCGCGCTTTAAATGAAGAGCATGCGCGCCTGGCCACGCAATTTTCTCAGAACCAGCTGGCCATTACACGCGAGATAGCCGTGGTTGTGGATAGTGAAGAAGAGCTGGAAGGTTTGTCGGACAGTCAGCTGCGTAGTGCGCGCAATGCGGCAGATGCGGCCGGGCATGAAGGTAAGTTTTTACTGAGTATTACCAACACAACACGCCAGCCGGTGTTGTCTTCGTTAAAGAATCGCGAACTGCGTCAACGGGTATGGGAGGCCTCAGCCAATCGGGGAACTTCAGGTGAATACGATAACCGCCCCCTGGTTTCACGTTTAACGCAAATACGTGCTGAACGTGCGCAACTCTTAGGATACAAGAACTGGGCTGACTATCAGTTACAGAATACCATGGCCGAAACCCCGGAAAACGTACTTGAAATGCTTAGCAGCATGGTGCCTGCGGTGGTGGAAAACACTAAGCGCGAACAAGCGGATATTGAACGGATGATCGCGCGTGAAGGCGGTGATTTTGAAGTTCAGCCATGGGACTGGGAATATTACGCTGAACTGGTTCGCCAGGAACGTTATGATCTGGACGAAAGTGAAGTGCGTGAATACTTTGAGTTTAACCGGGTGTTGCATGACGGTCTGTTCTATACCATGAACCGTCTGTATGGCATTACTTTTGAGCGCCGTGAAGACCTGCCTGTGTATCACCCTGACGTAGAGGCCTATGAAGTCTTTGACCACGACGGCACTAGCCTGGCTATTTTCTATGCTGATTACTTTGCGCGTGAAGGTAAGCGCGGGGGTGCCTGGATGAGCTCTTTTGTGGGTCAGTCGCATTTGCTGGATAAAAAGCCGGTGGTGGTGAATGTGATGAACATTCCAAAGGCCTCCGACGGCGAACCGACACTGATTTCTTACGATCATGTGACTACTATGTTCCATGAGTTGGGCCACGGTATTCACGGCATGTTTTCGGATGTGAATTATCCGTCGCTGGCAGGTACTTCCGTATCTCGTGATTTTGTTGAGTTTCCGTCGACCTTTGAAGAAGACTGGGCGGCTTATCCTGAGGTGATTAGCAACTATGCCAATCATTATGAAACCGGCGAGCCGATTCCAGACGAATTGCTTGAGAAAATCATGCAGTCACGTAGCTTTAACCAGGGTTTTGACACTTTGGAATATATCTCCGCGGCCTTTCTGGATATGGAATGGCATACCCTGAGTGCAGATGCTGGAGAACAGGACGTCGAAGCTTTTGAAGCTGCGGCACTGAGTAAACACGGGGTTGACATGCCAGCCGTGCCTCCGCGCTACAAGTCGACGTATTTCAACCATTCCATTGGTGGTGGTTATTCAGCGGGTTATTACGCTTATATGTGGAGTGAGATCTTAGCCGCCGACGCCTTTGCTTATATGCAGACAAAAGGCGGCTTGTCGCGTGAAAACGGGCAAGTCTATCGGAGTAATATTCTTGAGGTTGGTAATTCACGCCCACCGATGGAGTCTTACATTAAATTCCGTGGCCAGGAGCCTACCACCGATGCTTTGTTGATCCGTCGCGGACTTAAAATACAGTTAGATTAAAGTCAATAGAGAGAGAAGATAGAGAGAAAAAATAGCCCCGTTGATACAGGGCTATTTTTTTTCTTAATTTTCAGTCTTATTTTTAGCCGTTTATAGCCTCTTCATACAGTTCATTGACCTTATTCCAGTTGACCAGCTGCCACCAGGCTTCAGAGTAGTCGCCACGGCGATTCTGGTACTGCAAATAGTAGGCATGTTCCCAGACATCCAGAGCAAGAATAGGAGTTCCCTGGTCATCCACCACATCCATCAGTGGGTTGTCCTGATTGGGCGTGCTGGTGACCTGCAATTCACCTTGTTCGTTGACGATAAGCCAGGCCCAACCCGAGCCAAAACGAGAAGCCGCGGCACTGTTAAACTCGCTCTGCATCTCGTCGAGAGAGCCAAATTGATGCTCTATTGCTTCGCGTAGTGAACTGGAGGGCTCCCCGCCTTCGTCAACCGGAGCCATAATGTCCCAGAACAGTGTGTGGTTGTAGTGACCGCCGCCATTGTTACGAACCTGGACACTGTAGTTGGACACATTGTGCATCATGTCTTCTAAACTCAGCTCTTGTAGCTCGCTAGTCTCGGCTACTGCACTATTCAGGTTATTGATATAAGCGGCATGATGGCGCCCGAAATGAATCTCCATAGTCTGCTGGTCAATGATAGGTTCCAGTGCGTTACTGGCATAGGGTAAAGGCGCTTGTTCAAAGGCATCAGATAACGCTGGTGCAGCAAAGAGGCAAACTGCTGAGGCGAGCGTGATGGATAATGTTCTTAACATAGTGCTTCCTTAATGATTGAATAGTAACTCAATAATAACTAAATAGTTAAAAACGAGCCTGAAGTCCGATAGTCAGGTTACGTCCAGGCAGTGGGGCTTCTTCCTTAATGAAAGAGCTGTGTACAAAAGCCAGTCGGTTGCTGGCATTTTGTAGCTTGGCAAACCACATCATGTTCTGGTTCTGCCAGTTAAAGTCATAATTTATCGAGGCTTCCAGAAGAGTGTATCCTTGGGTAACCTCTTCATTCTCGGCAACATCACTTTGCCGTCCGTAACGAGACACCCCGACTGTTGCCACCCATTGATTGGCCTGGTATTGATACTCCGCACCCAGTCGGTGAGGCGGTATTCTGGGTAAATTACCGCCTTCATCTAAACGGGCACGTACAGTATCCGCCATCAGACTAAGTTGTTGCGCTGGCATGAACTGCCAGCTCACTTCGGCTTCGGCACCACGCAAAGTAGCATCGCGTTGCGTGTACTGATAGGCATCCATGGTCGCGATTTGCATGCCTAAATTTCGCAGGTAAGCAAAGTCGTCAATTTGATTATAGAACAGATTGAGTTGGTAGCTGAGATCTCCAAAGTTGCCGCGCAGACCCAGATCTAAGTTATTGGCCCGTTCAACTGAAGACAAACTTGGGTCACTGACAATGGTGGTCTGCCCATTTTCGTGGGTGACCTGATAAGCGGTGCCAATTTCATAGGAGCGGGTGCCTACATGTACGCCGTTTGCATAAAGTTCATTAGCGATGGGTGCGCGTTCAGCCTGACTAAAGGCGGCCGTTAACCGGTGATTCTGATTGAGGCTGTATACGCCGCCGATAGACCAACTGAATAAGTTAAATGGATCATCAATATCGCGAATACCGCTGGCGTCTTCGACGTCCGATGCTTTATGAGTCAGCCGTTCAAAGCGAGCTCCGGCTTCAAACTTTAAAGAACCAAAATGACGTTCCTGCAATAAAAACAGGGCATGACTATCGGTATCTGTGTTGGGTGTGAAGGCTTCTTCGCCCGCGGCTTCGTAGTCGCGTGTGGTGCCATGGTAACCAATAACTCCACGCCAGCCGTTGTCGAGTAGATAGATCCCCGTCAAGCGCATTTCCCAGGCTTTGCTGGTAAATTCGGTTTCGGGCACACCTTCGTCATACTCAGCATGGTCATAATCTGTGAACGCCAGATCGGCAGTGAGTAATTCCCAGCTCTGATGGCCAGGCTGATATTCAGCGGCGAGGGCAACCCGTTGCTGGTTGAGCTTAATGAGTTCTCCTTCGTCTTCATCGTCAGGGCTGGCAGGCCCTTCAGGTAACCCATAACTGCTATCCATATAGCCATAACTAAAACCAACGAACCCCCAATCGGCGATATGGCTGCTGCCAAAATTCAGCGTGTGATGCTCGGCCCAGGAATTATCCAGCCGGGACGTGCTATAACCTTCATCATTACTGTACCTGGGAACACGATAGTCGTTACTTTTCCGGTAGTGGCCATCGGCATGGAAGGCTAAGTTATCGCCGCTGGTGTCGTGGGAGAAGCTAAGTGCGCGTTCAGTGGCAGCAGTATTAAACTTGCCTTGCAGTAACGTGTCCGGGCGTCCCGATGCGGTGCGCGGAATGCGATTGTCAACAACGTTAATGACACCACCTATAGCGCCACTGCCGTATAGCAGAGTGGCGGGGCCTCTGAGCACTTCAATTTGCTGTGCTGTCATAGCATCCGCGGTAATTGCATGATCCGGGCCCTCGCGGGAAACATCGCCTGTGCTCATGCCGTTGCGAACCACCTGTACGCGGGGTCCGTCAAGCCCACGAATTACCGGACTGGAGGCTACGGGGCCAAAATAGTTGCCATGTACGCCAGGTTCATATTTGAGGGTTTCACCAATACTGGCTTCAGCCCGTTGGGTCAGCTCATCGCCACTTAATACGGAAACCGGCCCCGCCATTTCAACCGCATTGCGGCCTAAGCCTGAAGCCCGCACGGTAATGGTTTCAAGTGGGTGACTGCTCTCAGTATTTGCCAATACAGGTTCTTCTGCAGGTTCATCAGAAGCGTTGAGGACTGGGGCGCTGAGTAGCGCGGCAATTGCGAAGGTTAAGTTAGTATACGAGCGCATGAGTACCCTCTTATTTATATATGATGTCAAAGCGTGAAAGGCCCTAGCATTGCATTGCGAGGGATCGATGTATCAAATTAGTGTAATGTTATAACATAACATTACAAAGGTTCAAAGTGGCCCTTATAGGTCGTTTAAAATTGATAGGAGATTTAACAAAGCCTTTGCAGTGCACACCATGAAACAAGATGTAACAAAGAGCTTGGTGCCTGTGGAGGATTAGTTTGCTAGCTTGTTTATAAACACTATCTGGGGTGACTTATGTTAAAAACGGTTCTTTTTTATCTCTTATTAGGTATGTCTTTCGCTATAGCGGCATCCGAGACTCCGCAAGTGACTCATTATGAGACCCAGGTTTCTTTTAATAATGAGGCTGGTGGGTTGCAAGTCGATTCGCGTCTGGTTATCCCCTCCACCAGCTTAAAGAACAATACAGCTAGCCTGTTTTTGCATAAGGACTTTGCAATAAGCCACATTAGCGGAGACACCTTAGAAGATTATACCGTTAGCGTATCTGAGATCGTGCCCGTCTGGAGTGTTATCACTTTGCAGTTTAGTGGCGATACACCCATGCATGAAATTGATATATCTTACAGCGGTTTGATTGACGCTGAAGCAGGTCATGGTAATTATATCGATAATCAGAGCATTCACCTGAGTATCGATTCGGGGTGGCATCCGGTATTTGCAGACTTTTCTACGCCAATTCAGGGCACACTGCACGTAGAGCTACCTGCTGACTGGAAGCTGTACGGACCCGGTAAGGTGCGACAGACAGACAAAGGGCTCCAGCTGATCTCAGAGCAACCGACAATAGACGTGGCCATCTATGCAACATCGCAGGGAAAGCAGGCAGTCGATAAAGGTTTTACGGTTGTCTACGACACTGAAAATGAAGATCATGCTGGCGCATTAGCGAGCATGGGAAACGAGTGTCTTATTTCACTCAATACTAAATTTGCAGCAACAGACACAACAAACAGGCTGGATTCGGCCACTTTAGTGTTGTTAGACCGCACAGGCCCCAGTTTTGCTCGTTCCAGTTACTTATCTGTCACCAGTGAACTCTTAGTAAATGAACAACAGAGTTACCATTATATATGCCATGAACTTGCGCATCATTGGACAGAATTTGGCGACCCTATGTCACACCATTACTGGATGGTAGAGTCATTTGCTGAGTACGTGGCGGCAAGAGAGGTCAGGCAGAAATTTGGATTAGAGTCTTATGAAGCCGTTGTCGCGGACTGGAAACAACGGGCGCAAGGGCATGACTTTGTCTGGAAAGCCGACGTTAAAGAACGTGCGCCTGCTATGGTCAATTATGCGCTAGGTCCGCTTCTGCTGAAAAAGCTTGAACAAAAAATCGGAGACGAAAGCTTTAACCAGCTGCTGGATGGTTACATGACTACACCCTTGACTGAAACTGAAGCATTGCTTGCTGAGCTAGAGCAACTGACATCAAAAGAGACCAGACAGTGGTTTGAGCAGGTACTTGGGGGAGATTTTTAAACTTTTTGGGGTCTACAGAAATCTGTTAGCTATTAAAACGATCCATAATGATGAAAAACATAGTATTTATTCTGGCCGCCTTGCTCTTCTTTGTAGCTTTCACGCTATCGGCACAGCCACAGGTTAAACGGGAGGACGGCTCCGTTATTCAGTACTACCTGAATAACCCCGCAGCCGATACTTTGTTGGTTGTGTTTCATGGCTCTGACTGCAATAGCGTGCAACATATCGAGTCCATACAGACTATGTGGCAAACCCTGAGCCCAGAGGCTGCCTTATTAACGATAGAAAAGTACGGCATTGATGCTGCTTTGCCTTATGCAACTGGCGAACGCGAAGATTGCCCAGCGGCGTACCTAGAGAATAATTCGCTTACCCAACGTATAGAGGATGGCACTCGGGAGCTTGAACCCTTGCACCATATCCAGGCACCAGTGCTCGTAATGCAGTCCGACGCCGACGAGAGCGTTGACCCAGCGCGAACCCAGTCTGAAATCGCGACCTTTATTGAAAATGGCGCTACCCATATCGAATTAAGAATGCTGCCCGGACTTGATCACAGCTTTCGCGACGCAGACGGCAAATCGCACCTGGCTGAAGTGCTCGAAGAGGTTGCGTTGTGGCTCAGTAGCGTAAAGTAAGCAAAAAGGTTACGCGAACACTGAACGAATATGATCATACCAGAGTTCGCCTTGCTGAAATGACCTGCGCCATTATTGCGTTGCCGTTCCCAAAGCCCCCACGGAGCCTAAGCTGTTCCAGTCCGGGGTTTGCTGTTGTCCCAGGTGGCGTGAAAAGAAGTCGAACTGGCGGCGTTGAATATAACGCACGGGGCCACTGGAACGGCCTACTGAGTGTTCACCACCGGGCACTACTAAGAGGTCAAAGTCTTTCTCTGCCTTGATCAGGGCATCGACTAATTGCATGGTCGATGCGGGATCAACGTTACTGTCCTGTTCGCCGTTGATGATTAACAACTGGCCTTCCAGTAATTCGGCATGCTCTACCACTGAAGATTGCGCATAATGGGGCCCCACCGGATAGCCCATCCATTGTTCGTTCCAGCTGATTTTATCCATACGGTTGTCATAACAGCCGGCAAATGCCACGCCGACACTATAAAAGTCAGCATGAAAGAGCAGGGCAGCGACGGTGCTCTGGCCACCAGCGGATGCGCCGTAAATACCTACGCCATTATCAATCTGGTACCAGTTATATTGCTCAGCCGCTGCCTGATGCCACAGAATGCGATCCGGAAAACCGGAGTCTGCCAGGTTTTGCCAGGCAACATCATGAAATGCTTTGGAGCGATTTGCGGTGCCCATGCCATCAATCTGCACCACAATAAAACCCAGGTCGGCCAGTGCCTGCATGCCAATCACTTTATCGCCGCCGGCATGTAAACCAAAGGGCCAGAAGCTTTTAGGTACAAAACTGTCGTGCGGACCGGCGTAGATGTTTTCAATCACCGGATAGCGCCGTTCGGGGTCAAAATCCTGTGGTTTGACAATCAGGCCCCAGATATCGGTTTCACCGTCGCGGCCTTTGGCGACAAAGGTTTCAGGTGGCTGGAAACCGGCTGCGGTCAGGCGGCTGATATCGGCGCTGGCCAGTTCACGCACCAATGAACCATCCTGAGTAAGGCGTAATTCGGCAACCGTGGGCAAGTCGGTGCGTGAACGCAGCACAATGTAATGCTGCATATCGGGCGAGAAGGTCAGTTCGTGGTGGGCATTGCCCTCGGTTAATGGGGTTAGTTCAGTGCCGTCAAAGTTGACGCGGTAATAATGCTCAAAGTAGGGGTCCTGGCCTTCATAACGGCCGCTGGCTGAGAACCAGATCTGTTGCTTGTCTTCATCGACATGCACGACCGAGCGCACCCGCCAGGCGCCGTTGGTAACCTGATTAACCAGCTCACCTTCGCTATTGTAATGATACAGATGAGCCCAGCCATCACGTTCCGATAACCAGATAGCGCCCTTGTCGCCCTGATGCAGTGGTTGGAAAAAAGTAGCCCACTGATTAATAAAGGTGTCACTGTTTTCACTCACCAGTGCGCGGGGTTCTGCGCTGGTCGCATTGACGTCTATTAAACGTACCCGCTGGTGGCCGCGCTCAGTGTATCTGAAGGTAAAACTGCTACTGTCCTGTTGCCATTCTACGCGGTCTATCTGGTAGGGTTGGCTGAAGAGTGCATTGTCTATGACATGAGTTTCCTGCGCCTCAAGCTTCACCAGGACCGGCTGATCCTGATCTACTGCATCTCCGGGTTTAGGATATAACTGCACAACCGTTTTGGGTTCCAGTTGGTCTTCGGGGGCGGTCAGCACCCGGGTGACCATACGGGCATCGCCGGGCCTTACTTGCATGATAACAAGGGACGAACTGTCCGGTGCCCATTGAATGGACTCAGGATCATAAAAATGGTTAGCCTCACCGTCACTGGTTTCCATGACTGTTTCGCCGTCGGCGGTTTTTACCACTAAATTATAGTCAACGACATGCGCCTGATAACGCTCGTTGGGCGAGGGGCGTAGCGGATTATGGGCATCTACACGTAAGTCTCTTACCACACCAAAGGCTTTTGGGCGCGTCTGGCGTGGAGTAGTGGCGCAATGCAGTTCATTTAACTGGCATTGCCAGGATTCACCAGCGTGAAAAAAACGGATGCTTTGTTCATTGTCGGCGTAGCGAAATTGATCAAAGGGCAGGTGCAGGGGATCGATACTATCGCCACTGGCCTTAGTTAAAGTATCGGCAATGTGTTGATGGTCGAAGGCGAGAACAGCACCATCGCTTTCCAGGTTGTCACGAAAAAACTGAAAGCCGCCTGCTACACTGAGTTTGTAATGAAACTCATCGCCTTCAGCGGTCCAGGCCGGATACCTCATCAGGTCACGGGTCAGTGTCATCCAGTGGTCACGTAATGAGAGGGAGCTTTCGACCTGCCCCGGGTCGACACTGGAATGGGCCGTCAGACTGAACAGAAGTAACAAGGTGCCAAAATAGCCGCTGGTTTTCATGAGGAATGCCTCTGAGGAGGGATTAAAAGATCCAATAGTGTTTAGTCTCAACCAGGCGACTTCCTATTACAAGAGATGCTGAGCTGGCGCATGTAAAAAACCAAAGGGATAGGTGATTACAATGAATTTTAAGTTAGGGAAAACACTGCTGTTAACAACCATGTTCATGGTACTCAGTTATGGGCAGGTCACATCAGCTCATGCTTCTGAAAACTGGGAAAGAGTTTACCTCGAGCGCTTCGATACTGTTCTACAATTATTCAACCAACAGGGCTGTCAATTTTATCAGGGCGTGGCCTATCTGTATGACTTAGACCAGGGGCACTCGCTTACCTATGATGAAGCCGCCTCACATTATCCTGAGCTGGAAAATACATTGGCGGTTGTTGAATGCGAATTGTCCGCCTCGGTCGATGAACTGAGTCAGTTGATTAACATTGAGTCCTTTAAAGAGAGCGGACTTGTCCTGCTTTATTTTGATGTCGCTAGCGATGCAGGCGGAGACAATCGCAATGTTTTCACCTCCGGCATGCTGGAAAATTACCAAAACAGACTGGATCGTTTAAGTGAATTCGAGGAGCTCCCTAAGTACTGGATTATTCCATCCAGAGTAGGACTTGTACCCCAGTAAAACTAGGTCATTCACTGCAAAGCGGACTTCATAATGCTAGATATTCCAGATCGAGAGAATTTGCTTCGCCGGGGCTGGCTTCCTCTAGTCATATGAATTGTTATCCTGGCTCAGAGTTAACTGAGGAAGTGTTTTTTTAAGATATGCCTGCCTGAGGCGAAATGAGTGTGTTGGGTCAGTTATTGTGCCATTTTGATAATTTAGAGATTATGGTTTGTACATACAAGCTTACTGATTTGTGACGTTGGAGCTCCCTTTAAGAGTTGTCGTCACTCTCATATTCAGCAGACTTTTCAATGCTCTTGGTCAACCTTTCTCACAGAACCTGTTAATTTTGTTGAGGCAAAAAGCAAAAAATCTAGCAACCAACTATACATATTCCATATGAATTGTTAAAAATATATTGCCTATGGAGCGGTTGGGCGGAATTGCCCAAATTTGGGCGAAAAAACTTTCAATATTCTAAAAGGAATGGAAATATGAGTTTACGAAAAAAATCGTTGGTTTAGCGTGTGCTGCTGCAGTTAGCTCACTTTGCTTGAGTGTTTGGGCGGCTTGTGGGGACTCAGCGTGTGGTTATGTTGGTGATACATATACGTGTTATGTCGAAACTGAGCGAGGTATAACTGCATGCACCTCGGCCAGTCCATGCTCTGTTAGCTGCTAATATACCCTGGCGGCCATCTGGCCGTCAGTTTTTCTTGTTAAAAAACGCTTACAAAGAATAAAATAGGTAAATATAATGAATTTTAAGTTAGGGAAAACACTGCTGTTAACAACCATGTTCATGGTACTCAGTTATGGGCAGGTCACATCAGCTCATGCTTCTGAAAGCTGGGAAAGAGTTTACCCCGAGCGCTTCGATACTGTAGAACAATTTTTCCTGCAGCAGGGGTGTCAATTTTATCAGGGCGCGGGCTATTTGTATGACTTAGATCAGGAACACTGGCTTACATTTGATGAAGCCGCCTCACATTACCCCGAGCTTGAAAACACATTGACGGATGTTGAATGCGAATTGTCCGCCTCGGTCGAAGAACTGAGTCAGTTGATTAACATTGAGTCCTTTAAAGAGAGCGGACTTGTCCTGCTATATTTTGATGTCGCTCGCGATGCAGGCGGAGACAATCGCAATGTTTTCACCTCCGGCATGCTGGAAAATTACCAAAACAGACTGGATCGTTTAAGTGAATTCGAGGAGCTCCCTAAGTACCGGATTATTCCATCCAGAGTAGGACTTGTACCCCAGTAAAACTAGGTCATTCACTGCAAAGCGGACTTCATAATGCTAGATATTCCAGATCGAGAGAATTTGCTTCGCCGGGGCTGGCTTCCGTTGGTCATTATTGGCGGGTGCGCTTTGTTGCTGGCGCTTGCTGTGCTCTCGTGGAAAACCTTAACGGCTTCAACGGCACATGAGATCCATATCAGTGAGGCGGATATTGGTCATGTTGAAGCCCGGGTTTCTGCGTTCGGTCGCCTTTTACCGCGCCAAACGAGCAGCATTATTTCGGAAGTGGATGGCACTGTTGTTCAAATTAATCGTTACCCCGGCTCTGAACTAGCCGAAGGTGACAGTATTATCACCTTGCGAAACCCTTTGCTGGAACGCGAAAAAGAGCGCGCTCAGTTGTCGGTGCTGGAAGCTATGGCAGGCTGGGAATCAGCAAAAGCCCAGTTACAACGAGAAGCGATCCAGTTAGACAATGATGTCGAGATACTGCGCAATGAAATTGTGTTTGCTGAGCGTGAGCTGGAAACCATGGAAGTACTGATTGAGCAGCAAATCATTGCGCAATTAGACTTCCTGCGTGCGCAAACCTCAGTGGAACAAGCGCATTTAAAACTGAACCTGGGGCGTAGAAGCATAGAGGCATTCTCTCAGTACCGGGACGCCGAAGAACAAGCCTATCGTTATCGGTTGGAGCAGGCCGAGAAGCTGTTAGCTATGGCGGAAAACGATATTGAGCAGCTGGATATTAAAGCAACGCGTTCGGGGCTTTTAAATGAGCTTGGTGACGATATCGAGCCTGGAACACCGGTCCAGCGTGGGCAGGTCATCGCGCAAATAACGGACCCGCAATCTTTGTATGCGGACCTTTTGATTTCAGCCAGTGATGCGGCGCAGGTACAGGTTGGCCAGGCGGCAGTGATTAATGTTCGCGGGCAGAGAGTGCGGGGCGAAGTCCTGAGAATTCACCCCAGTGCGCAGAATAATCAGGTGCGCCTGGAGGTTGTATTTCTTGATGGACTTCCCGACTCCAGCCGCCCGAACCTGGAAGTAACCTCACAAATTACCACTGCAGAAGCTGAGAATGTGATACGCATCCGAACCCCGACCTATGTGACGCAGGGACATAGCACGGCGTATGTTTTTGTGGGTAATGGCGAACGCTTTGAAAGACGGGAAGCGACGTTTGGTGTGTTAAGTGGGGATTATGTAGAGGTGGTTTCCGGCATAGAAGCGGGCGACCATGTGCTGCTGGATATCCCCGTCGCTATGCGCACAAGAAACTTCGTGACAAAAAGGGATTTAACCAATGGATAGCTTAATAAAATTAAATAACATTGGCCGCACCTTTGGTCAGGGAGCGGGCAAGCTGGACGCGCTGAGTGATATATCGCTGGAGGTAGCGGACGGTGAGAGCCTTGCTATTGAAGGCACATCTGGCAGTGGCAAATCGACACTGCTGTCCATCATCGGCTTACTTGATCAGGAAACATCCGGCGAGTATTTTTTGCGTGCGCATCAGGTCACGGGTTTAACCGCAAAACAAAAAAGCGTGCTGCGTAATCGTCATATTGGCTGGATATTCCAGAATTTTAATTTGATCAATGACATGACGGCGATTGAGAACGTGGCCTTACCGCTCAGGTACGATTCCAGTGTGCCTTCAGCGGAATATGTTGAACGAGCTGCCAATGCCCTTGAACGCGTCGGGTTATCGGCCAAGATGAAGTCACGGCCCAATGAGCTCTCTGGTGGTCAACAGCAACGTGTTGCGATAGCCCGGGCTCTGGTCAATAAACCCAGCTTGCTGCTTGCCGATGAACCTACAGGTAATCTGGATTCGAAGACCAGTGGCAGCATAGTGGACCTGTTGTTGGAGTTACAGAGTGAGGGGACCACCGTGATTCTGGTCACTCATGACGCCGCTGTTGCAGGCCGTTGTCAGCGTAAAATACGCCTTGAGGATGGGCGGCTTGTCGATGGTAACTAACTCTTATTTATTTGAGGTTACCTGTGAGTGGCGGCGATGGGCGGGTCAGCGGGGCAAGCTGCTGGTTCTTTTGCTTGGCTTTGCCATTGTGTGCGCGTTACTTACCTTATCGCTGAGATTTGGTCAGATATTGTTGAGCGCTAATCCTGGATGGCTTGGCAGCGATGATTATTTTTATACTCTCGCGTATCAGCATGAAGATGGCCGTCAGGCCCCGGTCAATAAAGTGGCCGTGCAGAATGCCTCCGAGCTGGCAGATGTTGAACAGGCGTCCTGGTTGTCGTTTAGCAATGCTCCATTGGAGTCTTCAAATTGGACACTGCGCGACCCTCTGGTGGCTTTTTATGCCGACAACTTCTTTAGTATGACCGGAGTGTCCGAACTACCCCCTGCTGAACAGAGCAATACGGTCTGGATTAGTGAGCGTTTCTGGCGCGAGGAACTTCAGGCCTCGCCCTCGGTAGTGGGGGAGCGCTTTTATCACGAACGGGTGCCCCATGCGTTTGTGGTGGGCGGTGTGTTGCCGGCATCGTTAAATAAGCTCGGAAACTGGCAACCGGATGTATGGATTCCTGGCGACTATCTGCGCTTTACCACGCCATTTGATGCCAGTAGCGAAACCATGGTCGACCGATTTTTGAATGCGGCGCCCATTTATTTTGGTGTTTTTAGCTCCGAAAAGCGGCTAAACGAAGAGAGCCTCACCGAGCGCCTGAGAGCTATTGACACCAGCGTTTCCGGTATGAGCTTTGCGAGTGAGGGCGGAGTGCTGCAAGTATACCGAGGCATTGAACTCTCGCCCGTCGAGCGACAAAATATGCTGGCGCAATGGCGGCTGTTAATATTCCTGGTGGTCGCCTTAGGGGTGGTGTTGGCCTTCAATACCTTCATGGTGTTCACCAGCCGTTTTTTGATCTACCAAAAAGACTACCAAATCATGCGCGTAGTTGGTGCCACCCCAAGGTATCAGCTTGGCAGCGCCCTGTTTGTTGCCGCGGTCAAGCTTGCGGTCATTGCGATTGTATCTTTGCTACTACTGCTGATACTGGAAACCGTGATTAGCAAGCATCCGACCTACCAGGCACTGCAGGGGGATATGAGCCTGGGGATCAACTACGGGCAATGGCTGGCCAGCTGGATGTTGATATCTGTAGTTTTCCTGGCGTGCTTCTTGGTGCCGCTTATCAGGGTATCGAAAAAAGAACTGTTCGACAGAGCCATGGGGACCAGCAGTAGTAAGTTGCGCAAACTAGGTGCGCAGGGAAACCTGGCGTTGCAGTTGACCGTAGCCCTGGTGTCATTAAATATGGCGCTGACTTTTGCTTTGTATCAATGGCAGGCCATGACCGATAGCAGTATTGAGGTAAGCACGCAGTCGTTGAACGTCAGTCAGCGAGGAACCGGGCTGGCAATCCGGTCGCTGACGGAGGGCGGAGTTGCGGATATAGATGCGGGTGAGGTCGCGGTGTCCTTTGCACCTTTTGCACAACCGCAGACGCTCGCCATAGAGGACCCTAATTTATTACCTCAGCAGGTTACCTTCGACATACATTATGTCACCAGAAACTATTTTGACGTATTAGATGTAGCGACGTTCGCAGGTAATGAGGACTGGCAAAGCGGTATTCGCATCAATCGGAGAGCAGCTGATATTCTAGGCGGGAACGGCTCCGGTAGCGACCTTGTGGGTACTAGTCTGACTCTGGGTGGAATTCATGGTCACGCACAGATTACCGGGATTGTTGATAATGTGCCTCACCGCGGAAGGGCGCGGGCGAGCGAGCCAATGATTTATTTATCTGTTGAAGCGAGCGCTCACGCTCCGCGGTCTGTGACGTTTTTCTTCGGCGAGGCAGACAGAATCGCACAAGCGTTGCATACCTGGTTGAATCGGGAAATGATTGATCCTTCTTTTTCCGAGACCAGGTCGATAGCCCAGATTCTGGCGCAGCAAGATCAGGCGGTGAATTCGTTATTTATTTCCACTGTGCTCATTTCGGCTTTAATCATTGCCAGTGTGCTGATAAGCCTGGGGTATCAGATTAAAGCCAGGCTGAGAGTGGATCGGCATGAGTACGGCGTTTTGCTGGCCATTGGGGCACCACCACAAAGTCTACTGTTAAGAGTGTTACGGCATGCGTTCATGGCACTTGCCGTCGCTGTGCCTTTGGCCGTATTCATTCTGGCGCTCATAACGGGACAAGTGCAAGCGAATAGTGCGCTACCGATTTCCTTCGAACCCGTTGCATTTATTTTAGCTTGTTTTGCTACCTTATTACTCACCATGGTGACTGCGATGGTGCCGCTAAGACGGATTTTAAAGGAACCTATTTTCAGTTATTTGCGGCAAGGCTGACGCTACGCAGATATTCGAAGGTAGTGCTTTATTTAGATATTGATTGCTTCGTT
Organism: Aliidiomarina minuta; assembly: GCF_003987145.1. Classification (NCBI taxonomy): domain Bacteria; kingdom Pseudomonadati; phylum Pseudomonadota; class Gammaproteobacteria; order Alteromonadales; family Idiomarinaceae; genus Aliidiomarina; species Aliidiomarina minuta. Next base: position 1,939,995 of record NZ_PIPL01000001.1, on the reverse strand, counting down.
AAAATAGAAAGTTGACTTTCGGTTTTTAGCCTGTATTATTTGCGCCGCTTGCGTGTGCAAGTAACTATTTGAGAGACCTATGAACGCAAATTGTAGCCACGCGGAACCTCCGAGTTGTCGCTTAGCTAAAATTGAAAATTTGAAAAACCTATGTGCAACGCGTCAGACGTTGTGCTCTTCTCTCTGCCTGCCTAGTTAATAGTCTCGCAGTTAGCTCAGCACACTATTGACGTGAGCTGAGGACTGCAAAATTTGTCAGTTATTCTTAACCGACTTATCCCTTAAGCACTTAAAAACATGTATGACTAAGCTGATCTGATTCGCTTAGCCTGCGATGTCTTTACGTACTTGAGCCCTCATCCCTGCACATAGATTTTTCCACAAACTATAAGGGAAATTTTATGCAGTTCAAACTGAACGCTTTAACACTTTCGGCTGCCTTTGCAGCAGGTTTTGCCGTATTTGCCAGTCAGCCAGTGATGGCCAATGGCGGACACTTTCTGGTGGACGATGCGGACATTACTCCCCCGGGCGAGTGCATGCTGGAAACCTGGTTTCAGCGGGCTTCTGCCGGTGCACCGCAACGTGTAGATCAGCCTAATGCGAGTCATTCCTGGGTGGCTATGCCCATCTGTACTACGCAGAATGGTTGGGAAGTCAGCCTGCCAGTAGAGTACAACACCAGTGACAGTGAGCTTGCCGCTTACGGTCTGGAATTGAAAACCATGCTCTCGACCAACCTCAATGGCGGCGCATTGGCGCTCTCTGTTGGTGTCATGCGGGATCATCAGGAAAGTGACTTTGAAGGCGGCTTTATTAATTTACCATACAGCTATCCGGTGAACGACGCTTTGATGGTGCATGTCAATGTGGGTACTGAATACAATAATTTTGATTCAGAGTGGAACCCTACCTGGGGTCTTGCAACTACCTTTACGGTTAATGAACGTTTAGATCTAATTGCCGAAACCGCGGGTGTAAGTGATGACAGTCCTGCGGCAGCGCTTGGTTTTCGCACTGTGCTTAACGACCGTATAGAGTTTGATGCAAGCTTTGGACGTGACTTTGAAGTCCGTAGCAACATCGTAACAATTGGCCTTAATGTGGCCTTTTAAGGGAGGGTAAACCGATGACCCAAGCAGAATTAAAAGCAAAAATTGAAATGCAGATGAGTAGCCTGGACGCGAATGACTGGCTGCTATTAGTTAACAATAACCAACACGCTGATATCGTTGAAGAGCTTGAACAGTTTTCGGCTGAGAAAACGGCTGCGTTATTGATTAAGTTACCCAACCCAGAGCTGGCTAGTTTATTTGGTTACTTCAGCCCGTCTTACCAGGACGAGTTGCTGCAAGCTATTGATGAAACAGAGCAACTACGTCTGTTCAAAGCTATGGCACGCGATGAGCGGGTCGATGTGTATCAGCGTCTTCCGGAGGAAGAGCAAAAAGGCATTTTGCCTAAACTGGCTAAGCAAGAGCAGGAAGACATTCTGCAGCTCGCTTCATACGCCGATGGCACTGTAGGTGCGGTGGTAACTTCAGCTTATGTAGCCATTCCTGAGAATATGACTGTGATCGAAGCACTGCGTTATGTGCGCAAGAATGCTGCGGAAATGGAAACTATTTATCAGGTATACGTGGTCGATAAGCAGCAGCGCCTGATCGGTACAATGTCGTTGCGTGAGCTGATGACAGAAAAAGACGATGCCACTGTCAGTGAGGTGATGCGCACAGACTTAGTTTCAGTCAGTGCCGAGCAGCCACAGCAGGATGCTGCAGACGCTATTCGTCGTTACGACTTGTTGTCACTGCCCGTTACTAATGGCGGCAACAAACTGATTGGTATTGTTACCGTTGATGATGCGATGGATGTTGATGTGGTCGAGAGCACCGAGGACTTCCACAAAGGCGGTGGTACTTTAGCTCTAAAGGACGTGTCGTTGCGCGAAGTCAGCACCTGGACCATGTTCGCAAAACGAGCGCCCTGGCTGATCATACTGGTATTTGCCAATATGTTCTCCGGCGGAGTGATTGAAAGTTACGAGGACACCATTTTAACTTATGTTGCTCTCGTATTCTTCTTACCACTTCTGGTCGATAGTGGCGGTAACGCGGGCGCTCAGGCCTCAACCTTGATGGTACGGGCATTGGCAACCGGTGACTTGCACTTAAAAGACTGGCTTAAAACCCTGGGTCGCGAGTTCTGGGTTGCATTGTTGTTAGGTATCGCTATGGCCATTGCAGTTTATGGACTGGGTGTTTACCGCGGTGGTACGGATATCGCGCTGGTCGTCTCTATTTCGATGGTGGCAGTCGTCTTTGCCGGTAGCATGATTGGTATGAGCTTACCTTTCCTACTGTCGCGTTTAAAGCTTGACCCGGCAACAGCGAGTGCGCCTTTGATTACCTCGATTGCTGATTTCGTCGGTGTGCTGTTGTACTTCTACATTGCAGTTACCATTCTTGGCGGATCAGGCGCATAAGTCATACAGCTAAAACAATGGTTGAGCAGGCGGGTTTGCGGATCCGTCTGTTCTTTCAAACTCAGTTACACAGCACAACAAAAGGGAAATTATGAAACCTGAACCTCCCAGTTTTGATACAGCGAGTATAAAAGCCATCATGCGTTAGCCAGCCCTCGTAGTGCGAGCGGCAGCTCGCGCATAGTGGCACCTATAAAATACGGAGCACACTATGTTATTTTATCACCACCATTTAACCACAGCTTTACACAGCCGGCTCAGCGGATCGCTTGCTGATGAATGGCTTAAAGCGGCCGCCCAGGTTGATATACAGCACCTGGCCGAAGACCTGTTATTACTGGATATCGAAGACCTAGCTGCACGGTTCATTGAGCTTGATGTATCCTCTCAGCTTGGCCTCATTCAGTGCTTTACCGAAGAGGAAGTGGCCGCACTTGTTAAGCAACTGCGACCGATTGCCCGGCGGCGACTGCTGAAGCAGCTTCCACTTAAGGAACTTGCGCGAGTCTTTGGCAGACTTCCCCTGGATATCAGAAATGCAGCGTTAAGACACCTGAACCGCCCGAAACAACAACGCTTTTGGAAATACCGTAAGGCATGGCACAAAGCCTTTAGTTATGATCCTAAGGTGAGTATTTTGTCTCTGCAAACATCGGTTGCTGAAGCCATTGACTACTATTATAGCCAGGCGCATCAAAGCCATTACCTGTACGTGGTCGATGAGCATGGCATCTTTTACGGTGTGGTATCAGGCCGTGTGCTGGCTAATATTACCAAGACATCAGCTCCCATTGGTCTCTTTGTACAACAGGCCTGCGAGTTGATAGTGCCGGATCACGATGCTGACTTTGTCGCTCATTGCCTGAGTCACTATCAGGTACCAGAGCTGCCTGTAGTTAATCAGCACTATCAATTACTGGGCGTTGTTGATATTGACGATCTTGGTTAGTTTTTATGCTGAACCTATACTCAAGGCGTTGTGCGCCTTGAGTATAGCAATGCAGGTTAAGTTACTCTGCGGTTATTTCAGCTTCCAGAGCTGGCAAGAACTGAGGAGGTTTAAAGCCACCCAGTTGCGTTTCGAGCAAGGCCGCTAAGCTGAATAAATTTGCCTCACTCCATGGCAACCCTATAACACTCAGGCCTAAAGGTAATGGACCCTGTTGACCTAGCGGTAGGGTAATCGACGGGTAGCCAGAAACTGCAGCGGCGGTTGAGGTGCCAAAACTAAAACCTTCGTCGTCTTCGGTGGGTTCAGTGGGCCAGGCGGGGCCGTAGGCCGGTATTAAAATGGCGCTGGCACCTTGTTTTTTGAGGTACTGATCCAGGTGTTCTTCAGCCAAACGGCGACCATTAAATAGCGCGTTATTGTAACTCTCTGCAGCATCAGTGAGGTCAATATTTACTGCTATTTCAAAGTACTCCTGGCCAAATAGTGCTAATTCTGAATCTGCGTTTGCTTCGTTGAAATCAATGACCGCCTGCATACTCTGAGCTGGCGCATCAAACTCGACCAGCCAGGCATTCAAATCGCGTTTAAACTCGTATAATAAAACCTCAAACTCGTCCGCATAGAGTTGGTCAGGTAAACTCCACTCATCAACTTCGATAACTTCTATGCCATTGCTTTGCAAAGCCGTCACCAGGTTATCAGTCATTACTTCGATGCCACTAAACCGGTCATCATATGCACGAACGACCACTACAGATTCACCTTTGAAATTTTGTTTTGTTGCTTCAGCCAGTGATGTACCGTAGCGACTTTTTGCCTCAATGGTAGTCATTGCATCAAGCAGCACCGCTGCTCCAAAAACCTGGCGAGTCATGGGTCCTGCAATGTCCTGAGCTGACGCAATTGGGATGATGCCGTAGCCTGATACCGCGCCTCGTGTCGCTTTAACCCCCACAACACCATTCACCGAGGCAGGGCACATTATCGAACCGTCAGTTTCTGTCCCTATTGCCAGTAAGCTAAAGTCAGCAGCAACGGCGGCTCCTGAGCCAGAACTCGAGCCACATGGATTATGGGTAAGTACATATGGATTGCGTGTTTGTCCACCCAGACCTGACCAGCCACTTATAGAGTCCTGCCCGCGAAAATTAGCCCATTCTGATAAATTCGCCTTACCTAGAATAATGGCGCCAGCATCGCGCAGCTGAGTAACTAGCGCAGCATCTTTGCTGGTAATGAAATCTTTCATCACCGTGGCACCTGCGGTGGTTGCGAGTTCGTCATGAGTCGCTATGTTGGCTTTTAGCACAACAGGGAGCCCATGCAATGGGCTACGGACATTGCCACGTTGGCGTTCCTCGTCCAACTGCCGAGCTTGTTCGAGAGCTTCCGGGTTAACTTCAATGATGGCCCGGATATCATGACCCTGGTGATTGTTTCCTGCTATTTGATCGAGGTAATACTGCACCAGCTGAGTACTCGATAGTTCGCCTGAGTTTAGCTGTGCCTGAACCGTCGCGGTATCTGTCCAGCGGAATTGATCCGATGGCAGTTCGGTCGATGTGGCACTGCAGCCGACAAAGAAAAGACTTAAGACAATAGTAAATGGAGCAAGATTCAGACTTGTTATAATTTTTCTGGCAACGACCATTACCTGACCTTTAAATAATAGGTATGTGAGTTATCGAGCATGCCCTCAAGTGGAATTAAATTCCAGCAAAACTGAGATCTTATTGAAAAATGGAATTATTCCCAGGATAAAGGTCAATTGAGATTAGGGTGAACATCAGGTCCGGGTTTGTTGCCGCTGGGCTTCGCCGTACAACTCGATAAAACGGGTGGTCATAAAGTCTCTTAGGATTGCTTTTTACCTATATGCGACCCCGACTGACTTTGGCTTTCGTCTGCAGTATCCTGCTCCTCCCAGGGGTCAACTCCGGCGTTTACCCAGGCTCTCACTGTACGACGGTGTTTCCTATGCACAAGTTGTTCCGTGAAAATGCTATACGCGTGAATTTTAGTGTTTCCATCGAGGTGTTCCAGAAAAAAGTGCCGACGAGCACCAATGTGGTATTTTTTGGATGCATACACGACCGCCACGCATAACTCCAGGCTATCGATTTGGGAGAGATGGTCAGCCGTCAATTTTTCGCTATCCTCATCTTCGGACTGGTTGCCGAGCATAATGTCAGCAAAAGACCCCAATACCAGATATCCGCCCGGCTGAATTGGCCCCTGACGTAGCTTTGACTGAACATTCTGCTCGGTCGCCGTAATGCGTTCATAATTTGTAATCCGAAACGAGGTACGTTCGTCGCCTCTATGAACGCATGCCATCACCGCCTGCAAATGAACAGGCTCCTTACTCAGGTTAACAAACAGGCACAGCGCCGAGGGGTCGTTTTCATGCGCATGCTGAATCACCAGAAATGGACGATTGGCCCGCATGTACTGAGTGAGCGCAAGATGCAGATAGGCAACCCAGGCTAGGGTCATTACCACCGAGGCGATAGTAGAAATAATACGGTAGTCCAGAGAAGATAAATCCATACATGGTTCCTCTTTCGTCACCTTTGCTTCCGAAGAAGATAGCAACCAGAATAGGAAACGCAAATATGCGCGATAAATGTCGTGTTGTGTACAACAATTGCCTGCTATCCAGACTCTGGTGTCTGGTCAATAAGCTCAACATTGGTACAATTCATAGCTTCAAAAAGGCGGCCCGAGCATATACAAGCAGACCGTAATGGCGGAGCCCATCTGAAGCGACTGAGCTACCAGCTTACATCTGTTTGAATAAGCGGTGATACTTCCGGCTTACAAGCAAGGTGTCGGTGCTATTTTTAAGTTCCACCACAACATGCCCGAGTTCGTCTTTGATGACACGCTGTATCTGCTCCACTCTGACCATACAATTGCGATGAATGCGCCAGAAAGCATCTGGGTCGAGTTCGTTTTCCAGTGTTGCAATAGGGGTTTTAATCAGATATTTCTGTTCGCCAGCGCTAATTTCTGTGTACTTGTTATCGGCAATAAAATAATCCACGTCCTCTATATCGATAACGAAGGTTTCATGACTTTTGCTAGCTTTCAGCCATTTTAGATAGCTTGCCGTGGGCGTCGGTTGGCTGTTTTTCTGTAATTCAGAAAGTAGGGCGCTGAATTGAGCCTTCTGATCTAAATCCGGTGATTGGTTAAGCAGTAGTTTTTTGATCCTTCTGATGGTGCGCTCTAATCTGTTTTTTTCTATGGGTTTTAATAAGTAGTCAATGGCCTGGTTTTCAAATGCCTCAACGGCATGTTGATCATAGGCGGTGACAAAAACCACATAGGGCGGATTGCTGACGTCGCATAATGTTCGGGATACTTCGAGACCGTCAGTGCCAGGCATTTTGATATCCAAAAATACCACCGTTGGAGCGAAGGCTTCAATCAGAGCCAATGCCTCTTCGCCATTTGCTGCTAAACCAACAATATCAGCCTCGGGCCATGTTTCTTCAATCATCATTTTAAGGTGAGCGCGTAACAGGGGCTCGTCATCGGCAATGACAACTTCAATCGCTTGCGACATGAATAGGCACCTCTAAAGTAACACGTACCAAATCGGCTGCACTGTTATCATAACCGATATCATAACTGAGCTTTGCCCGCTCAGCATATAGCTGCGCGAGCCGCTGTTGAACATTGTTCAATCCCACTTGAGCACCTGTGTGCTGACTGCCGCCGGGTTTACAATGATTAATGATAGTAATAATAAGGTTTTGCCCGTCGAGTTTGATGCTGAGTGTTAAGGTGCCACCATTTTTCAGTTGTTCAATGCCATGGGTCACGGCGTTTTCAAGCAAGGGCTGTAATAGCATAGGGGGAAACATAATATCGTCGGTCAGTTGATCGCTAATATCGTATTCCAGCTTTAAACGTTCGCCTAACCTGATTTTTTGGATAGCCAGATAGGCCTTATTAAATTGCAGTTCGTGCTCTAATGTCAGCCATTCGGTTCGGGTTCTGTCCAAACTTTGTCGCAGCAGCGAAGTCAGTGCGGTTAACATCTCGCTGGCTTGTCGACTATCCACAGCTATTAACGCCTGAATAGTGGCCAGGGTGTTAAATAAAAAGTGGGGTTCTATTTGAGACTGCAGTAAACGTAGTTCAGTTTCGAGTAGTAACTTGTCTTTTTTTACTTGTTCCAATTCAGCCTGAAACAGGGCTTGCTTTAGCGCCAGGGTTTGTTCACTGCGATAGTAGACAAAACTGACCAGCGCCATGGCCAGGCTGCCAATAAAAAAGATACCTAGGTAATTCTGTAGCGAATCAATAGAGTCTCCCGGCCCTGCCATCACCTTTAATAAAATGGGGGCAACCCCCCAGACCAGAAAGGCCAGCACCAGGGCATAAAAATACTGCAACCAGAGGCGCATATCAGGATATTGGGTTATCAGCCAATAACGTGAGAAGCGAATGCTAAAACCGATGCCTAATGAGATGAAGATAGAGATACTCAGGTATTTGGTCGAACCAAACAGGTGAACCATAATACCGACTAAAACACAGATGACTGCCAGCTTCAGGTGGCTCTGCCAATGATTGCCGTTGCGCGGTGCATGCATCTTGGTCGCCATGTTATAGCTGTATTTCCATATTCAGATACCAGGTTGTGTTATAGCTAAGTTGTTCGTATATGCTGTCGCTTCCCCCCGCGTATTGCCTTAATCCGAGGCAATACTGAGAAGACCTAAGGCCTTTATTACACAGCCTGGTATTAATTAACAGACTATTGTCTCTGGGGTTTGTTAACACAGTAAGTTCGGGGCGCCAGTGACCGGATGAGGTTCTTAAGTGTAACATCAGATTGTCCCGAAACAGGTTTTGGGTGGCAAAGTGTGAACGCATCATCATTAATTGATGTGGCTGTGCGCTGGTTTGGGATGCCTGAATTAAGGCTCGCCATTGTTTATCATGTGGTGCCCGACCATCATGCCAGTACTCAGCAATTACAGTAATGCCAGAAGCAAAGGTATAATTAAAACCTAATAAGGCTTGCACACTGTTGCTGTGCCATTGGCTAGTCACTACAGCAGAATCAGTCTGCGTTAGCGCCTGGTTATCAAATACAGGGCTGCGATAGTTTTGTTGCCATAACAGAGAGCTGTGCAATGACAAACTGTTGCCTATGACTTTGAGCGCATTCCCCCCAAGTCTGAAACCCAGTTTATTGTCATAATGCCCTATAAGCTGAGCTTCAAAGCCAGTGAAATAATGATAGTAACGCCCACCACAACCTGAGCTTTTCGGCACATTTCGGCCATCTTCTAAATAGTAGGAAGCGGTTTCGTTACAGAGCACACTGGTATTGCCGGACTCTGTGAAGTAATCGCCTACTACCATGAAAACTCCGGGTGGTACGGCGGTATAAATGGCTAATGCCTGGGTAGGTGAAAACATATCCAGAGGCCGAAACCCATAACCCACGTCCCAATCCAGCTTCTTTTTGCCAGCAGACAGATACCAGTTATGCAGAGTAAAGTCATAAAAAGCCTCAGAGACTTTTAGATCAAACTGGCTCTTGTCAGCCTGTTTAAGCCAATAGGCGGTAGCCGCGACCCGAATGCCATCTACCTCGGTACTTATATCCAGGGCTGAAAATACCGAGGTCGTATTTTCGGCTGCAAAAATAGTATTGTGACTGGCATGTAAGTCCTGAACATGAACCCGCAGCCGGCTGTCTACCTGGGCTAGCAAGGGGCTACTCAGTGTCAGTAGGGTGATAACTGATACATAGTTAAGCAGATGTTTTTTCATACCAACCTCAATCTGTTAGCAGTTGATCAAGATCGGTGCGGATAAGAACCTGAGGGTTAAACAGTCTGTCTGGCACATGTATGGACTCAATATGGTCATAACTAATGACTGTTGTATGACCTGGTCGCATCTCATCATGCAGCGCCATAGCCACCACCCTTACCTCCTCATTACGAACCCCGCGTTCGAATTCGGCGGTTTTTGCATGCATGCCAGAGCGCAGGTAAAGGGCGGCTTTGAGTGGAAAAAGATCAGTCGTATCGACCTCAAGCAGTATTCTTTCGTAACTCAATTTAGGGGAGGTAGCATGCAGCTCTAACCGCCAGGTAGCGCCTTTGTTGATTGTTTCATGAATCTCGTAATCCTCACTCCAACTCAGCGTCGCTATATCTCCCAGTGACGCATCTCCTAAGAGCTTCTGCATGGGCGTAATTCGAATAGGGCGGCGACTTCGCGGCATAAACAGCCAGTAGTCATGGCCCCGCATCAGCACTTTCTGACCTTGCTCGGATGCCGACTTAAAGATGACTAATGAGCGGCTATCGCTTGTTGAATAGACATCGTATTGCCGGGTGTTAGTGATTTCGCCATTGCGATAGGAGGTGACTGTGGAGGATATTTTTACCGAACCGGGTTCACTGCGAAAGTTATCTATTGTCCGCAGTGTTGCTTCGCCACTTAGCTGATGGATGTTTCCGGCCAATGCGTTTAAAGGCAACAGCAAAAGAAGATTGAAGGTAAAAAGGATTGCACTAGTTAATTTAGACATGACTGAGAGCCTCTGTAATGGGTTTTGCGCTGCCTTTGTATGCCGCTTTCAAAGCAGCCAGTACACAGACTAAGATCATGATTGCCGTGATGAGCAAAGCAATTTGCCAGGAAAACTCAATGGTTAACGGATAGCCTTGATTGCTGCCAGGCGGTGGCGGCATCTCTAGGCCAAGATAGGTTAAACCCCAGGCGGTTAAGGCGGTGAAAGCGATTCCAATTGTCGCCCCGAGAAAACCAATGATGGTCGATTCAAGGACGAAATTGCGTATGATCTCCCATTGATATGAACCCATGGCAGCCAGAGTAGCAATTTCCCGGGTTCGCTCCGTGACTGTCATTGCCATAGTATTGGAGATGGAAAAGAAGACGAGAAGCACCATGATGCCCCCCAGTAAACCGAAAATTCGGTTGTATAAATCTTTAACGGACTGGTAGTAAAAAGCGCGTTCCCACCAGGGAGTAAAGGCTAATGAAGCACTGAGAAACTGGTACTGCTCCATTTTGCTTTGTGTAGCATTGATATCAAATAAGTACACTGACAATGAGCTGACTTTATCGGTGTAGAGCAATGACTGGGCATCCGGCAACTTAATATAGAGCTGGCGCTTATCGATATCTGGAACACCGGTGGTGTAAATGCCACGAACGTGAAAATCCATCGCATTCAGCGCACCCTCGGTGGTGGTTGACAGTAATGTCACATAGTCGCCCACCATAATTTTGAGGCTGCGTGCTAAATCTTTACCCAATACAATCTGAGGTTGTGTATCTGAGCCAAAATCAGACAGCGCCCGTCCAGACTCCATACTTAAAAAAGGCCCTTTTAACATAAACTCTTCGGGTTCTACGCCCAGACCCATAAAGATCGAACTCTTGTCACCATTTGAGATCAGGCCGTTAAAGTGGATTCTAGGCAAGGCACTTTGAATTTCGTCATCCTTAACTAGCTGTTTTTGTAAAAGCTCGACATTGGATAATCCGTATTGCAAGGGCGTGTCTTCTTCCTCAGTAAAATACCTGGCATGGGTAATGATGAAATTCCCTTCATCTCTGGCCGCTTTTTCCGCAAGAGACTGGTAGGTGAAAAGGGCAAAACCACTGGTCGTTAAAATCGCGGCAACGGCGACTGCGGCAACTAAAATAGTAAATAGAGAACGACGTCGGTTTCGCAGAACATTTAAAAAAGCAAAGGTAATCCAGCGCATTATAAGGCTCCCAACATACCGTCGGCTAAATTCAGCACCCGATGACAGCGTTCGGTCATACGCTGGTCATGAGTCGCTACCAGAAAGGTGCTGCCCAGGTCATTACCGAGATCCCGCATCAAATCCATGATCATATTTGCCGTCGCTGTATCTAAGTTAGCGGTGGGTTCATCGGCGATCACCATTTCTGGACGCTTGACCAAAGCGCGCGCTATAGCAACACGCTGTTGCTGGCCACCAGACAGTTGGCCAGGAAGTTTGGATATATGTTCTTTGAGCCCTACCTTATCCAGGATTTCTGTGACTTGCTCCCTTCGTTGTTTTTTGCTCAGATCCAGCATCAACAATGGGAATTCAAGGTTTTCATAAACCGACATGACCGGGATTAAATTGTATTGCTGAAAAATAAAGCCGAGTTTTGCGCGTCTTATCTGGGTCAGCTGGTTTTTGTGTTTTGGAATAGCTTGACCATTCAACCAAATAGTCCCTTGATACTGGTTATCCAGTAATCCACAAATGTTTAATAAGGTCGACTTGCCACTACCCGAGGGACCGCATAAGGCAACAGTTTCACCGGCTTTGATCTCCGCCGACACGCCCGCTAGCGCGGTGACAGAAAGACCCCCAGTTCGATAGGCTTTATTGATATTCTCAAATCTAAGCATGCTGTATCCTTACTTGGTTTGGTCAGATATTTCTTCTGCCAGTAGCGTAAAACGGTGGGCTTCTTCATTCTCAGATAAACTTCTGGCTGCGATAGCCGCACAATGGTATGCAGAGGCCTGCAACGCAGGCTCCAGACTGGCAAATGCATGGGTTTGCTCAATGACTTGATTCAGCAAATAACGCCCCTGTTCTGCGCGATTCATCATTGCTGGCACTTGAGCGAAGGTGCAGCCAGCGGTCACTTTGACGCGCGCTTGCAATGGATAGGGCAGGGACGCTGCTTGATCAACAGCGCTGCTTAATTTGGCAATGCCTTGTTCAGTAAACTGAATTTTCTGCCAGGGGTTGTTGGTGTATCGAGCTTGTGTGGTTTCAGCACTACCCAGCAGAGCCAAAACAACGGGGTTTGCAGAGTTCTGGTTGATTTCAGTGAGTGCATTAAAAGCTCGCTGATTCTGTGCTTGATCCCCTTGCATCCCCAGTTGATAGGCTTTCATCACGTGTTCTGGAATTACCGATGCGAAGGCCGTGTTTACGCAAGCGAGGGCCAGCCCGCACACTGCAATTGCCTTGATGGTGTTAGTAGCCATTGTGTTTATCCTCTGTGTGTCTGATCAGAGGTCAATCATAAGGCCAGATCAAAGCCATAGTTTTTGCAGTGACAGTCAGTCAAGGAGGAAGATAAACGGGCGAATATAAAGATGAATGGTGATTGCTGAATATGCAGCGACTTCTTGTCATCGGATCGGTAAGCGGATAAAAGCGTGGAAACTAACTCAAGCCGCTAGGCACAGACGTGAGATCAATCTTTGGTAACAGCCGGGTTATATTTTTTGCATCATCAATACCCCGGTGGTGGCGGCCTGCAAACTCAAGATCGTGAAACGCCAGGGCATGGGTTAATCCGGATTTTGCTTTTCGGCTAAGCCCGTTACTTTTGCGCCAGGATGTTTTCAGGTTGATATGGGGCAGGTTAAAAAACTCAGGATGACCGCCCATTCTTTGTGAGTCCGCTTGTATCTGGTTCTTATCGTAATTGCCCCAGCTTCCCCATGCGGATAAAGTAAAGGTGCTCAGCCACTGATTGATACTTGCAGTCACTTCTTTATAACCAGGCGCCGTGTCTACATCCTGCTGAGTGATACTGGTTAGCTCGGTACAGAAATTTGATAATGCAGGGTGCATTACTGGTTTTACGAGAAAGGACTTTGAGTCAACAATGGTGCCATCAAGCCCGGCAACAACACAGCCGAACTCTATAATTTCCATGTCGTTTACCGTCTGTTTGCGATCGGTACCCGGTACGCTGCTATCCCAGCAAGTCGCTTCTAAGTCGACAACTAATAGTAAAGGCTGTTTGGTCATGTTCGGTATAGGTCCATTTGTGGCGTCAAATCTGTCAAATTACGCTGCATCGTAAAATAGTATAAAGGTGAATCCTCACATAGTAGTCGACTCTTTCACTAGCGGTTAGGTACCTGTACTGAGCCGCGAATATTATTTATGTCGATAGAGCCGCTCCCTTTGCTTCGCAGGGTGAAGTCGCCTTCGATATGACTGGCGCGAATATCGCCTGAACCAAGAGTGCCCACAGAAACATTGCCTGCGACGCGCTCAATATCGAGTGTGCCAGAACCTATGTTGCCCACAGTGACGTCACCACCGATGTTATCGAGCTCAGCATCACCAGAGCCTATGCTGCCAATATCGGCAGTACCGGAAATGTAATCTGCTTCCAAGTCTCCTGAGCCAATTGAAGAAACCGATAAGGAACCGACTCTTTTAATTTCCAGGTCACCACTGCCAAGGGTTGCAGTGACTTCACCGGCGACATTTTTAATGCTGGCATCTCCACTTCCGATCACTATGTTAACGGAGGCGATCTCCGTGATATCTGCATCGCCAGAGCCTACCGCGATATCTAACGCCCAATGGCTGGGGACAGTGCCGGAAATTTCAAAGTAGCCGTAATTCTCTGTTCGCATGAAACCGAAGAAACTGGATCGGTAGTTGGCCTGACCACCATGGTCAAGCTCTAAGGTTAATGTATCACCTTGCTTTACCTGGTTAGCCTGCAATGCATTCAGGCGGTCGTTAGACGAGGCGCATTTGCGAATGCGCAGTTCGCCATTATCCTGTTCGCGGCCCTGTAGCTGAATCTTGTCTGGGCCTACGGAAACTTTAAATGCTCTGACATCCGCAACATCGAGTGTGATGCGTTCAATAGACTCAAGGTTACAGTCCTCGTCAGCCAACGCAGCTGCAGGCAGTGCGGTTAACATTGCCGCGAGCATGAATAGCCTATAATTTTTCATTTTTAATTTCCTCTTATGCTTTCGCTGAAGTGATATCAGCTGAAGTTGTTAGATGACTGTTTTTTTATATCAAAGCAAAGAACCTCAGGCTCTGTTGTCTCGTCTTTATTAATAACGATAAAGTCGAATGGAGTTAATCCCAGTGTACCTGATAACGGATTTTGATAAAGATTGCACATGTTTAGCAGATCCCTTTCCTTATGAAATATTAAAAGAAGTGGTTTTGTTATTGATTTGTTTACTAAAGAGCCTGTTGGAAATCCTATGACGAACAAAGAGGGCAACCACAAAAATGCTGTTAACTTCCTGGTGTTTCAGGCAAAGAGAGGTGATAAAGCGGCTCTCCAGGAGTTGTATAAGCTATTTTTCTTGCCCATGAAGCGGTATGCAGCCATCAAAACATCGAGCGCTACGGTGGCTGAAGATGTGGTTCAGAATGTGTGGCTCAAGATCAGTAAACGAATCGCGAAATTAGAGAATGACAGTCTTTTTCAAAGCTGGTTATTCAGAGCCTTAAGGTGGGAAATTTCCGATTGGGCAAAAAGTTTTCATGAAAAAAATTTTGAAACATCTGATCAAGCCGGGCTTGAGGAAGCTTCAAATCACCTGGATATCACGGTCGTATTTTCTGCGATACGTGGATTACCTGACACGGAAGGTGAAGTGGTCGTGTTGCATTACGTAAACGGCCTCTCGGTAGCGGAAACGGCACTGGTGCTTTCGATCCCAGAAGGCACCGTCAAATCCAGGCTGTCCAGAGCGCGAGAATTGCTGCGAAAGTCTATGAATGAAAGTATTTGAGAGGTAATTAAAATGACAAATGATGATGAACTAAAAACGATGCTACAAAAAGAAACCGAGCAGTTAGATAACTTGATTCATAATGACGCGGAGCTTGTCGGCTATTTGCGAACCGGGTTTTCTACCGGGATGCGAGGCATAATGTATGTTGCCTATGGTTGCGCAATATTATTCTCTATAGCCTTGATCTGGAGCGCTTATCAGTTCTTCTTTGCAGGTACAGAAGAGCCTGTCTTTTGGGGAGTTTGCCTGATCTTAAGTTTTCAGGCACAAACCACGACAAAGCTATGGATCTATATGCAAACAAACCGAAAGTACCAGTCAGAAGAGTTACGTCAGTTTCTCAAAGCCGCCGGGAAGCTTTAAGCATCAAGCGGCTCTGAGCCATGAATCCTGACAGCGGCTAGAAAGTAATCCGAAGGTGTTCACTCGTCGAGGTTGGGCCAAGGGTCCAACCCGCCGGTGACTGAATAATGGATTGACCAAATTGCAGGTCTAAATCCTTCATGTTTTTTAAAGCATCCATGGTAGTCATGGGTGATTGACTCCAAAAGCTATATGTCACTTCGCCCTCCATCACTTTACGCATGTCGGCAAGCACTGGCGCGTTGCGAATATCGATCACGCTGCCTTGCATGGTTAACTGTAACGTTTCTGCATTCGGCAGGAAAATCAAATTGACTTCAAGCTGATGAAAACCCTCGTCACCGCCAGAAAAAGACATGGGTAGCTCTACACGACCGTCGTCCATGACCACATTGATGGTGATATCTAACCGATAAGGGTACGAGGCTTCGATGTCCGCTAGTGTGACTTGGTCCGATTTAGTCGCTTGCGCGCGAGCCATATAGTCAGAAAAATCATACTGCGCGATGACGTCATTGAATCGCTCAAGTGCTTCTTCGGTCGAGATGGAAAATAGTTGCAAGGCTAACTCGTAAGGCGTTTTACCCTGCTCGATAGCGTGGCGCCAATTGTTGTCCGACGCAGAAAAGTCATTGACGAAATCAGTCAAGAGAGCGCCGGTGACATAGGCAGAAGTACGCAGTGCATGGGTGGTTTCAAAGAGCGCAGGGAAATGGTTGAAAAAACTGTCGATGTTATCGCGGTAATGTTCAGCAAAACTCCCTTGTATACCAACCCACTGTGCAGTTCCTTCAATATGTTCTACGTCAGCGAGGTAGCTTGCGACTTCCGATGCGATGACTTTGCTTAGCGCCACACGAACGGTTAGCCAATCATGAATATGCGCAATCTCGCGGCTTTCATGGGCTTGTTTCGCAAGGGCGAACTGCAGCTGAAGCATGGCGCGAATGGAGGCTTCATCAAGGTATTTAGGGTCAAGGAACTCAGAGCGGCCCAGGTCTGCAAATTCGGTCCTCTGATAGCCATGAAAGGCCTCATGCAAAAGAGTTTCACGGTGGTCATCAGTCGATTCATCGTCGAGATTCAGGCGAACTGTGGTAGCGATCTGATGGTCAGGCAGAGGATAATGAATATGAAAAGGAAAGTCGGTTAAGTTCGGTAAACGTTCAGAATAATAATAGTAATTATCTGCCAGTTTTTGATAACCCGGTATCGGCTCGTTTTTGGTAAATAGAACGGCTTGGCCTTCATGATTAAAGACAATGAATGGTGTCTTCTCATCCCAAAAACCCGGCCAGACAGAGGCAAAGTGCAGGTGTGATTCTTGTGTCTCTGTCGCGAAGTGGAGTAACTCTTTCTGCGTTTCGGTTTGCTGTGCAGTTTGATGTTCTGCTACCGACGCGAGCGATATTGCCATCGCGAATATAAAGTGAGTGAGCATGATGTTCCTTTTCTGCTTCGAGTCGAGTGGCGGACGAGTTCCGGTTCGCTAAATAGTTAATTAAGTATTACTCTTTAATTCAAAATGTAAACCACCTCTAATTACCAGCCTTATAGGTGGCATAAAAACTGACATCTCATTGATAGAAGAAAAGCGACCGCTGTAAAATTGGAGTCTTATTTGTGTTGAAAAATGTATGTTTATTCTTTCTAACCCTCTTTAGTTTTGCTTTTGGGGTCGGGGAAGCCGCAGAAGACGAGTCAAATCAGCTGTTGTCCGCAGATACTTGTTTCAGATCTCCTTTCGGCTCCTATTCCGAGTGGGTATCTATGATTACGGCAAGCACATCCCAAAGGCTAGACGACGAAGCTGAGATTCAAGAGCGCGTTGATAATTTCAGAAGCCAGTTCCCCGAGGAGGATTTTGAGCATTATCGACAAACACTCGATTGTCAGACTTTTAGGTATCACTCAGGTGATGCGTTGGTGAATGGGTATGTTATTCGCCCAAAAGATGCAGATAGTGAACTTCCTGTCATTATCTATAACCGTGGTGGAAATGGTAATTACGGTAGCGTGAACATGGCACGTATGGCTGGTGACTTATTTCCTCTAGCGGAAGAGGGCTTTATTGTCATTGGTACGCAATATAGAGGAACTTTTGAAAGAGAGCCTGAGTACCATGATGAGTTTGGTGGAGCGGATGTTGAAGATGTCACCCGCTTGTTAGAGCTTTTGCCCGAAATACCTAACGCAGATATGGACAGAATAGGTATGTTAGGTACAAGTCGGGGGGCTATGCAGTCGTATCTGGCCCTTAAAGACAGCTCGCAGGTAAAAGCATTAGTGACCATTGCCGGTAACGTAGATCTGTTGAAAGATTTGGAAACGAGGCCTGAGATGGAGAGAGTTTATGAAGGGCGAATTCCTAATTATGATACGAACAAAGAGGATGAACTTAGAAAACGTTCTGCCATACATTGGATATCTGAGATTAACTCAGATATCCCTATTTTGTTGCTTCATGGGGAGGAAGACGAACGAGTGAATGCTCGCAACTCTGTCGCCATGGCTGAGGAGCTGGCACGATTAGGACGAGAATATAAGTTCGTTCTCTACTCGAATGATGGTCATGATCTGAGTGAGAACAAAGAAGTAGCTTTCCATGAAGTAATCAAATGGTTTGATACGCACTTGCAGTAGTGGCGCGCCCGAATGTGGCAGCCCTTTGTTTAGGAAGTCCAATATGAAGATAGCTTTCTTGCTCATTGCAATGTGCTTTACATTATCTGCGTGCAGTTCGACATTTTCGGAACCAGAGAGCCAAGCTGGCTATAGCTTTCACATGATGCGTAGTTATGGCAACACGATCCAGACTTTTTCAGTATATGGTTTTGGGGAAAAACAATTTCATTTAAATTATGACTTACCTATTGCCAGAGTAATTAATGATGGGTTGGATATAGAAATTTATACAGATAGACTATCGTCCGAATGTTTACTAGAAGAGGGTATCGATTTGACTTATGCCCTACCTAAGGCATTTCCGAATATCGAAAATTTTTTTTCCGGTCACCTAGTTAGATTAATATTTACTCTAAAAGAGAACTTCAGATTAGAAAAATCAGGAAGCAGGCATGCTCCTATATATTTGGTTGTTCAATTAGATAACTGCCAAGGATTAGAATCAAATACGCAAGCCGTTCTTAAAGCAGTAGAAATTGTTTACCATGAGCTATATCACTTAGAGGTCCAACTGAAGCGATTAGTTATCGATCCCGATATTGAAGAAGAGAATGCCACAATTTTCGGAGTATGCGCACTCCTAATGTCGGATGTGGTTGACCGCGTCACCATACCGTACCCAGATAAGGATAACCTTACTATAGAAGACGCTCAACTCAGAAATAATTTGTTAATAAGGGCGTCATCCTATAGAAAAATCCGCTCTCATTTTAATGGAGCACATATTGATACTTCAGACAGTTTTTACAAATCTAAAATAAAAACGCTTTGCGAGGATCCCTCATTATGATCGAGGTGCTATTTTAAGGGATGCTTACACTTTAGCTTGGCACTAACACCAAAAGGATACCGGCTAACACCCTTGTATGATGCATTGTCAGCGCATGGATTCGCGCAAGTCGGCAACTTACATCCGAAGAAAATAAAAATGGCCATGGCAGTGAATAGTAAGAATCGGCATTACCATTGGCATACGATTTTTCCACGACACTGGAAATCTCACGCAGAGAGTGTTGGCTACGATATAGAGCGCATGGACTCAGTCATCGCGAATATCACATCAAAGTTAGAGGCGAGCCTCGATATTGCATCAGAGGAAGCCGCCTCTATTAGCATTCGGGCTGAGCAGACCGCGGAAGCTGTTCGAAAAGGCACTCTCAGGGCTCTTGGCCGTTTTAAACCGTCCGTAGAAACGGGGTAGCACCCCTCTGTTTCATAGAGTAGATCAAATACCGTTACACTAAGATAGCCTCATATCGGCGTTTTACGATCTCGCTTTTGCTTGTCGTTGATTGAAATGGTATCGAACTCTGCACACTCCAATCTATGGCTACGAGGTGTCGAGCAAATCAGTGGCGATTCAGCATGATGTTCCTTTTCTGCTTCAAATCAAATGGCGGACGAGCCCCAGTCCGCCAAATAGTTAATTAGTTGAGTTGTTAATCATTTTTTGTACCACTAAAAATAGAGACCTGTCAAAGATGACATTCTTGAGGGCTTGAGTGAAAGCTGGGTTTAAATGATCTGTTTTACTGCCCTGGCGCTTATTTGAAAACCACCGGGCGCTAGCAATTTGTTTATCATAGACAGTCGCGGATCTGTATTACCTTTCTCAATATCACGCAAGGTTTTGTCGGAGACCCTGGTAAACTTGGCATAGTCTCTTTGGTTCATACCATAGAGCTCGGTACGTATTATCTTGATGGCGTCGCCAAGTGAAATAACGTTCTCGTTCAGTGCGTCATCTATGCGTCTCAGGAGCGCTTTGCGATCGTCAATCGATAGGTTATCCATGGTAAACCCCGTAGCTAATTAGTTTATCTTTTGTGCGCTCAAAGGCGATTGTCGGGAATTCTAGTATTTCCTGAGGACAGTTTAGCGCTCGCAACAAACCAGGTAACTCAAGTAGTCGTTCTGCGATTTCTCTAAGGCTTTCCAGGAGCAATACGGGGTCTGCAAATTCTGCAAGGTGCTCCACTACAAGATTGAATTGAACCAAGCCACTGCGCTCGCAGTCTTGGCCCCACTTAAATAAGCGCGTGACCATCTCAGGGTCAGCTTTCATTGGTGCAAAATCATAGATGGGAGCAAATTGAATGTCGTTTTCTAACTTAAGAAAAGATACGTTGCGCCCGTGGTTATCGGAGTTGCCGAAAATTAGATTTAATAAGTCTCGGACCAAATATTGCCTGGCGAACTCAAAACTCGACATCTGTGTCACAGTCTTGATTCGGCCCCAGACTTTATCTATCACTTCAAAATGGTCTTTATAACTACCAGGTGCCGCATTAATGATTGAGTATATACTCTCAAGGCCATACCGAGTGGCTCGGTTATTCTTGATTCCCACATCAAAGCGCGGCAGCCAAAGGCTAACTTGATTTTGGTAGTCATGTGTCATCATTTGAGAGGTATCAATAGTTTCGATACCGGTGTCATCAAGTATCTTTGTTAATGCCTGATAGAAAACACCTTCCGCGCGAAGAATATTGTTGTCGCGCACTGAGCGTGTATTTCGCGCAAACTTAGTGAGGTAAGGGGTTGCTTGTAAAGGGCGTCCTGCGAAGTCACTGTCGATAAAGACGTCATTGCCTTCAACCATGAGCAGCAGTTTAGGCGCCGCGCCGCCCGCTCCCGTCGCGCCTCCGACAGCAGCACCTTGCTCGTTGGCGTACTCTAAAAACTCATGTTGAAGCTGAACAACTGACTTAATGGGAAACCGTTGGGTATTAGTACCTAGGTTTTGAGCGGCTTCTTTTACGCGAATATTCCCCACGGGTGCTATGCAGGCGCGAGTGAGGAGGGCGTAGTTTTGCTCAAATTCACTGCGTCTGCTGACATCAAGGTAGTTCAGCCACCAGGCTCGTGACTCACCCGCTGGTAGCAAGTCGTCTAATAGTGCAGGCCACCCAGGGTATTCAATAGGAACCATGGTGACGGGAGCGTTGACGCTGCACGCCCAACAATCTCTGCGGTCGTAACTTAGTATTTTTTGAATATAGCTCGGCAGGTACGACAGGGTGACAGACGAATTCATCTGGTCACCGTGAAAATCCAGGGATGCGGCGTCCCACCAACGTCCTTGATTAAAAAGCTGTAGCGTTACAGGGTTCATATAGGCTGCTCGGTAGTTTGTTACTGTTACTAAGGTACTATAAGCTTAAAAACGGTAATTATCTACCGTAAATCTACAAATTAAGCGATAAATTCGGACTTAAACTACCGTTTTTGAGTGTGGGGGATTCTTTTGTCGACTTTCTGGTTACCTCTGCCTCCGGAGGGAATAGCCACTACACGATGTAAAATGGGGGAGAAAGGCTTTGACCGCTTAGGCCAAGTATTATAAGGGCTTCAAGAAAAGTCAAGCGAGGCCAATTAGCCTGATAGAGTATCAATTAATGTCAGTACGTTGTCAGGGAGCTGCAAAACTTGCCACAAAAGGGTATGGAAAAAAGGATAGTTAGCCAGACGATCGGCTACTGAACTTCCTGTATAAATCGGGTATTTTTGGTTAAAATCCTGCTCCTTTTTCCCGCTTTAGGTAATCTGCCATGGCACTTAGTGAATTCGAAATTAAGAAATGTGAGAAAGAACTTGAAGCGTTCATGGCGATACGAAGACCGCCGGTGCACATACGACCAGAGCTTGACCTTGGTTACCGAATTGAAAATCAGAGTATCGAGATTTTCGAGATCAGACCGCAGTGGCAAAATCCTTCTGAAACCATGGAACTGCCGGTAGCAAAAACAACCTACGTAAAAACGCAGAATTGCTGGAAAGTTTATTGGCAGCGCGCTGATTTGAAATGGCATGCTTATGAGCCAAAGCCAAAAGTGAGGCGACTTACTGAGTTTTTAAAGCTTGTGAGTGATGATCAGTACGCTTGTTTCTTTGGTTGAGCATCAATCTACAACCAGCCCCGCAGTTTAAAATGTAATTTATTTAGGTACTAATAGACCCAAAATATAAAATAATATAAACTCAGGGTTAACTTGGTTTATAAATTATAGCAGGCTGGTACTATGAGTGCTGAATCATCATCTAAATTAAACAAGCTGCTCAGAGACCAACCCGCGGGGGTTGTGCTTTGCTCTGCCTGGCTTGTTGATAATGGTTACAGCAACGATCTCCAGAAACGTTACAAGAACAGCCAGTGGTTTGAATCTGTCGGTACGGGTGCATTAATCCGCTTCGGCGACCAGGTCGATTATCTGGGGGCTGTCTATGCACTGCAAACCCAGCTGGGTCTATCCATCCATCCAGGGGGTAAGACTGCATTAGCACTGCAGGGCAAGTCACACTACCTAGAGCTCTCTCCGAAACATGCCCAACTGTTTGGCGATCAGGGTGAGCATTTACCGCTTTGGTTCAAGAAACGGGACTGGGGTCTTTCGGTAAAGTGCGCCCTCACCAATTTTCTACCGCCGGAGCTTGGTTTGATCGAACTATCGCATAAGCAATTTAAAGTGAAGGTATCCGACCCTGCACGGGCAGTCATGGAATGCTTATACTTGGCACCAAAGTCACAATCATTAACGGAGGTCTTCGAGTTAATGGAGGGGCTGAACAACCTGCGGCCGGCGTCCGTGCAAAAACTGCTTGAAGCCTGCAAATCAATCAAGGTCAAACGCCTGTTTCTTTATATGGCAGATAAAGCCAAGCATGACTGGGTAAACTACCTGAACTTAGACAACGTGGACTTAGGCTCCGGAAAGCGTTCGATAGTCGCCGATGGGGTGTATGTGGCGAAGTACCAAATCACCGTACCGAAGGCACTGGAGGCATTGGCATGAATGACGCTTATAAAAGGCAGGTGAAGCTGCTTCTGAATGTGTTGCCAGAAATCGCGAAAGCGGATTGTTTTGCGATGCATGGCGGTACGGCCATTAATTTGTTTCTGCAGGACATGCCCAGACTGTCCGTAGACATCGATTTAACCTATGCCGAGATAGCGGAGCGGCCTGAAACATTGGATGCCATTAATGCCGCACTTTGGCGCACAAAGGAGCGCATTGAAAAATTGAGCGCATCCATTCGCGTACAGCATAAACCAAATGTTTGTAAGCTTCAGATTAGTCAGCAAGGCGTGCAAATTAAGGTTGAAGTGAATATGGTCGGACGTGGTTTATTAGAGCCTGCAACCAAAACGGCACTGTGTTCATCTGCGCAAGAGCAATACGACGTATTCTGTGCCATGCCGATAGTCCCCCTTGGTCAGCTTTATGGCGGTAAACTCTGTGCGGCCCTTGACCGGCAGCACCCAAGAGACCTTTTCGATACGAAGCTGTTATTAGAAGGTATTGGCTTTACGGACGAAATAAAACGTGGCTTCATATTCGCCCTCATCAGCAGCAACCGACCCACTCATGAGATGCTCGAGCCAAACTTACTCGACCAGCAAGCAGCCTTCGAAAACCAGTTCGAGGGGATGAGTAATCTCATGTTCAGTTACGCCGATTATGAAGCCACCCGGCGCAAACTCATCGATACACTAAAAGCGTCGTTAGACGCGACAGATAAGCGGTTTATTCTTTTGTTCAACAAACTACAACCCGACTGGTCTGCATATGACTATCAGCACTTTCCATCCGTTAAATGGAAGTTGTTTAACTTGGCTAAATTCAAAAAGGACAGTCCAGAAGCGTATCAACGTCAAGTTGAGAAACTTGAAGTGTCGCTAAGAGATTGATGTCTCGTGCACGCGGAGACAAAGGGTGGTGAGTGTGACCAGACTCGAGTTACTAAAAGGCGTTTACTACAGTGGTTACTGAGTGTTTATTAAACTAGTGGCGATTCACTTTCTGGAAATGTTATATGCGATATAGGTTATTAGGACGAAAATCGCCACCTTCTCAATTGCAAAGCGACTGACATAATCAGAGGGCCATATAATGGCTTGTACAAAGTTCATGATTTGCTCAACAAAAAAGCTCACCAGCATGCCAATGCCAATGCTGTCGATAAAGTTGTCCAGTCCCTGCCAGTCAGCTATAAATTCGCTCAGTTGATCAAGCTCTATCAGAAGCAATTTAATCATCGCAACGCTACCGTAATAGCCGCCGCCAAAATCCAGCCATTTGTCCAAAAAGGCGTTACCGGTTTTGTAGTCTTCTTCTTTGGCTTTAGAGCGTTTTTTAAGGCACTGGTATTCACCAGACCATCGTCGTCGGCAATACCTTTCTTGAAAGCAAAATAATTCAAACCATAACCCACCACTAACATGCACAAACTCATGCTAATGGTTTCTCAAAGTAATTCCATCAAACTCATTCCCGTCAAAGACACTAGCTATGAATCTAGTGCCAGAAGGACTTAATGGCAAAGACTAAAGGGTTGAATGGGAAAAGGACGGGAGCCTTTTGCTACAACGGGCCGACAGCTGAGCGCTGATACGTCCCGTGTAAAAAGAGAGGAGATCGATGATTAGATATCGGGGTTTTCCATTAAAAAAGCGGTCATATGTTTAACGATATTCCAGGCACTTTTTCTGGCGGGCTTTAAATCGCCGTAATTGGTTGTGACGGCTATAGAGATTTGCAACTCCGGAATAATCACTAACAGCGCAAACCAAAAGCGGTTAGAGCCGTTGTGATATAACACTTTGTGCTCATTCGCCCAGGAATCATCCAACGCCAAAATCCAACCATAGGCATAGTCTTCCATACCGGGTTCGTGGAGTCGTTGATAGGTTTGGGCACTCAACAGCTCGCTTTTACCCTGACTGCCCAAAAGATGTTCATTCGCATAGGCAGATAAGTCTTTGAGCGACATGTGAATCATACCAGCAGGTCCCATGACAGGAGAGTTATCAGTGTCGGTGGTTACCGCTTTCGGGCCGCTAAACCAAGTGATTTTATGACCTCGTGGTTGTTCCATCGTTTCGTTTACATCGACAGGTGGACCGAAGCCACCGCTCGACAACTCCAGCGGTTGAAACACCTCTTCACGAATGAGATCTTCCCAGGTTTTCCCGGTTTTGGTGGTGGCCAATACAGCAGCAATTGTATAGCCAACATTGGAATATGCGAAATCAGTGCCCGGCTTATAATCGGGCTTTTCCTCTAGTATTTTCAGGACTTCTTCTTTGCGTAGCGCGTCGCGCTCTGTCCCTTCTTTTGGGTGCAGCGACTGGATCCGCCGAGGAAAATCAGTTTCAGCTCCACCAGTGTGAGTGAGCAGCTGCGACAAAGTGGCGTCTCGCCATTGAGGTCTTACCCTGCTGTCAGTGAGGATGTCACCAACTGTGGTATCCCATTGCAACACGCCTCTTTCCACCAGTCGGGCTATCATAGTGGCAGTCATTGATTTAGTGACGGAGCCAATATGCCATTTGTCATCGATTGAAACAGGTACACCGCTTCTGGTTTCTCTTTCACCGTATACCGCCGTCGCCAGATGCACTCGATTTTTGGAAATTGCCGCTCCCAGAGAGACTAAGCCACTGTCTGCATGTTCTTCAGACACGATAGCTTGCAGTTCTTCTGCTATTTTAGTATCTGTTGTCTGTGCAAATGTTACTGAAAAAGTCATACTCAATGTAATGGCAATCATTAGCTTTATTTGCCGCTGAAACCCTACACGATATTTTTTCAAAACTCTCACTTACTCGCTGTGGATTAAAAACCAAATAATTCAAGGCCTGAAGAATAGCCAGCACCTAACGGATAATAAACTTACCTATTCGATCTGAAATTTTCAAGGATCTTGTTATCCCACCATTTTATTTGCTGTTTTTTTTGACGTCGAGGTTAAGCATACACACACGGCGAGATCGCGAACATAAATTGAACCGGTATTTTTCAAGCTAGTTGTCGCCATCAGGCCGTTTAAGCAGCCTGTTTTTGATCCTGTTTAATCTGCTCTTTTGCCGGGTTAAGGGCAGGGCAACCGCATGAATGCTCATTAATTCATCATACTGCTGAAGCCCGCTTAATGAATTGAGGCAGAGGTCAAAATCGGCCACCGTAAAGTCGAGGGTAAAGAACGTGGACACAAGTTGGACACAGAATGGACACAGAAAAGTTTAAGTTAGTATTTACTATCAAGGAAGGTCTTGCAGAAATGGCGCGCCCGAGAGGATTCGAACCTCTGACCTCTGCCTCCGGAGGGCAGCGCTCTATCCAGCTGAGCTACGGGCGCATATCAGGCTAATATTGTGACGGCCAGTTGATTGGGTATCACGAAGCGTTGCGATTGTAGGGAAAATGGCTGAGGAAGTCCAGCAACCTCAGCCATTCTTTGCGCGCTCGTTACTTTAGAAGTGGTAGGCAACACCTACTGAGACGGTGTCGGCATCATCGAAAGCCAGGCTTGCACTTAGTGAAAATTGCTCATTTAGGTGTAAGCGTGCACCAATAAAAGCATCGGTGCTGGAACTATCAGCAATGTTGTAGTGTTGAAGCCCACCGTTTAACTCGAATTGATCCGTGACCATGTGGCGTACCATGCCCAATAGACCGAAACCAACTTCAGAATCGCTATCTGAGAATGACTGACCGTTGAAAGAGGTGCTTGCTTTAACGCGAGCATAAAGTAGCTGAGGTCCGGCTACCAGAACGGTTTGCTCGCTAATTGCATAGCGGTAACCAATTCCACCAGAAAGTGTGGTTGCGTCAACATCAACCCCCATGAAGCTATCGCTGGCATATGAAAAATCTGCCAAGATGACAAAATCATCCGAGAGTTCTCTAACCAGGCTGGCATTAAATCCGTCTAAACCATCGGAATCAAAATAGCCCGCTTCAACGTAGTTAAATGAAGGCGTTTGGGCTAATACAGGGGCTGAAATCATACTGGCAAGTATTGCCGTTAAATAGGCTTTTCTCATTGGTATTAAGTCCTTATATATAAAGTTCCTATGCTCAGGCCGAACGAGCTGAGCGCGATAAGCATACCAAGTAATATAAATCGTAGACAATAGACCAGTGAGAATTCGATAGAGCCTATATATAGAAAACCAGCCCGCGGGACTGAAAAAGTTTGTCAGAGTTCAGAGATTCACCCTGTCCTTATAATATCAAAAACATGATTGAGGTGATTTATGAAGAATTTATTACCGGGCGATGCCCGATATACCATTAGTCGCATTTTTCTGGTCAAATAACGGCCATAACCTTGTGTTTAAATTGTAAAAAACGCATGCTAGCTCTCTGTTTTAAAACAAGGCAAGACTTCTATGAAACTCGTACGTTCAATTATGTTGGGTGCCGCTCTGGCACTATCTTCAACGCCGCTACTGGCGAATTCTTACCTGAATACAAATGTTGCTTTTACGCAGCAGGCTGATCAATCGCAGGCGGATACAATAGTGATTCTGGTGCCAGCTGATACCGACTCTCTTAATGTGGGCGGTCTTGATCGAGAAACAAAAACTCAACTAGAAAGAGCTATGCAGGTTGAGGAGTTCAAAGGCGGCGCTGGTTCAATTCTTGAGGTTCTGGCTCCTGCAGGAAGTTCGGCAAATCGTATCCTTTTGTTAGGAGTAGGTGACTTATCAGACGCCACCCGAGTGACCAACGAAAAGGCGGGTGCTGAATTAGTGATAAAGCTGAATGCTGCTAAGTCTGAACATGTTGTGCTGCAGACCGGCATGCTGAACGCGGGGAGGAGCCCAGCACTGATGATTGCGCAAATCGCGCATGGTATGGACTTGCGCGGCTATCATTTCGATCGCTACAAGTCAGATGCGGAAGAGCGTAACTCTCTGAACCTGACCTGGAACGCAACTGAGCAGGCTGAAGGCGAATACAAGCGCCTGGAAGCGCTTGCTCGTGGGGTGTTTCTGGCCCGTCAATTAGTTGATGAGCCGGGCAGTAACATGGGACCGAAAGCTTTCATTGAGCGTGTACGTACCTTGGAAGACATGGGCGTTGAAATTACTGTGTTGAGCCCGGAGCAGGTTGAAGAGATGGGCATGGGCGCAATGCTAAGCGTCGGTCTCGGTAGTGTCGACGGTGCCTGGATGCTGGCAATGCACTGGAAGGGAAGTGACGAAGCGCCTCTGGCATTAGTGGGTAAGGGTAATACCTTCGATACTGGTGGTTACAGTATTAAGACTGGCGGCGGTATGCGTAACATGAAGACCGACAAAGCGGGTGGCGCGGCGGTTGCTGGTGCAATGAAGGCCCTGGCAGGGCAGAATGCACCGGTCAATGTGGTCGGCATTGTGCCTTTAACCATGAATATGATTAACGAATATGCGGCACTGCCTGGCGATATTATCACTGCGGGCAATGGTAAAACGATTGAAATTAATAATACTGACGCCGAGGGTCGCATGGGCCTGGCTGATGGCCTTTGGTATGCAGAGACTGAATTTAGCCCCCGCGCTATTGTGGACATTGCCACGCTAACTGGCGCCAAAGTAGGGGCGGTAGGTACCGCTTATTCTGCAGTGTTCAGCGATGACGAGCGGATGTTAAAATCTCTGCAGCAAGCTGGCGATACCGTGGATGAATTGGTCTGGCATTTGCCAATGCACGAAAGCTACATGGCTTCTATTCGCAGCAATATCGCGGATTTAATCAACGGTGGCTCGCCAGGCGCTTCCGCTGGCGCCATGTTTTTACGTGAGTTTGTAGAAGACACACCCTGGGCGCACGTTGATATGGCTGGTAACGCATTGTTGCAATCTGCTAGTGGTATACATCCAACAGGAGCTACCGGTTATGGCGTTCGCTTACTGGTTGAATGGGTGAATGTTTACTCACAGGGTGAGTAAGGACTGATATCTCATAAAAAATGCAGAGCTCTTTTACAAGAGCCCTGCATTTGATTTAACTACCGTTTTTAATGGTATTAAAATCTGTAGTGTACACCAACACTGAAGCCGTCCAGATCACCGAAGTTCATCTGGCCTGTGGCTGCAAGGTAAGGGGTCAGATATACACGAGCACCAGCAGAATAAGAGGTGTAGTCGTCGTTATCCATATCCACATAACTAATTTCGCCGTTGAGCTCGACTCGTGATGTCAGCATAAGTCGTGCGCCACCAAAAGCACCGTAGTCCGTTGAGCTTTCTGAGCCTAAGTCAAAATCACCGTCGGAACCCAGGCCGAAGTCAGCATTAATATACTGGACCTGTGGACCTGCGTAGAAAGCTACCTGGTCTGTTTCTCCGAAAATAATGCCCAGGCGACCGTAGGCAATATCAAAATCGACATTGCTCACATCTGCCCAGCCTCCGGATAGTTGTGCATAACTCCCTGAAATGAAGAGGTGCTGTCCAACGCGGCCGGAAAGTTCGGCTTGGAAGCCATCAAAAGTAGTATCCGCTTCGTCGAGTTCAACGTAACTTGCGGACACGTAGCTAAAAGAAGGTTCGTTTGCCATTGCTGCCGGTGCACTTAAGGTAAGGCCGATGGCGCTGGTAAGTAATAATGTTTTCATCTTCATATGTAGGTACTCCTTTTTTAAACAACTGTTTAAGCGTGGCTCTGAAAGCCTTAATAAGCAAGGAGTGTAGTCGAATAGATGTGTAATAATTGCGTTAAGACAGCAATTTGAAAATAAGACCCGGCGACAGCTCACTGCCGGGGTGTGGCTGCCTTCAGACCTGAGCCGTATCAGCTATATTTAGCATGGCCATAATGATGAGGATAAAGCCGACGGCGGCAAGTGCCCCATGTGCCCATACGATAGCGATAGGGATTAATACTTCTTTACGATGGAAGTTAAAGTACATCCATAAACCGAATATGGCGGCTAATGCAATTAACAGAACGCCAAAGTTTGCCAGCATGGGGTAGCCAACAAAGAAACTGCCGTATAGCAGAATAAGAAAGCCGACAATGGCAAAACCGCCATGCCACCACACCAGAACCGGTGGTGGGTTTTTCTCTTTCCCATAACGTGCAAAGGCAAGCATGATGCCTAGTATAATGGCCCACAGAAAAAGAATGCAGGCCAGCCCAAGAGCGAGTGCTGGAGTCATACCTATTTCCCTTTTTATAAGTTCCCTATAAACCTAGACGTAAAATTGATATTTGTCAGTCTCTTAGATAAAACCTCTGCTAATCTCAGGATATCCCAATATTAAAAATGGAAATTAATACCCAGGCTGAAGCCACTCCAGTCGCCAAAATTAGCCTGTGTTTCAGCCGACAGGCTGGGTGTTATATAGAAGCGGGCACCTGCTGAAAAACGAGTTATGCTGTTATCCATGTCAATATAGCTGGCTTCAGTCATTAGTTCTATACGGGGGGCGGCAATGAAACGCAAGCCGACAAAAACCCCGAGGTCGGTTTCGCTGGTGGAACCAAGGCCACCGTCAAAGTTAAGGTACTGCACCTGGGGGCCTGCATATAAAGCCGCTAGTTCATCTTCGATAAAAATATAACCGAGCCGACCATAGGTGATATCCAGATCATCAAAAACCACTTCTGCCTGAGAGGTTGAAATATCGGCATAACTGCCAGAAAGAAACCAATTTTCACCGATTCGGCCAGAGACTTCCAGCTCGAAACCATCGTAATTGATGTTGCCATCTTCTATCTCAGTGTAGCTGGCGCCCACATAGTTAAAGGAAGGAACCTGGGCGGTCGCTACAGATGCGACTAGGGACAACCCGAGAATACTCACTAGCATTGCTTTTAAGTTCATGTCATAAACTCCTGTTTATAAGACTTTTTAAGCCTGAGCTTTAAGTTGTTTTTTTGCAAGGTCGAGCAGAGGATTTATGTACTTAAAGATTACTTAAGTTTGTTTAGCGCACTGCCGATATCATTATTTACCACGATAAAAAATATAAGCCTGAGCTTCCTGGAAAAGTAGTAAATATGGCATTAATGGTTGATAAATCGACAAAAGATCGGGAACCAATCCTGCGTGCCTTTGGCCGGGTATTCATTGCCATATTCTTATTGGCAGCTCTGGCTATTGGGGCCTTCACATGGGAGCGCAGCCTGAACCAGCAGGAGCAGGAACTGCAGCATGTCAGTCGCCTGATGGCACAGGGACTGCGCAGCCACTTTAGTACTTTTGAAGTTATTTTGCGGGGACTAGCGGATGAATTGGTTTATCGCGACGTATTTAATGACTCTGCTGCCGGTGATGCTTACCTGGAGCGGGTGCAAAGTTCACATGTTGGTATTGTAGGTTATGGTTTGGTTGGGCTTGATGGTGAGTTTATTGCCACTAGCACTCGTAATCTGCTAGCTCCGCTACCTAATATTATTCACCATGGACAAACTGGGGAAAGCTTTAGCCGAGTCATTGAAGATGAGCGTTTTCATATCGGCCGCCCTTATTACTTTGAGGCTGTAGGTGAATGGATCATTCCACTCCGGGTTCCTGTTTATGATCAGAATAATGAGCTGGCTGGTGTATTGACTGCCGGTAACCGTTTGGATGGCGGGGATGCAAGTTGGGCGAGGATGTCTTTGCCAGAAGGTGTCCAGGCGGTATTTCTGCGAGACGACGGTTATGTAAATTACATTCATCCGGTGGATGATGATCCTGAATTACTGCAGGCGATTTTTTCGAGTCAAGTAACTGAAGCTATGCAGGAGCTTATGTTGCAGGGCCGGGGCTTCTTTTTTCATCAACGGGAAACAGCTATTGGGGATTATCGACGGGATTATATCTGGATGGAGCCGGTAGAAAACTATGACCTTAGGGTAGTGAGCATGGCGCCCAGATCGAAGTTAATTGCCGATTGGATAAATAG
The DNA here is from genome assembly GCF_003987145.1 of Aliidiomarina minuta. Lineage (NCBI taxonomy): Bacteria > Pseudomonadati > Pseudomonadota > Gammaproteobacteria > Alteromonadales > Idiomarinaceae > Aliidiomarina > Aliidiomarina minuta. The sequence continues at coordinate 1,908,284 of NZ_PIPL01000001.1, read as the reverse complement.
CCTGATTTTACCCATGACCCTTTGGTTATTATCCGCTTTTTTGACGCTCCTGGGTTACTTGCGGGCCCGTCGTTTATTGAGAAAGGCAGACGTTGAAATACGGGAAAAGCAGGCTCAGCTGATGCTTTCAGTACAGCAGTACGACCAGCTAACCCGGTTGATTCCTATTGGAGTATATCAGTTTCGGCTCACCCCTGAAGGTAAGCACCAATTAACCTATACGAGTCAGCGCTTCCGTGAGATTTTTCGTTTAAGTAAAGACTTTGATGGAGTGACGATAGCACAGCATGTTTATGAACAACTTCATCCGCAGGATAAGGAGGCCTTTTTTACTGCCCAGGCTCATGCTACTAAGTACACCGATAAATTTTACTGGGAAGGACGTATTCTGGCTGATGGCGAAGTGTATTGGGCTAACGTACATTCAGTGCCTAGCCAGGAGTCGGACAGCAGCGGCCGTTTATGGAACGGTGTCGTCATTGATGTGACCGAACAGAAACTGGCTGAAGAAAAGATAAATCAGCTGGCATATTATGACGCTTTAACCCGACTCCCTAATCGTCGACTACTGCGGGAAAGACTTGAAAAGGCTGTATTACGGAGTGTCGAAGGCGAGGAGTATGCGGCGCTGCTCTTTATCGATGTGGACCGTTTTAAACAGCTGAATGACAGTTACGGTCATGCTCAGGGTGATTTGATGCTGCAGGAAATTGGTAGTCGCCTGCATAAACTGGTTAGGGATCGGGATACTGTCTCTCGTCTGGGCGGAGATGAGTTTGTGGTATTGCTGTCACGTTTGACTAATGATGCGGACAAAGCTGCTGCTGAGGTCGAAGTCGTACTACAGAAAATTGAACGCTTGTTGTCGGAGCCTTTTAATTTTGGCCAGCAGACAGCCCGTATTACCCTAAGTACAGGAATCACCCTGATTGATGGTCGCGAGCGTGATATCGATGCCATTTTGCAACAGGCGGATCAGGCAATGTACCGGGCGAAGGAGTCAGGTCGTAATACTCAGTGTTTTTATGATGCCAATATTCAGCGTTTAATCACCGATCAGCTTGAGTTACAACGTGACCTGAGACTAGCGATTGCTGAAGACCAGTTGCAATTGTATTACCAACTACAGGTTGATAGGTACAAGCAGGTGGCTGGAGTAGAGGCACTGGTCCGATGGCACCACCCGCAGCGGGGGATGGTGATGCCCGGGGTTTTTATTCACGTGGCAGAACAGTCGGATGATATTATTTGCCTGGGTGACTGGATTTTAGACCGCGCCTGTCGGCAGTTGCTGGAATGGCAGAACCATCCCCAGCGCTTTCAGTGGAGCATTGCCGTGAATGTCAGTGTGCGTCAACTAAGAGCCGATGACTTCGCGGACAAGGTAATTGAAACGTTGCAGCGAACCGGCGCCCGCCCCGACCGCTTATTGCTGGAAATCACTGAGTCGATGCTTTTAATTGATACTGAACAGGTGATTCAAAAAATGGCCCGTCTGAAAAAAGTTGGCGTGCGTTTCTCGCTGGATGATTTTGGTACGGGGTATTCGTCGCTGGGCTATCTCAATCGCCTGCCTATTGACGAGTTAAAAATCGATCAGAGCTTTGTGAGTGATATGACAGATGATGAGCATCATCAGGTATTAATTCGAACCATACTCTCTTTGGGAAAGACCTTATCATTGACGACCATTGCCGAGGGGGTGGAAACGGAACAACAGTTTACAATTCTCAAAGCGCTTGGCTGTGATCGCTTTCAGGGTTATTGGTTTGGCCGTCCTGTGCCTGCGCACGAGTTACCAGAGTATTAAGCCGGGTCAGGCGAACGTGTCGAATCACAAAAAAGCAGCGCCCAAGGGCGCTGCTTTTTACTGTTTAAGTTACTGTTTAAGCTCTGAACAAGGGTTTAAGCAGCGGAGCCTTTATGCTCAATCGACTTGTCAGTGTTTTTGATTTCGATGCTGCGTGGCTTCATCGCCTCTGGTATTTCTTTTACCAGTCGGATTTCTAATAAGCCATTGCGCATCTCAGCGTCGGTTACTTCGACATGTTCAGCAAGGTTGAACTTGCGTTCGAAGGCGCGGGCTGCGATTCCCTGATACAGGTAGCTACGCTCCTCGTCATCGTTGGCTTTTTTACCACGCACGGTAAGCACGCCGCGTTCAACCTGAATGTCGAGTTCGTCCTGTTCGAAACCGGCGGCTGCGATGGTAATGCCATAACGGTTTTCGCCCAGAGCCTCGATGTTGTATGGTGGGTAACCACCTGAGCTGGTGTCGCTGCGTAATGCATTGTCCAGCATAGATGCTAAGCGGTCAAAACCGATGCTGCTTCTGTATAGTGGTGTTAAGTCTATTGTGTTCATAGGTCTATCCTCTCTTTGAGCGATATTAAATATTTCACCTGTGCAGGCTGTTGCGTTCTCAGTGAGACCCGCCGCCTGCACTTATTAGATAGGATCGAGAACTTAGGTTTTCAAGAGTCCAACTAAAAAAATTGTATAAAAAAGGAACGTTATATATGTCGAGCTGTAAACTAAAACCCGGCGTAGTGCAGGTGGAAGAAAAAGAGGCGCCTTTTACCAATCAGGTGACTACGGCCCAGCACCAGTGGCTGGCTGATGAACCTGAAGATTTAGGTGGTGCTGATAAAGGGCCTGCGCCGATGGAAATGGTATTGGCGGGTCTGGGCGCCTGTACCACTATGACATTGCGCATGTATGCCAAGCATAAAGACTGGCCGCTGGATAAGGTAACTGTCACCCTGACTCATGCAAAAGGTAAGGCAAGCGACGGCAAAAGCGATAAATTTATTCGCCATATCAGCATTGAGGGCGACCTTAGTGACGAACAGCGTGACCGCTTATTGGAAATCGCTAACAAATGTCCCGTGCATAAAACCCTGAGCGGGGCGCTGGAGATTGACTCTAAGTTGCTTTAGCATGCGTGCGTTGTAATATTAAATTGTATAGGAATAGATCCGTAATGAGTTACTTGCCTTGTGTTGAAAAGACTCCGGTTGAACCGGCAAATGCTGCGGTTATCTGGCTACATGGTTTGGGAGCTGATGGGAGTGACTTTGTTCCTGTGATACCTCATCTTGGGCTGGCAGAAGGCGTCAATCCACGCTTCATATTTCCGAGTGCGCCAAGCATCCCTGTGACCATCAACAACGGTATGCGTATGCCTGCCTGGTATGACATTGTTGAAATGAGCCTGGATCGTAAGGTGGACGAAAAGCAGCTGAAAAATTCAGCCGATGCGGTGATTGCTCTGGTTGAACGAGAAATTGAACGCGGGATTCCTGCTAGCAAAATTGTGCTGGCCGGGTTTTCTCAGGGTGGTGCAGTAGCCTATGAAGCGGCACTTAGCTTTGACAAAAAGCTGGCGGGCGTGATGGCCTTGTCTACTTATCTGGCGACTAAAGATAGCTTGCAGTTGAGCCTTGCACAGCAACAAACTCCTATTTTAATTCACCATGGCGCTATGGATCCTGTAGTGCCTCAGGTGTTAGGCGAGCAGGCGCGGGACTGGCTAGAGCAGCGGAAGTACCCGGTTGAATTTAAAACTTACCCCATGCAGCACCAGGTATGTGCTGAGCAGATACAGGACATCGGCCGCTGGCTGAGCAATGTATTGCGATAGATAAGAATGAAAAAGAGGATATATGATGTTTAGAAGTATGACCCAGGCGCTTATGGCGGCCTTTATGAGTTTGTCGCTGCTCGCGCCAGTATTGGCTGGCACAGAACTTCAGAATTTTAAAGCAGAGGATATTTTTGAGCTTGAGCATGCCAGTGATGTACAGGTATCCCCAGACGGCGAGCACATCGTTTATGTACGTAACAGCAATGACATCATGACAGACAGCAGTCTGCAAAGTCTGTGGGTCATTGATACCGAGACTCAGCAGCAGTACCCGTTATTTGCTGACGAACACAGTTACAGTCAACCGCGCTGGTCGCCGGACGGCAGTCGCATTGCTTTTATTAGCAACCAGAGTGGGCGCAATCAGATTCATGTGCATTGGTTGGAACAGAATAAAACAGCGCGGGTCAGTAGCTTAAACAAAAACGCTGCCAGTATTACCTGGTCGCCGGACGGCACTCAGATTGCTTTCAGTCAAGAAGTGAAAGCACCGCAAACGGAGTACGCGGGAAAGGTGCACCGTCCGCAAAAGCCTGAAGGCGCCGAATGGTCGCCAACACCTGTGATTATTGAACGGACAGAGTATCAGGCAAATGGCCGTGGCATGCTGGAATCTGCTTACCGTCATTTGTTTGTCGTACCAGCAGAAGGTGGTAGCGCACGGCAATTGACTGAAGGTAACTTCAATCATGGCGGTCAGCTGGCATGGACCAGTGACAGTGAAGCTATAGTGTTTAGCGCCAACCGAGTGGATGACTGGGAATATGTCACCCGGGAAGCGAATTTGTTTAAAGTCGCACTGGTGGACGGCGAGCTGACTCAGCTAACCGATGAAAGCGGTCAGCAAAGTCATCCGGTGTTTTCTCCAGACGGCCAGCAACTGGCCTATTTACATGGCAGTGGCGAGAACATTCCTTATCGCAACATCAAGCTGCGGGTTATGGACTGGAATACTCAGGAAAGTACCGAGCTGCTTAGTGATTTTGACCGCTCGTTGCAGTCTCCTCAGTGGCTGGGCAATGATGCTTTGGTTGTGCTTTATGAAGATCGCGGCTCTAGTAAGCTGGCGCGCGTTACCCTGAACAGCCGTATTCTGGATCTGGTCGATGACGTATCGGGCTTACCTTCGGGGCGGCCTTACAACAACGGTATGTTCAGCATGAATGCCGAGGGCAGCGTTGCCTATACCCGGGGTCACGCCCAACAACCTGGCGAAGTGGGTTTCATTGAGACCGCCAATGGCCCGGCGCAGACGTTAACTGCGTTGAACGAAGACCTGTTGGGTCAGCGTGAACTGGGTGAAGTGCATGAATTTACCTATGAATCTTCTATCGACGGTGAGGAGATCCATGCCTGGTATATTACGCCTCCAGGGTTTGATCCCAGCAAAAGTTACCCGCTGTTGTTGGAAATTCATGGTGGTCCGCACCTGAATTACGGCCCGCATTTTGCTGCTGAACTTCAGCGTTACGCTGCGGAAGGTTATGTGGTGGTGTACAACAATTACCGGGGCAGCACATCTTACGGTGAAGACTTCGCTATGTTGCTGAACAACAAATATGCATCGGAAGATGACTTCGGTGATCATATGTCGGCTGTCGATGCGATGCTGGAAAAAGGTTTTATTGATGGCAATAACCTGTTCATTGCCGGAGGATCAGCCGGAGGCATAGGCACTACCTATGCGATAGGCCTGACCGACCGTTTTAATGCAGCGGCAGCCACTAATCCGGTAATTAACTGGGTGAGCAAAGTGCTGACTGCAGACAGTTATTTACGCCAGATTCAGAATCAGTTTCCGGGTAACCCCTGGGAAGAGCTGGACCACTACTGGCAGCGTTCGCCCTTGTCGCTCGTTGGCAATGTGAGCACACCAACCTTGCTGTACACAGGTGAAGAAGATCGTCGCACGCCTATCGCTGATACTGAACAGTACTATCAGGCGCTGCAGTTACGTCAGGTGGATACCGCTATGGTACGGGTACCTGGCGCTCACCATGGGGTGTCGAATACACCCAGCCGCATGATTGCTAAAGTAGAGCACGCACTGGCCTGGTTTGAGCTGTATAAGAAAGAGAACGGCGAATAAAGAATTACCGGGCAGTGCCAGGGCGCTGCTCGGTTTTATCTATCCATTCAACAAACAACATACTACCTTGCTGATCAACCACCCGTATGGGTTTACCATGGGTGATTAAGCGTTTGTCTCCAACCGCTGTTGCCGACCATATCTGACCATCAATACGTACTTGCCCCTGAGGGTTCAGGTTTTCCACCACCTGGCCACTGAGTCCTTTGACGTCGCGGTCGCTGGGTTTACGATTGCGCCAGGCGTCACGAGCCATAACCAGTACAATAAAGGCCACGGACAGCAGTCCTAAAATGGCTACAGAAATAATGATATTCATAGGTAACTCCACGCCAGGTACCGTGCCATCGTACAACATCAGTGAACCCGCCACCAAAGCGATGACGCCACCGACACCTATGACTCCGAAGCTGGGTACAAATGCCTCCACTACAATTAAGATAGCGCCCACTATGATGAGCAGCAGGCCGACCACATTAATGGGTAGGATCTGTAATGAAAAAGCCGCCAGCAGCAGGCAAATTACGCCGGTGATACCGGGAAACAGTGCTCCCGGGCTCATCAGTTCAAAAATAATACCGTATACGCCGACTAATAACAGCAGATAGGCAAACTGAGGGTTGGTGATTACAGATAAAATCTGATTACGCCAGTCGGCATCATAGTCGCGCACACTGAGTCCTTCGGTGGCTAGTACCTGTGTGCCCTCAGACATCACCACTTCGCGGCCATCAGCTTGGTGCAGCAGGCTTTCGACACTGCTGGCCAGGAAGTCAGCGACGTTCATCTCTTCGGCTTCGCGCGCAGTCAGGGTGGCGGCATCACGCACCGCTTCTTCTGCCCAGTCGGCATTGCGGCCATGACGTTCCGCCAGGTTTCTGATATAGGCAATGGCGTCGTTCAGTACTTTGCGTTCCATGGCGCTACCGTCACGACGCTCCAGTTCACGTTCCTGATCTCTCTCTTGCTCTTCCTGAGTGTGCTGCTCACTGACATCCGCTGACATTTGCACCGGTGTGGCAGCTCCCAGGTGAGTCGCCGGGGCCATAGCCACTACATGGCTGGCAAAGGCGATATAAGTGCCGGCACTGGCTGCTCTGGCGCCATCCGGGGCTACCCAGGTAATCACCGGAACTTCCGATTCAAGAATCAGGCTGATGATATCGCGGGTCGAGGACACCAGGCCGCCTGGGGTGTCTATCTGAATGATATGAACCTGAGCATTCTGTTCTGCAGCATTTTGCATGGATCGGCGTAAATAATCTGTCGTTGCCGGCGTGATAGGACCCTCTACCTGCATGCGGGCAGCATGCGGCTGGCTGGCCTGCAGTTGACTGAAAGTTAGCAGCGCAAGGCCGGAGATAATGAGCAGCAGGTAACTGCAACGAAACCACTTGATCATAAAAAGGACCGTCCGTAATTGAGGGCAGGCAAGCCATGATGACTGGCTATGCTCTGGCCGATGTCCGCAAAGGTTTCACGACGCCCCAGTTCAGCAGGTGAAAGCCCGGGCCCATAACAGATAACGGGTACGTACTCGCGGGTATGATCACTGCCTGGGAAGCTGGGGTCGCAGCCATGGTCGGCGGTAATAAAAACCCGATCGCCGTCTAGCAGTAGCGCGTCCAGTTCAGGCAGACGTTTATCGAATTCGTTAAGTGCCTGGGCATAACCTGGGATATCCCGGCGATGGCCATACTGGCTGTCGAAGTCGACAAAATTGGTAAATATCAGGCTGTTATCGCCAGCTTCTCTGAATGCTTGTAGCGTTGCGTCAAATAAAGCCTGGTTACCGTCCGCTTTGATTTTCCGGGTAATGCCCTGATGCGCATAAATATCGGCAATTTTACCTACACTGACAACTTCGCCTCCGGCTGCTTTTAAGGCATCCAGTACTGTAGGGGCAGGGGGCAATACCGAATAATCCCGTCGGTTGCCGGTGCGTTTGAAAGTGGTTGCACTGTCACCGATAAAGGGTCGGGCAATGACCCGGCCGACGTTTAGCTGCATTTCGTCGAGCAAGGCCCGGCAGTCTTCACACAGAGCCAACAGGCGCTCTACACCAAAGTGTTCCTCATGAGCGGCTATTTGCACAACACTGTCGGCTGAAGTGTAAATGATAGGCTGGCCGCTGCTACAGTGGGTTTCGCCCAACTGTTCTAAAATAGTGGTGCCTGAAGCATGGCATTCGCCCAGTACACCAGGCAAATCATTGCGCTGCACAAGGGCGTCAATAAAAGTATCAGGGAAGCAGTGCGGCTGTTCAGGAAAATAATGCCAGTCAAACAAAACCGGTACCCCGGCCATTTCCCAGTGGCCGCTGGGCGTGTCTTTACCATGGCTTATTTCCTGGGCGTATCCATAGCGGGCATCTATGCTGCCTGCATAATTAAGCCCTTTGGGGTGTTCGCCGCTGGCTTGTTCGGCCAGTTTAGCCAGCCCACGGCGTTCCAGGTTGGGCAGGTTAAGTTCCGCCTGGCGGGCAATGCTCGCTAGTGTATTGGCGCCGCTGTCACCGAACTGTTCAGCATCTGCACTGGCACCAACACCGAAGGAATCCATCATCAGAATAATAGTGCGTGCCATACAGTGCCTCTTAGTTAATAGCTCTTAGTTAACCGTTCTTAGTTAACCGTTCTTAGTTAACAGTAAGTCCGGCCGCTTGTTCCGGGTTGATAGTTTTATAGACCACGGTTTGCTGGCCGGGTTTCTCCTTGCCGAGCGTAAGGCTGTTCAGCAGTTGTTCGGATGCTTTTTCAGCACTGGCTTGATCCCGTGCATGTACCATCGCCAGCGGTTCTCCCGCTTCAATACGGTCACCTACCGCAGGAAGCTGGCTCAGCCCGACCGCATGGTCGACAGGAGCCGCGGGGTCAGTACGGCCGCCGCCCAGTTCAACCACAACCAGACCTAAATCACGGGTTTGCACTTCCTGTAAATAACCGCTGTGGGCACTGTGAACAGGCAGTATAACCGGCGCTACCGGCATGCTGCGCATCGGCTTTTCAATAAAGTCAGTCGGGCCTCCCAGTGCCGCCACCATCTTAGCAAAACGTTCTGCCGCGGCACCACTGTCGAGAGCCTTTTGCAGGGCCTGGGTAGCTTCGTTCTGATTTTTTGCCAGGCCAGTCAGTAGCAGCATTTGCGAACAAAGCGCCATGGTGACCTCATGTAAACGCGGATTACGCCGTTTACCGGTCAGGTAATCCACAGCTTCAACCATTTCCAGTGCGTTTCCGGCACTGCTGCCCAATGCCTGGTTCATGTCGGTAATAGTTGCCGACGTGCGCACACCCGCCTGGTTAGCGACTTTAGTAATGCTTTCGGCCAGCGCATTGGCATCCTCATAGGTTGCCATAAAAGCACCGTTGCCGGATTTTACATCCATGGCCAGCGCTGACAGTCCTGCGGCCAGTTTTTTAGATAGAATGGAGGCGGTAATCAAAGGGATTGAATCCACGGTGGCGGTGACGTCTCTGATACCATAGAAACGTTTGTCTGCGGGCGCAAGATCACCGGTCTGGCCAATAATGGCTACGCCAACCTCTTTGACAACATCGCGCAGGGTCTGCATATCGGGGCTGGTACTGTAGCCCTGAATGCTTTCAAATTTATCTAAAGTACCACCGGTGTGTCCCAGTCCACGGCCGGAGATCATCGGCACGTAACCTCCACAGGCTGCTACCATAGGACCTAACATCAGGCTGACCATATCACTGACGCCACCGGTGGAATGTTTATCGACCACAGGGCCTGGCAGGTTAAGGCTGTCCCAGTTCATGACACTGCCAGAGTGCATCATATGCTGGGTCAAAGCGACGCGTTCAGACAGGTTCATGCCATTGAAATACACCGCCATTGCAAATGCGGCCACCTGGCCGTCGGTGACTGTGTTGCTGGTGATGCCTTTGACAAAAAATTCTATCTGCTGGTCGCTGAGGGTTTTGCCGTCGCGCTTAGCGCGGATAATTTCCTGAGGAAGCATGATTTAATATCCCTCGCTGTCGGGCTGAGTGTCGCTACCTTGCAAAATATTTTTCAAGCTGGTTAATAAAGAGCTGGCGCCAAAACGGAAATAGCCAGGAGTTAAACGCTCTTCGCCGACGGTATCGGTAACCAGTTTAAAATAAGTTTGCACATCATCCAGGTTCTTAATGCCACCGGCGGGTTTGAAACCGACAGCGCGCGGTTGTGCGGCAATGGCTTGCAGCATCAGTTCAGCAGACTGAGGTGTAGCATTAACAGCCACTTTACCGGTAGAGGTCTTGATAAAATCGGCACCGGCTAAAATAGCCAGCTCGCTGGCTTTAGTGATGGCAGTGGAGCTTTTTAGCTCACCGGTTTCGAGAATAACTTTGAGCTGAGCCTTATTGTTACACTCGCTTTTACAGGCGGCTATTAAGCTTGCTGCTACTTTTTCTTCACCGTCGAGAAAAGCCTGATAAGGAAATACCAGGTCGACTTCGTCGGCACCGTAAGCAATACAGGCCCGGGTTTCTTTTACCGCAATATCAATGTCTGACTGACCATGAGGGAAGTTGGCAACGGTGGCCAGGCGAACCTGATAGAAACCAAGCTGGTCCAGCTGCTGGCGAGCAAAAGGAACAAAACGGGGATAAATGCATAGCGCGGCTACAGAATGAGGGGTGCCCTGGGTGTCTGTCACTACAGCCTGTTCGCAGAGTGTGCGAATGCTGTGTTGGTTGTCATCGTCATTGAGGCTGGTTAAGTCCAACAGGCTGATGGCCTTTGCCGCTAGAGCTTGCTGTTCTGCTGAAACATGTGACATATCAGGATTCCTTATTACTGGGCGGAGTCAGATGCTCGGGACCAAAAGATAAAGGTAGCAGCTCGTTAATATTAAGGGAACGGCGCACGCCTTCCGGGCCGCAGATATGCACCTGGGTGTGCTCGTCGGCAAATTCACGAATGCGCTGACGGCAACCTCCGCAGGGCGAAACCAATGCATCCCCGTTGCCCATCACATAAATATCTTTAATGCGTCGTTCGCCAGCCAATACCATAGCTGAGATGGCGCCCGCTTCTGCGCATATTCCTTCTGGGTAAGCTGCATTTTCGACGTTACAGGCACTAAACACCTTACCGTTTTCGCTGAGTATGGCTGCGCCTACGGGAAAACCTGAATAGGGCGAATAGGACATGGCCATCGCTTCTTTCGCGAGATTAAATAAGTCGACCGCAGCTGCTGATTTTTTCAAAGCGAATATCCGAAGCTATTTAAAAAGGGCAGTTAGTCTACCGAACTTTATCTATTGCGGCTAACCAAACTGAGCGTAGTTTGTCGCGTTGTTCAGAACTTATCTCAGGTTTAAAGGTTTTATCTACTTTATGCAGTTCACTGATGTCGCTCAGCTTTTTAAACATGCCGCTTTGCAACCCAGCCAGAAAAGCAGCACCAAACGAAGTCGCCTCACTGATAGCGGCGCGTTCAATCGGACATCCGGTAATGTCGGCCAGAGCCTGTAAAAACCAGTCATTTTCGGTCATGCCACCATCGACTCTCAGCGCCTCGACCTTCTGTCCGTCGTTATGCATGGCGTGCACTAAATCCAGACTCTGATAGGCAACACTGCGCAGCGCCGCAGCTGCCAGGTGTTCGCGCGAGGTGTCACGGGTCATGCCAAGGATGGCGGCACGGGCATCCGGGTCCCAGTAAGGCGCCCCTAAGCCGGTAAATGCAGGAACCATGATCTCGCTTTGCTCATAACCGATGTCTTCTGCCAGAGCCTCACTTTCCGCGGCCTCTTCTAACATACCAAGGGAATCACGCAGCCACTGAATAATAGCCCCAGCCATAAAGATACTGCCCTCAAGGGCATAATAAGCCTCACCATCGAGCTGATAGGCCAGAGTGCTTAACAGTCGATTGTCTGAGCGAATGATGTCCTGACCCGTATTCAGCAGCGCAAAACAGCCGGTGCCATAGGTGCTTTTTAACATACCTGCCTCGATGCAGGCCTGGCCAATCAGAGCGCCCTGTTGGTCGCCGACCATGGCACAAATGGGCACTTCAGCGCCTAACCATTCCTTATCGGTGTAACCAAAGTCGCTGGTATTGTCGCGAATCTCAGGTAGCAGTGAGGCCGGAATATTCAATTTTTCTAACAGTTCGCCGTCCCACTCCCGCGTTTCCAGATTCATCATCAGTGTGCGTGAAGCATTAGAAGCGTCAGTTGCGTGGACTTTACCTTTAGTGAAACGCCACAACAGGTAACTGTCTACAGTACCAAAGCAAAGCTCGCCATCTTCAGCCCGTTCACGGGCACCTTCCACATTGTCTAACAGCCATGCGAGCTTAGTACCGGAGAAGTAGGGATCCAGTAGCAGTCCGGTGCGTTTTTGGAAGAAAGGCTCCAGATCCTTATCTTTGAGTTGCTGGCAATAATCAGCGGTGCGACGGTCCTGCCAGACGATGGCCTTATGTAAGACTTCACCGTTTTTACGATCCCACAACAAGGTGGTTTCACGTTGATTGGTAATGCCAATACCACCGAGCGCAGAGGCTTCAATCTCGGCTTCTTTAATGGCTTCTCGGCAACTGTGCAGCGTGGTTTCCCAGATATCCTCGGGATCATGTTCTACCCAGCCGTTGTTCGGAAAGTGCTGTTTGAACTCTTTGCCCTGTTGCGCAAGTGGCTGAAGTTTTTCGTTATATATAACGGCGCGACTGGACGTGGTTCCCTGATCAATAGCGAGCAGGTACTTCTGCTGTTTCGACATTTAAAAATAACTCCCTGAGCGGTTTCGGTTTGCTAATGCCATAGCCTTGAGCATAATCGACACCTAGCCTGGCAAGCTTTTCACAAAGTTCTGCGTCTTCAACAAATTCAGCGACGGTTTTTAACTGCATAGTAGCAGCGACCTGACAAATTGCATTAACAATGCTCTCATCGACATTGTTTTCTGCTAGTTGTCGAATAAACACGCCATCGATTTTTAATTCGTCAAAGCGAAACTGCCGCAGGTATTCAAATGAGGCGAGGCCGGTTCCAAAGTCATCCAATGAGACTCTGCAGCCAAGCTGATGAATGGCGATAATGAATTCGGTAGCGCGTTGTTTGCTGCGAATAGCTTCCGTCTCCGTAATTTCAAAAGTGATTTTATGAGCAGGAATCGAGAAATTAGTTAATTGTCGGGCAATATAGTTAGCGAGTTCTGGATCAGAAAGCGAAGCGCCAGACAAGTTAATAGCGCATTTCTGAATATGCCGCAGACGTTTTCTGTTCGCCGCCAGGAAACCAAGGCTATGTTTAATAACCCAGCGGTCCAGCGCAGGCATCAGACCGAAAGCCTCTGCTGCAGGTATGAAATAGGCCGGGCTTAGCAGTTCTTTATTTTCATCCCGCATACGCACCAGAACCTCAAAGCTAATACCTTCATGGTTTTTTTTAATACCTCGAATTTCCTGAGCGAACAGCTCGAGCTGATTTTTTTCTATGGCTTCTTTAAGCAGACCAAAACGGTGTAGCAAGGTGTAATGGTTTGCGGCACTGGCTTTAGGATCTGCCACCCATTGGATACTGACCGTTTTTTGCTGGGCCTGTTTCAGTGCCTGTACGGCAACGCTGATATATTGTTGAGCACTGTGAAGTTGTCCATTAACCGGTGTTACACCAATAGCTATGCGCAGATCGGTGGACATACCCGCTTCATCAACAGGCCTGCTCAAAGCATGGTATATGTGCTGAATAGTATCGCAGGCCTGGGCTTTTGTAACATTAGGTAGCAATACCACATAACGTCCTTCGCTGAGCCTCGCTATGACGGCGTTATCATGTGCAAACTGTTGCAGTTGCTGGGTTAGTACGCTTTCTATGGTAATAGCCCCGTCCATGGCTAAGAGTTCTTTAATGATATGCATATCAGTAAGGCTGATATAAGCCAGCCAATGGCTACCGTTGTGGTGTTGTTGCAGGGTATTCTCAATAGCTTCGTACAGGCCCCGGTCATTGGCAAGTCCCGTGCGATAGTCCTGATAGGCCTGACGTCTGAATCTCTCTAGTAATATATGACGCTGATGATTAATGTTGGCGACTATTTGCGCCATCACCACCAGAATACCAACCTGCAACAGAACTCTCAGTAAATCGGTAATGTCGTCAATGGGGGGCCGGCCAGCCCACTGATGAATAGAGAAAACAACAAAAATAATAGCAAAGCTGGGTATGATGAAATCCAGGCTGGGTGAGCTGCCTTCAGTAGCAAACCAGTACACCAACGGGAAAAGTGCCAGCGCCAGAACATGGGCATAGCGGTTATTGCCAATTTGGCCGAGAACGACACTAGCAACAATGACCAGAATCACAATACTGCCCCAGATCATGAAGCGGTGGCGACTGAAGTCCTTTTTCAATCCTTGCAGGCTGAGCTGGGGACGATGCAGTACAAGAAAGAATAATGGGGCGAACAAAATGACGCCGAGTGCTTCGAGTATCCAGTACACCAGCCATATATTCTGCAATTGGAAGTCCGTTGCAGTGGGTACGGCAAGTGCGTATCCAGCGGCCCCTATCAGGGAAGAAATGCCACTGCCGATTATGGCGCCCTTAAAATATAAGTTGGGTAGGTAGTGGAGCGGAGAGAGTGTTCCCTGTTTTGCTGCAGAGTGCTTACCGCTGCTAATCAGATAACTGGCTACACAGCTGCCAATCGCCAGTCCAACGGCGCCCGTCAGAGCCAGCAACCAGGGTTCCTTTTGCAATGCAATTGACCAGATAAGCATGCTCGGAAGCAGCACCCAAAGCGAACGTTTACCTAAAGCGAGCACAGCACCAAGGAATATGCCGGAGGCCGGCCAGATAGCCGAAAACTCAACTTCCGATACAGTCAGCAAGCGAGAGGCTGCTGATAACCCCAACGTAGTGGCAATCAGAAACAACCATTGCCACAGAGGAATGTTGAGGTAAGGACGAAAAAGGACAGCCGTATTTGTTTGCATAATAATAAAATTAAAAAGCGGTGGAAGTTAAAACGATCGAAAAGAACGAAAGGTTCACCGCTATTTGATTATTATTTGTCGATTAGGCGAGTTTTTGTAAAGGGCTTTGCCATTTTCTTGCCAGGCCCTTAGCATTAGCTTTGTTGTCTACCTGAAAATTCACATGGCCTAACTTACGCCCTGCGCGAGGAGCCTTTCCGTACCAGTAAGGGTCCGCGCAGGCGTCCTGCCACAGTTCTTCAGCTATAGAAGAGCTGCCGATAACATTCACCATCAGGGTAGGTGTCGTTGCGAGTTGTTTGGGATAGGGCGTATTGGTAAGACTGCGTATATGCAGATCAAACTGATCGCAGTTACAGCCGCTTAAACTCCAGTGGCCAGAGTTATGGACTCGCGGAGCTACTTCGTTGACCAGCAAACGGGCTTCATTTCCTTCGCCAACGACAAAGAATTCAATGGCCAGCGTGCCTACGTAACTTAATTCGTCGGTTAAGCGTTGAAAAGCCTGTTCTGCCTGTTGTTGCAGGTGCGCTGGTAGCTGGCTAAGCCCAGCCAGGGTATAACTCAGTATGCCCTGAGTATGCACATTTTCCACGAGGGGATAGCAGCAGGTAGTGCCTGCGGCATTACGAGCACCCACTAAAGAGACCTCGCATTCAAAGGGAATCATATTTTCAACGATACCCGGTTGCTGACCGGCTCCCTGTAAAATTTGTGCGGTGTCATCGCCCGGTTGATAGCGCCACTGGCTGCGACCATCATAACCACCTTGAGCGGCTTTAATGACAACCGCTTGCTGAGTATCGGCAAGCAACTGAGCCAGTTCATCACGGGTTTGAAAAGCAGACCAGGGCGACGTGACAATGCCAAGATCATCGCACAGCTGCTTTTCCAGCTGACGATCGGTCAGCATTAGTATTTTATCCGTAGGCGATAAAAACTTGTCAGCGCATATTTGCACATGCGCTGGCGCTAATTGTTCATGCTCCCAACTGATCACATCGGCCCAGTCTGCAGCCTGCTGCAAACTCATTGGCAGTGCTTCATAAGCGGCGACCGGCATAACCTGATCCGTTTTGGTATCGACCAGCAGACAGGCGTGACCATAATGTACTGCAGAACGGCCAAGCATTTGCCCTAGCTGACCGTTACCCAGGATCAGAATATTCACTTTGGTAACTCCAGAGAAGAATTCGAGAGTACTTTGTCTCGTTGCGTGGCGCGGAAAGCTTTCACTTTTTCGGCAATTTCAGGCTGCTGTGTGGCTAGTACCTGAGCGGCCAGAAGGCCGGCGTTAGCGGCTCCGGCTTCACCGATCGCTAGTGTGCCAACAGCAACGCCTTTCGGCATTTGTACGATAGAAAGTAAGCTGTCCATACCTTTCAGGTGCTTGCTTTGCACCGGAACGCCAAAGACAGGTAACCAGGTGTAGGCTGCCAGCATGCCGGGCAGGTGAGCGGCACCGCCGGCTCCGGCGATAATCACCTTGATATCGCCCTGCTCAGCTTCCCGCATGGTTTTTTCCAGTAAATCCGGAGTACGATGAGCGGAAACCACACGGGCTTCCCATTGTACGCCCAGATCTTCAAGCATACTGGCTGCGTGTTGCATTACTGGCCAGTCAGACGTCGAACCCATCAGAATCAAAACAGATGCCATGGATGTTGCCTCGCTTTAGCGCATGCTGCGCTTTTCGTTGGGATTTGAAAAGCGCAGCATGGTAGCAGATTATTTGCACAAAAGCATCGCTTATTGGTCTTTAGGCTGTTCTCCGGCGAACTTATCGACCCACAGCGCAATGGCACCGTCACCAGTTACGTTACAGGCAGTACCCAAGCTATCCTGCGCCATGTAGAGAGCAATCATCAGGGCTACGGCGGCTTCGCCAAAACCCAGCATGCTGGTTAGTAAGCCTAAGGCTGACATGACAGCCCCGCCAGGAACGCCTGGAGCCGCTAGCATGACCACCCCAAGCATCAGAATGAAGGGCAGTATTTCGGTGAAACTGGGAATGGCCAGGCCCTGACTCATGGTCATGACTGCAATTGCACAAGTGGTAATGGTAATAATAGAACCTGACAAATGAGTGGTGGCGCATAAAGGCACGGTAAAGTTGGCTATATGTTTACGTACGCCGTTGTTCCTGGTGGCCTGCAGCGAGACCGGAATAGTCGCTGCACTGGACATGGTTCCCAGCGCGGTAAAATAAGCTGGGAGCATGTTTTTTATCAGGAGCAGAGGCGAACTACCCAGCGCCAGTCCGGTTGCCACGAAAATGGCGGTAAGCCATAACCAGTGCATGGCTACGGCCATTACCAGAATAATACCAAAGGTCTGCAGAGTATCGAATACGGTACCGGTTAAGGCCAATTCAGCGAAAACTCCGGCGATATAGAAAGGTAGCAACGGAATAATCACTTTACTCAGTAAAAGCTCAATAATATTGCGGCCTTCATCAGTGACGCTCTTTAACCCTTTAGCTTGCAGAGCAGAGATACCAATACCAAAAATAAAGGCGGTAGCCAGCGCTGTCATAACACTTAATAGAGGTGGAATTTCCAGCTCCAGAAAGGCTGTTAGTGGAAGCGCGCCGTTAGCACTTACTTCTGCCGCGCTGCCTGTGAGCTGTGGTACTATGGCTGAGGTTATAAAATATGCTAATAAACCAGCTACAATAGTAGATCCGTAGGCCATGCCCAGAGTACGGCTCAGTAAGTGACCGGATTTTTGCGGTAAGTTGGCGATGCCACTGGTAATGAAAAACAGAATAAGCAATGGAATGGTAAAGGTCAGTAGCTCACCGAATAGCCCTTTAAAGGTTAATAAAAGGCGATTAACCCATTCCGGGGCCCACAATCCAATAAGAATACCAGCCAGGATGCCGGCGATTAGTTTTAGAATTAGTTTCATAGCACGTTCATTCGTTAGCAAAGTTGAGCGGAGCTTATCATAAAGCTAGAAATAGGTAAGGTGGCAAAGTTTGTGCGATATGTAATCTGGGCTATAGGTAGTCTGTTTAGTCTGCTAATGAATCAGGCCACTGCGAATGAGGGACTATGGACATCACAGCAGCGGCCTGAACTAGCTGCAAGCCTGCCATTGCATAGTGTAATGCAGGCGGGCTCTTGTTCAGCTGCGCTGATATCAGCCCACGGGTTACTGCTAACCAATTATCATTGCCTCCTGGATTCGCTGCCTTACCTTTTCTCAGCTGAGCCGGACATTTTCGATGAGGGCTACCTTGCGGGTACTACTGAATCGGAACTGGCTTTACCAGCAGATTTCTACGTTAGCCGGACATTAAGTCAGCGTGATGTTACAGACATTGTAAATGAAGCCGTGGGGGACCGGTTGCGTGGGCGTGCCCGTTTCAACCGATACCTGCAAACCAGGGATCATTTAGTCGCTGAGTGTGAGCGTGAAGCTGGAGTAGTATGTCGACTGGTTGAGTTTAATGACGGCCTAAGCTACCAGCTTATCAGAGAGCAGCGTTTTGATGATGTGCGCCTTGTGTATGTGCCCGCTGCTGAAATCGGTTATTACGGGGGTGAGCGGGATAACTGGCAGTGGCCACGGCATGCGGGTGATTTTGCGTTACTGCGTTTATATGTAGGCGAGAGTGGATTATCTTCTGAACCTGCTGCCACAAACCGACCTTACCAGCCAGAGCGCTTTATTGCGCTCAGCGAGACACCTCTGAGAGCGGGCGATGCTTTAGTGGCAGCTGGTTATCCAGGTATTACTCAGCGTTATCGTTCGCCCTCTCAGTTGAGCTACCAGTTTGCGCACTACTACCCTTCGGCTTTGCAATACCTTGAGCAATGGCAGCAGTTAATTAAAGGGCTTTCTCCTTCTGGAAGTGAGCGCCGAATACAATATGCGCCCCTATTGCAACGGCTTAGTAACCGAAGTAAAAACTACCAGGCTATGTTGTCAGGGTACGAGAACGAACAGGTTTTATTGCAACGGGATGCTGAGCATCAGCAGATAAAAAACTGGATAGCGCAGCAGCCAAATCGCGGTGATTATGAAGAAGCACTGACTTTAATGGACGAGTTGCTGGCTGAGCAAAGTCACTTTCAGGCACAACAACTCTGGCTAAGCTTCTTTGATCAATTGCAACTGCCTCGGATTGGCAGGCACTTGTATCGCCTTGCTTACGAAAAACAACGACCTCCTGAGCAGCGTACTGGCGGTTTTCAGCCGCGGGACATGCAGACTATGCGCAACGTAATGAGTAGTCAGGCCAGCCAGTTTGATTCGCGAGTTGAAGCTCAGTTATTAGCGCAACTCCTGGTTCGACATATGGAACTCCCCGAGGAACAACAGTTAAAGAGTGTGAATGATTTTTTCCGGCTCAGCGAAGAACCTACGCAACTTGAGCTTGAACAGCAGGTAAAGAAGTTATACAGCAATAGTCAGTTAGACCATGTGCCGATAAGACTTTACTGGATGCAACGAGATCTTAAGCACTTACAGCGCAGTTCTGATCCCTGGTTGGTTTTTGCTGCTGAAAGTTATCAGGAGCGGGTCCAGCTGGGCCTCCGGGAAAGAGAGTGGCGTGGTCAGCATCAGTTTGCGAATGGCAAATATATGTTGGCAGTGAAAAATTGGCATGAAAGTCAGGATTTTAGCTTTAGCTATAATGCGAATCGGACCTTACGCATGAGTCAGGGGTCTGTCATGCAGGCACCTGCGTTTACCTCGCTTAATACGTTGTTGCAACAGGCAGAACCTCCATCGCAAATTCCAGAGCAACAAAAAGAGCTGATTCAGCAGCAGGATTGGGGTTGTTATGCCGATGCTGAACTGCAGTCAGTTCCGGTTAACTTTTTGAGTAATCTGGACGCTACCGGGGGAAGTTCAGGGGCTGCTACTTTTAATCAGAATGCTGAGTTAGTCGGATTGATCTTCGATAGCACTGCGGAGTCGGTAATCAATGACTGGCATTATAGCGAGGCGAAACAGGGTAGTATTCATGTAGATATCCGTTATCTGTTATGGACATTGGATAAGCTGGAAGGTGGCAGCCATCTGTTGAAAGAGCTCGGTTGGCCATGGCAGGATTTCCGTGGCGAATGCAGAGGGGTAACTATTCCAGATCCAGCTCCAGTTGCCGGGATCGATCCGGATCCGGCAGGGTAACACTAAGACCGACCAGACGAACTGCGCGATGGTGACTGCGTTCCCAGGCCTCTTTGAGTAATTGATAAAAGACTGAAGGGGAGACCCGGTTGCTGGCGCGACTGACTGTGGTTTGCTGGAAGTCAGTAAATTTAAGTTTTACGGTTTGGGTTTTTATGCGGGTGTCCTGCCAGCGGTTTATCTTTAAGCGTTTTTTTAATGATGGCAATAACTCTCGTTCGGTGAATTCCTCTATTGCTCTTAAGTTATTCAGATTGATACGCAGTGTTTCTTCGACACCGACACTTTTACGTATGCGATGGGTAACCACCGGGCGTTCATCAATGCCCATGCAACGTTGATGCAAAAGGTAACCGGAACGTTCCCCTAGAATATTCTGCAGCTTAGTCAGCGTAATTTGCTGGATATCCGCGCCAGTATGTAGCCCGGATTGTTGCAGGCGCTCCAGGCTTTTAGGACCAACGCCAGGGATACGCTTTAAGCCCAGCTGACCGATATACTGCAATACCTGGTTTGGAGTCACCAGATATTGGCCGTCTGGCTTATTTTCCTCAGAAGCTATTTTGGCGACCATTTTTTGATTCGAGATACCAGCTGAACCCGGCACGCCCATTGCCCGGATCTCATCGCGGATAAGCTCCATGGTTAGCGATGCACTACCATTACACATTGGGTTATCGGTTAAATCCAGATAAAATTCGTCAATTGAGGCGGGTTCCATTAACGGTGTTATTTCGCGCAAGCATTGTTGAATTCGTTTGGACATATCTTTATAAGCTGCCATGTCCGGCTTTACAAAAATAAGTTGAGGGCACAATTTTCGCGCCTGATGGCCGGGCATTGCGCTGTGTATTCCATATTGTCGGGCTAGATAATTAGCGGTCGCCACCACACCCCGATCACTGCCGCCACCAACGGCGAAAGGTCGTGTAGCTAAATTAGGATCGCGAAGTACTTCAACGGCAGCAAAAAAAGCATCCAGGTCGAGTAACGCAATTTTACGATGACTGTTTTCCATGATCTAAGTCTATCATAGTGATCTTTTGCTCACTCCAGGGGTATTAAAAAGTGAGCAGCTATTTAACCTCTGCTCTTTTCTGGCTATAATCGGCGACAGTAAACAGCGAAGCGAATCTGTCAATCTCAGGAGATGACTGTGAAAGTATTGAAATTAGGTAAGTGGAATAAATTTTTGGCCTTAGTGGCGGGCGTTGCTATTGCTAGTGGTGTTGCTGTAGCTCAGGATTCGGGAAGTCTGGAAGATCGTATTAAACCTTCAGGTCGGGTATTAATGGCTGGCGATGTGGCAGCAACGCCAGGTGCAGGTGATAGCAATGGAGCCCGCGCCGGCGATCAGGTATATAACCAGGCTTGTGCTGCTTGCCACGCTGGTGGTGTTCTGGGCGCGCCGAAAGTGAATGATGCAGGTGACTGGGCTGATCGCCTGGGTCAGGGTATGGAAACATTGGTTCGCCATACGATAGAAGGTTTCAATGCGATGCCGCCTCGTGGTGGTTGTGCTAACTGTTCAGATGAAGAGATTGAGTCCGCAATTGAATATATGACTTCTGAACTATAGAAAACATAGTTTTCTGTTCTAAGCCGCCACGAAGGCGGCTTTTTTTGTGCCTGTATGTAAGTAAGTAGTTATAAAAGAACACTTTTCAACCACCTTTTTTGACGCTATAGTGTGCAATTGAGGGACGATCTAACATTTAATTCACACACCTGATAAGCGGGTAGAATGACTACTGAGTTGGCACCAGCAGAAAGTGCGCAAGCCGAGTTAAGTCGCCAGCATAAGGTGATTGAACGGCTTAAAATACTGACCAGTAAATATCGTCAGGCCGAAGTCGTGCAGAAAGCGCTATTCAGAATTTCTGAGCTGGCGTCTTCCGCGAGCGATATGAATCAATTGTACGCCTCGGTACACTCGATCATTGGCGAGTTGATGGCTGCCAACAACTTCTACATTTGCTTGTACGATGGCCAACAGGAATTGGTTGACTTTCCGTATTTTGTGGATGAGTTTGATACCCACGAAACTATCACTCAAGTGCCTGCTAAACAATTAATGCGCGGCGTCACGGGCTATATTTTGCGCACCGGCGAGCCTTTGCTATGTACAAAAGAAACGTTTAAAGAGCTGGAGGCGAGTGGCGAAATCGGCAAAATGGGTTCCCTTCCTGTCGATTGGCTCGGAGCACCCTTGTTGGCCGGTGACCAGGTGATTGGTGCCATGGTAGTACAGAGCTACCAGGAAGAAGTGCGCTATAGCGACAGTGATCTTGAGCTGTTGATGTTTGTTTCACAGCATGTGGTTAACGCGCTGGAGCGTTTCAAACAGCGTGAACTAATGAGTGCTGAGATCGAACGGCAAACAGCTGAACTGCGTATTACTAATGAAGATCTGTTAAAAGAAATCACAGTGCGGGAAAAAGCTGAGCTACAGACTTCTGTGCTTTTTGCTATTTCAGAGTTGACCAATAGCTCTGAAGACATGAAAAGCTTCTATAGTGAGTTGCATACTCAGATCAATAAACTTCTGAACGCCGACAATTTCTATGTAGCCCTAATGACGGAAAATGGTCAGCAAGTTTATTTCCCTTATTATATTGATGAGCATGATCATGTAGCTAAACAGCGGCGACTACGTAAAGGCATGACAGAATACGTACTACGCCATGGTGCGCCAATCATGATCGGTGGTGCGGAACGCGAAAGCCTGGTTCGTCGTGGCGAGATCGTGGTAGGCGCAGGAAATGGTGCCCTGGCGAGACAGTGGTTAGGCTCGCCTTTAATTATTAACGATGATGTATTTGGGGTGTTAGCGGTACAGAGCTACGATAGTGATCAGCGTTATCAGCGTGAAGACCTGGAATTGCTTAATTTCGTGTCACAGCACGTGGCCGTTGCTATTGAACGTCGGCGTTCAGCGGAGAAGCTGGCGCGGGCTAATGTTTTCCTGGAAAAACGGATTACTGAACGAACGGAAGAGCTGGTCGACGAAATCGAACGACGTAAGAAAATAGAAGAAAAACTTTATTATGATGCGCATCACGATAATCTGACAGGCTTACCTAACCGGGCCATGTTTACGGATCGGGTTAAACAGGCTATTGCGTATAAAAGACGTTATCCCAAGACAGACTTCGGTGTGCTTTTCATTGATCTTGACCGTTTTAAAAATATTAACGACACGCTGGGGCACTCAGCAGGCGACCAGTTTTTGCTTGAGGTCAGCCAGCGGCTACGGAGCGCTGTACGCGATATCGATCTGATTGCGCGTATTGGTGGTGATGAGTTTGTGATTCTGCTCGACCACATGGAAGATGTTAATGATGCAAAAGAAGTTGCGGAACGCATTATTACAATGATGAAAGAACCTTTTGTTCTGGATGATCAGCAGCACTTTTCTGGCGCTAGTATTGGCATCGCGGTCAGTCGCGATATTAATGAGTCTGTTGATCGCCTTTTACGCGATGCAGATGCTGCTATGTATGAAGCTAAGAGCGAAGGGCGCGGGCGTTATGTTATTTTTGACGATACTATTCGCAAAGGTCTGGTAGCCGCTATTCATCAGGAAACCGCTTTACGGCATGCCCAGGTAGATCACGACTTTCTGCTTTGGTATCAACCGATTTACGGACTGGGAAACAATCACATCGAAGGTTACGAAGTCTTATTGCGTTGGCAGAAAGGTGAGCAACTACTGCAACCTGAGGAATTTATTGAATTGGCGGAGCGCTCCGGAGCCATTGTCGAAATTGACCAATGGGTACTTAAGGAATGTTGTCAGCTTATTCTGCAGTTGCAGGAAAAAGAGCAGGAAAATTGTCCCATTCACATTAACTTGTCGACTCAGCATTTACTAAGCTTACGGCATTTAAAAGCGATCGAAGATATTATTAAAGAGTACGATATAGATCCAACTCTGTTAGTTTTTGAATTTGATGAGCAAAGCTTACTGCGTAAAGAAGGTAAGCGTTTACTCACCAGTCTGCGTCGCTTATCGGAACGTGGTATTAAACTGGCACTGGATGATTTTGGCAGAGGTTCCGGCCCGCTGCAGTTTATTTATAATTATCCTTTCGACATTATTAAACTGGATCGTAATTTTGTGAAGCAAACCGCCCGCAAAGAAAGAGCCCGGGCTATGGTTCGTCATGTGGTTACGTTGTGTGAAGAGTTGTCTATTAAACTGACTGCGGAAGGCATTGAAAGCAAAATACTACTGAAACAACTGAGACACCTGGGCGTACACCACGGGCAGGGGAATCTGTTCTGCTCTGCTGAAAAAATTGAATTACTGAAAGCCCGTCTTATTGCCTGATCACTTCTTCAGCATGGCCCTCAGGGCAGCAATATTAGTGGCGCTTTTTTCCTGTTTTTCTTCCTGACTGACTGTTTTCTTATTATCTTCCCATTCGACATCATCCTGCGGTAGCTCCAGCAAAAAGCGGCTGGGTTCCGGGCGTATGACTTCGCCATATTGGCGACGTTCCCGAGCCAGAGTAAAGACTAAACGCTGCTGCGCCCGGGTAATGCCAACATAAGCAAGACGGCGTTCTTCTTCAATATTGCCTTCATCAATACTGGATTGGTGGGGCAACAACCCTTCCTCCATGCCAACCATAAAGACATAAGGGAACTCCAGACCTTTGGCCGCGTGCAGCGTCATTAACTGGACCTGATCGCCATCTTCCTCTTCTTCCTGACGTGACAGCATGTCACGCAGCATCAGTTTATTGACCACCTGTTCCAGGTTCATAGGTTCGTCATTGCCGTCGCTGAGCATGTCGCTGACCCAGCGATATAATTCACTCACGTTCTTCATCCGCATCTCAGCCGCTGCAGGGCTTGGACTACTTTCATAGAGCCATTCTTCATAATGGATCTCTTTGATTAGATCACGGATAGCCTGAATGCTACGATCACCCGGGTCTGCGCATTTCCGTGCGGTATCCTGCATAGTTTCAGTAAAAGCCACCACTGCATGCCAGGCCTGAGTATTGAGCTGGGTTTTCAAGGCATGTATCTGGCAGGTAGCAAACAGACTAACCCGTTGTTGGTGAGCAAACTGGCCGATGCGTTCGAGAGTCGTGGGGCCGATACCGCGGCGTGGTAAATTGATGATACGTAAAAATGCATTATCATCATCCGGATTCACCAGAAGTCGCAGGTACGCCATGATGTCTTTAATTTCAGAGCGTGCAAAAAAAGATTGGCCGCCAGTTATTTTGTAGGGAATACGGTTGTTCATCAGCGCTTTTTCAAAAACCCGGGACTGGTAGTTGCCGCGATATAAAATGGCATAGTCCTGATAGCGGGTTTTATGCAGAAATCGTTCACGCACCATTTCTGCAACTACTCTTTCCGCCTCGTTTTCTTCATTGCGACCATATATAACACGCAGTTGATCGCCATAACCCATATCCGAATACAGTTTCTTTTCAAACATATGCGGATTATTGGCGATAAGTATGTTGGCGCATTTGAGAATACGTTCCATGGAACGGTAGTTTTGCTCCAGTTTGACGACTTGCAAAGAGGGAAAATCCTTTTGCAGTAAGGATAAATTTTCGGGCTGGGCGCCGCGCCAGGAATAGATACTTTGGTCGTCATCTCCAACCACGGTAAAACGGGCGCGTTCACCTACTAATAACTTCACCATTTGGTACTGGCTGGTGTTGGTATCCTGATATTCGTCAACGAGTAGATAACGAACGCGCTTCTGCCAGCGCTGCCGGGCACTTTCATTGCTTTGCAGTAATAGTGTGGGCAGTAAAATTAAGTCGTCGAAATCCAGTGCATTATAAGCTTTAAGATGTCGTTGATACTGTTCGTATACCTGCGCGAAAAGTTGCTCCTCTGGCCCTTGTGCGCTTTTTTCCGCTTGCTCCGGAGAAAGCATGGCACTCTTCCAGCTACTGATCCTGCTGATCGCAATCTTGAGCCAGCTTTTATCTACATCCAGCTCATCTTCAGTGAGCGCTTTTAATAACGCCATCGAGTCCTGATCATCAAACAGGGAAAAACCGGGTTTCATGCCCAGAGAGGCGATTTCGCGGCGGATAATATCCAGTCCCAGAGTATGAAAAGTTGAGACCCGCAGACCCCGGCAGGACTTGCGGCCCATGGTCTGGGTAATGCGCTCTTTCATCTCACGGGCGGCTTTATTGGTGAAGGTTAGCGCTGCAATCTGATTGGGTTTGTAGTCGCAGTTACGGATCAGGTGGGCAATTTTTTCGGTAATTACCCGGGTCTTGCCACTACCGGCACCGGCCAACACCAGCATGGGGCCGGCGATATAGGTAACCGCTTTTTGTTGGCGACTGTTCAGTTGCATGCAAAACCCCGCGTTGAGTGGGCAACGATTCTAACTCAATTAGCTGTCCCGGCAAAGCCAGGCAACATGCTATAGTTATTGGTAGTTGAAGTTGAAATAAAGAGAACCTACATGATAGATGCAAAAAAAATTGAGCAAATTGCTAAGCAGATCACAGACAGCATTCCTCCGGGCGTGAAAGGCATGGCTGACAATATGGAATCCAGAGTAAAACAGACACTGCAACAGCAGTTAAGCAAGCTGGACGTGGTCACTCGAGAAGAATTTGAGATCCAGCAACAGATGTTACTTCGTCTGCGGCAGCGGGTAGAAGCGCTGGAACAGATTCAGCAGACACAGGCTGAAAATAAAGCAGACCCGGAGTAAAAATGAATGGCGCGTAAGCGATGGCGGGCCTGCCCTGAATGTGATTTGGTGGTGGCATTGCCCGCTTTGCGTGCCGGGCACAGTGCCAGTTGTCCACGCTGCAGACGCGAGCTTACCTACCGTGCACGCATGCCGGCAGAACGGGTGCTGGCATACGCCAGTGCCGCGATTGTCATGTTACTACTTACCTTGCCTTATCCTTTCCTTACTTTTTCCCTTGGCGGTATGCAGGAGAATATTATTCTGTTGGATACCGTAACGGCTTTGCGTCAGAGTGACTGGCCCTTACTGGGCCTGCTTATAGCCATGTCGATCATTGTACTTCCAGGTATGTATTTACTAGCTGTAGCTTACGTTTATGGCAGTGTCGCTTCGCGTCATTACTGGCCTGGCAGTGTCTGGCTGGCTCGTGCAATTTCTCATATTAAACCCTGGCTGATGACTGATGTCTTTTTGGTCGGTGTACTGATTAGTTTGGTAAAACTATTAACATTGGCGGATATCGGTTTTGGCTGGTCGTTCTGGGCCTTTTGCGGTTACGTTGTATTAATGGCTAAAACGGTAAGTAATGTAGACTCAGATTGGTTATGGTTTGCTTTGCAGGACGAACCTGCACCACCCACCGGAACTCAGTTGGGAGAGGAAGCCTGGAGCCAGCATTTGGTGGGCTGCAATATCTGTGGTCTGCTTAATCGCCCCGAAGATATTCATTGCAGACGTTGTGCCAGGAAAATACGCATTCCCGGCTCGCATAGTGTGGAACGCACTGTTGCCTTACTGGTGACAGCCGCTATTCTCTACGTGCCGGCTAATGTATACATTATGATGAGCACGATCACTGTTGGCGGTGTTGTCGAGTCCACCATTATGGGTGGTGTGGTACAGATGCTGGAGATGGGAAGTTATCTGGTGGCTGCTGTGATTTTCTTCGCCAGTATAGTCATTCCGGTACTTAAAATAGTTGTATTGGGTTGGCTTTGTTATGTGGTTCGTTATGGGCAGCCTATGTCGATGCAGCGACGAGCCCGTTGGTATCGGGTTACTGAATTTATTGGTCGCTGGTCGATGATCGATGTTTTTGTCGTGGCAATTATGGTGGCTCTTATTCAGGCTGGCGTTATTTTAAGTATTTCCCCAGGTCCGGCTGCGGCGGCATTTGCAGCTGTGGTTATTCTAACTATGCTGGCAGCGATGAGCTTTGACCCCAAAGCACTATGGCAACCTGCCCGTGTAAATACTCAAGCGCAGGAATGGATTGATGAAAAGCACTGAACAAGCACGTCGCGGCAAAGCGCGGCGTATCTCGTCGATTTGGTTAGTACCCGCGGTCGCATTGGCGATTGGGGTGTGGATGGCGTATGACACTGTTGCCAGCCGGGGCCCTTTAGTTACTTTAGAAATGAACACTGCCGAGGGCATTGAGGCCGGGAAAACACTTATAAAAGTGAAAGAAGTGGCGGTTGGTCGGGTAGAGTCTGTTGGACTCTCTGATGACTTCAGTCGGGCTAAAGTGTCGGCACGTATGTTTGATGGGACCGAAGCTATGCTAAATGAGGAAAGCAACTTCTGGGTGGTTAAACCACGTATTGGCCGGGACGGAATTAGTGGTTTAAATACTTTGCTGTCAGGCGCTTATATTGAACTTAGTCCAGGTAATGGTGACCAGGAGCAGCGCTATTTTACAACCCTGTCGCAGCCTCCGGTATTACGAGCGCGGGAGAAAGGGGTGAGCATTGTCCTGCAGAGTCTGGAAAGTAATAGCTTAAACCCGGGCGATCCTGTGCTGTACCGGGGGTATACCGTAGGTCGGGTCGAGTCGGCGGACTTTGCTATAGAGGCTCAGCAAAGTGTTTATAAGTTATTTATTGAAGACCCCTTTGCTGAGCTGGTCACTGAACAGGTACGCTTTTGGTCGAGCTCCGGGGTGCAGCTGGAATTAGGGTCAGAAGGGTTTCGATTCGATATTGGTTCATTGGAATCCTTGATTGCCGGCGGTGTTTCTTTTGATATTGTGGGCAATCAGCCTCCGGGGCAGCGAGTAAGCGATGGCACTGAGTTTCAGTTATTCAGAAGCCAGGGCGCAGCACGTCAGGAAGGTTTTACTCAATACGCGAATTTCTTGCTGTATCTGGATGAAAGTGTACGCGGTTTAAGTTCTGGTGCGCCGGTCGAATTCCGGGGTATTCGGGTAGGTACTGTGATAGAAGTGCCATATACCGGAGAGCACCAGCTGGGAAGCTCACTTATGAACATGAAAGTGCCTGTGCTTATTCGGTTTGAACCTGAACGGCTGGGGCCGCAATTTTCTGCTGTAACTATTCAAGACTGGCAACAGCAGTTACATTCTTTATTCGAAGAAGGGCTGCGGGCGAGTTTGCGTTCTGGCAATTTGCTTACAGGCGCTTTATATGTTGATTTGAACTTTCACCCGAATGAGCCTCTGCTGATTGCTGAAAGTGCGGGCGATTTTCCTGTGTTTCCGACAGTACGAGGGGGCAGCGGTCAGCTTGACCAGAAAGTAGGTGAATTACTGGATAATGTGAATACCATCGATTTTGGGCAGTTTGCTGCCACCTCTGAAGATACTTTACGAGCTATTCAGCAATTCGCCACTCAACTAGAAAGCCTGGCTGCGGATCCGGATATGCAGGCGCTGCCAGCTACGCTACGTCAGACCCTGGATGAACTGGATAGAATGATGGCTGGATACTCTACGGATGCACCTGCGTACAATGATTTATCCCGGGCAATAGAGCGGTTAGATCATATCCTGAGTAATCTGGAGCCTTTCGCTGAGAGCGTACGTGATAAACCCAGCTCACTTTTCTTCAATTCGCCCTTACCGGCTGATCCGGAACCCAGGAGTGAACAATGAGAGTTTTAATGATTGTCGCTGTAGCGTTGCTCATTGCCGGCTGCAGTAGTACGACGCCGAGTGTACAGCGGTATCTGTTGCAGGAGCCTGAACTGCCAGTTATGAATAGCGAACTTGAGACAAAAATAGTTCTGGGTGCGGTACAGGTCAGTTCTTTTCTGGCGGCTGGCGGATTAGTATATCAACTGGAACAGAATCAGGTTCACCAGGCCAATTATCATCGCTGGGCAGAATCCTTGCAACAACAGCTGGGGCGCCAGATACGGATGGGTATGCAGCAGCAATTACCGGCATCGACCTGGTTACCTCTATCGGGAAGTGCACATCTGCGCAGTCTGGATTATCGTCTTGATTTGCAAATTGATGCTTTTCATCTGACTGAGGATGGCCAGGTTAGAGTTCGGGGGCAGTGGCAGTTGCGTGATTATGAACAAAGCTTTATCGGCAGTGATGCTTTTGATATTCGTCAGAGCCTGGCGGAAGACGGGTATCCGGCTATGGTTAGCACGCTAAGTGAGACCTGGCATCAGGCACTGCAGGAAATAGCACGCTCGGTAGAGGCCAATTTAATAGGATCTAAGAATGATTAAAAAGTTGCTCTTATGTTTTACAGGCAGTTTCTTATTGTTATTAAGCGTTACCTCAGAGGCAACTCAGGTGAATTACGATGCAACCTGTTATAGCGCGCCTCACGATACTTATGACAATCTGATTGACGCCTGGGTAGAGCGTAACCGAAATAACCCTGGTCTGAATCGTACTTATTTTGAGGAGCAGGTATCGCGCAGTGATTTTGACTCTGTCAGACAGACTATCGACTGCCGTTGGCTGGTCTATCAGCATGGCCCCTATCAGATAGGCGGATTTATGCTTAAACCTTATGATGACGAAATCGAGAATTTACCTGTCATTATTTACAATCGAGAGGGTTATGGTTCAAGAGGAAGTGTAAGTTTTCGTCAGTTAATAACTGAGCTGGCACCTTATGTAGAGGCCGGTTTTGTGGTTATCGGTAGCCAGTACAAAGGGGGCGGAGGGGTGTTCCCGAATCAACGGAACGGCGATGATGAGTTTGGTGGCGCTGATGTCGCAAGCATATTGGCGTTGCTTGATATCATTGACCAAGACTCCAAAGCCGACGTGAGTCGAGTCGGTCTGCTAGGTTCCGGTCGGGGCAGTATGATGAGCTTTCTGGCTGCTCGAAATAACGACAGCTTCAAAGCTATCGCTAGCGTGCGCAGTTTAACTAATCTGGAGGCATGGATTGATGTACGCGCCGCTAACGAAAGAGTCGCAGCGCAGTATATTCCGGATTATGATAGCTCCAGGTTAGAGGCGCTGGCTCAACGCTCAGTTACCGAATGGGCCGGAGATATCTCCAGTACAACTCCTGTGCTACTTCTGCACGGCGCAAGAGACCGCCAGATTCCGCCTGAACAGTCACAGCAACTAGCTGAAATATTTGCCAGTCAGGGCCACCCGCATCGTTTGCAAACATACTCCCATGGTGATCATAACCTGCGTGGCTATGAAGGGCACGTAAGACGGGATGTAATTGAGTGGTTTAAGGAATACCTTTAGAGACAATGATGAAAAATAACGGGTTGTCGACAGGCTGGCAATACTTCCTCGCGATAGCGGGCGTTGGCCTGTTGTTGGTGTTGATATTATTACTGGGCATCCGACTTTATTTTATACACAATTTCAGTCAGTACCTGGAGGCTCAGGAAGAGCAACGACTGCAAAATATGGCGGTCGCTATCAGTGACTATTACGAAAGCCGGCGGCAGGAAGACCCGGACTTCAGGTTGCAGCAACTAAGTGATCTCCGTAGTGGAGAGTTCCGTCGCCTGATGTTTGGCTTGTCGGTGGATCAATGGCGAGAGCAACGACGGCCTGATGACAGTGATCTCGCAGAGCGACCGGTCAGAGGCGGACGGCTGCCGATGCGCCAGTTTTCGTTACATGATGTCAACGGTGAACTGATTTCCGGACGTGTTTCTGAAAACCCTATTCGGGTAACTATACATAGTGATGCTGAAGTTATTGGATTTTTAGAAACGACACGTCCCGACGGGCCGGTACAACCGATAGACGATGTCTTTCAACAACAACAAATGGTGGCTCTGTTCGTGGCTGGTGGCCTTGCTATGCTACTGGCGGCGTTTGTTGCGGCCTTCTTAGCACAAAGGCTGCGACAGCGGCTGAAAGTAGTGACCGACGCTACCCGGGCTCTGGCGCTGGGAGACTTTAGTAGTCGGGTGCCGGAAAAAGGTAACGATGATTTAACCAGCCTGGCGCAGGATTTCAATGCGCTGGCCTTGTCATTAGAGGCAGCAGCGGCTCAGCGTAAAAACTTTATGGCAGATATGGCGCATGAATTACGCACTCCACTGACCATTTTACAGGGAGAGCTGGAAGCCATAGAGGATGGAGTCCGCGAGTTGAACGGCCAGGAAATGGGCCTGTTACAGCGACAGGTTCGGCAGTTAACTCAACTGATTGAAGATTTACATACTTTAGCTGAAGCCGATGCCGGATCGCTGAGTTATGCCTGGCAGAACGTTGACTTGACACAGTGGCTACGTGAGCAAGAAGGTAACCTTATGCAAATGGCGAAAAAGCAAGGTTTCGATTGCAGCATTGAACTTCCTGAGTATCCGATAAAAGTACAGGGCGATCCGGTGCGCCTCGCTCAGTTGTTGCACAATATCTGGCAGAACAGCCTTATTTATACCGATGCCCCGGGCAATATTCACTTAACCCTGGAAGCGCGAGATCAAGTTGCTTGCCTGCAGATTGAAGACTCGGCTCCAGGAGTTCCTGGCGCTTCTTTACCCCGCTTGTTTGAGCGTTTGTACCGGGTCGATACATCACGCCGGCGTTCAGCGGGGGGCAGTGGACTTGGGTTGGCATTGGTAGAACGTATTGCTCAGGCGCATGGCGGCACGGCCGTTGCGGAAGCGAGCAATCTGGGTGGTTTACGTATCCGGGTTGAGTTGCCGTTATTAAGCACGAATTGAGTTATGAGTCGGTTGAGAGAAATAGCATGAGTTTGGTTTATGTGATTGAAGACGAACCCGATATTCAGTTGTTACTTCAGGACTATTTAATCCAGGCAGGTCTGACCGTTAAGCTCTTTGCTGATGGCGCGCAAGGCTTGCAGGCCATACGCGAAGAACCGCCGGATTTGGTGATACTTGATATTATGTTACCGGGAATGGATGGGCTGGCGGTATGCCAGGCGGTTCGTGAGTTCAGTCAGGTACCGGTTATTTTTCTTACCGCCAGGCATGACGAAATTGACCGTTTATTGGGCCTGCGGCTAGGAGCCGACGATTATATTTGCAAACCTTTTAGTCCTCGTGAAGTAGTAGCGCGCACGGAAGCTATTTTACGGCGACAGCAATGGTTTCTGGACTCAGCCAGTGAATCGCTGCCGCAAGTTAGCGGACTGGATTTAAACGAACAGAATCATAGCGCCAGGCTGGATGGCGAGTTGTTAGATTTAACACCTGTTGAATTTCGTTTGCTGTATGTAATGGCCACCCAGCCTGGGCGTGTGTTTCGACGTGATCAGCTGGTTAACGCGGCTTATGATGATTACCGAATCGTAAGCGACCGCACTGTAGATAGTCATATCAAAAATTTACGGGCCAAATTGAGTGCCAGCCGACCGTTACAGAACTTTATTCAGTCGGTTTATGGAGTCGGTTATCGATTTGAGCCGGAATCCACACTTTCTCCATAATTCAGTCACTATTCCTGCACAGTGACGCTCTATTCTTAGTCTTGTCTACAATGACATACTGACAAAATGGTTGAAGGAGCATCACTATGAATAGCAATATCTTAATTAGTACTTTAGTCGCTTTGGGTTTAGCAACGGTAGGGCTTACTACCGCAGTGGCGTCTGAATCGGCTTCTAATAAAGAAACCGAACGACAGGTTAAACGTGACCAGCGATTCGCTGAAATAGATCTGAATAACGACGGTTATATTTCAGAGCAGGAATTTGTTGCGAGTGCAGTTGAACGCGCTGAACAAAGAGCTCGCTTAATGTTTAGCCGTCTGGATGAACACAATAAAGGTGAAATATCCGCTGAAGAGTTTGCCGCTCAGCTGGACAAGCGAGGCGAGCATAAAGCTGAGCGCCGTCAGGCTATGCGCGAACGCGCTAAAGAACTTCGTGCAGAAGGACGCAGCCTGCGAGAGCATAAGCATGACGGTCGTCGTCACAGTCGCAGCAGTGAGCACGGTGAACATTAACCGGCTGCTTTTTACATCCAGCGGCCTTTATGAGCAGTGGTGGTATCCAGTAATTGTTGCTTCCACTGCGCTAACTGTTCAGCGGGTAACCAGGCGATAGTTTCCCGTCCCGCAGCGCTATATATATGCAAAGAGCAGGAGCCCCAGAGGCGTAACCAGGGGCCTTGATGTAACTTCAAAGTCTGCATTTTGTAAGCTGGAACCCAGCGTTGCTGTTCACCGATCAGGCCTCGACGGGTAGCAAGCCAATGCTGGTCTAGTGAGACAGCGCGACGCCGCCAGCTTTGCACCTGCACGAGGGCTGATATAAGCGCGCTGACCCAAAGTGCATGTAGCACCCAATACCAGTCCAGGCCGCTTATCAGAGCCACAAATCCAGTCATCAGAAGCACAGACATTAACCAGGGCATAAAAATGCTCATTGGGTGGACTCGTTGCCACTGCGGCGTGGTTAACTGTAACGAATGTCTGAGTTGTTGTTCACGAGACTTATCCAGTACAGGTACAAAGAAGGATTTCTGCCCATTTTGCTGATTGGGGGTACCGGACTGATTAACCCGCATGCCGCGGCGACGCAGTAACCGGGCAATCATACCTTGTTGCCAGATAACCCGTTGCAGGCGGACATACTGAAAACCCCGGGTGACTATAGTGAATAAGCCAGCTTTCGACTGATAACGATTGCCCGTGATAGTCAGGGTAAAACCATAAAAGCGTATGATGGCAATAATGACCGAGGCAACAATCACAATAAGTAAGGCGGCCACCAGTAGTGCCAGAAAAAATAACCAGCCATATTGCTCCAGCTCAGAACCATTAAAATTGGCCTGTAAGTCTTCCAGCTTTGGCAATAGCCATTCGTCGAGGAGATTAAGCTGGCTAAGCGGGTACAGCAAAATAGGAATAAGCAATAAAACCGGGTTATAGATAAGCCCGTAACGGGCAACTTCACTGAGTGGTAGCGCTATGCTTATTGCGTCGGACTTGCTTTCGGTAGCGGTGCCATTCTGCTCGTCACTTTGCACTTCCATTGATTCGGCCAGCATGGCGTCCTTGAGTTCGTGAGCATATACATAGCTCAACCCCGCCAGTTCTACTTCTTTACCTTCGGAGCCTGCGCTTTCCACCCCCAGAACTGAGAGCCCGAACGGTCTGAAGTACCAGGGTTGCCGCACATCCGCCTGTTGAATACGGGCATAGTCCAGAGTGAGTTGTTTGCGTTTAAAGATTCCGTCCCGGATATGCAAAGTGGTGCCATCGACCCGATAACGAAAGAACCACCAGGAGGCAAAGGCGTGCAGAACGACAATGGCTGGAATAGCGATAGGTAAAATCAGCAGTGCCAGGCTTCGAATCTGTTCGCCACCAGCAAAAAAAACAATGACCAGCGGCAAAAAGTTAGAGGCATGACGTACGGCCAGCATCAGTGTTCGGCCGATAAAATAAACCAGAGTTAATAAGGAAACTCGTTTAAAGTTCATGGTCGTCGCCAGACGTTTGTTGATTAATGCGTTGCAGTAGCTGGTCACGGATTTGTTCGGCTTCCGCCTGCGGCAGACCAGGAACCGAAAGATCCGAACCACTGCCACCAGCGGTATAAATAACCAGCTTGGCCAGTTTAAAGTATCGCTCCACCGGGCCCTGCGTGATTTCAACATGCTGAATACGGTTAATGGCGACAGCGGTTTGCGTACGCCAGAGGGCTCCGGTACGGAAGTGTACTTGCTGAGGTTGCACCTGATAGCCGGTTAAACGATAACGTCGCGTTACCCAGAGTGTCATCATCAACACCATGATCAGCACTATGGTTAAGGCTCCCAGTGCAGTGTGCCAGTATTGGATGACAGTTATAAAATAACTGGCAATAAGACCAGCAACCAGTAATAGCCCCCAGTTCACCAGAATATCGACGCGCAACAAATGTTTATAATCGGGACTGACAGGTTGGTACTGGACGTCGCTCATACGGAGGCTTCCTTGTTTATTCTACAAAAGTGACATCGGGCAGTTGTTGCGCCAGGTAAGCACGCAGTCGCTCAGTTTGCTCAGCAGGAAAATAATAACTGACGGCAAATTTCGGGTTAAAAGGAAATTGCAGGTACCCATAGCGTTTGCTCGACTCGCCAATGGCAATGCGGCTTAGTTTGTCTTTTTCAATGCGTTGCTGGCCGACTTTGAGGTATTCACCTTCAACTATCACATCTTTTAGAATATCGTTACTGTAGGTTTTTTTGTGCTCTGTTTTGGCCAGGATTTTATCAAAGAAAATCAAAAATATAAGTACCAACCACAGACCAGTATGCTGGATGATGACCGGTCCTGCCAATAAGAACATAGCCACTAGAATACTAATCACCAGTGCCAGGCGAATTTTAAACGGTACTTTTCCGACCCAGTTAGCCAGCCACATCTGTGTCTTTCTCTTGGAGAGTTGTGATGTTGCAAGAGTAATGATTTTAACGGGCTGGCGCAACATTAGGTGATGTCTGAACCTCTTAACCACTTATTTCGCACTATTATATAACTTGAGCAGACGACATAAGGATTCAGGGATGGGTTTAGCGGTGGTATACACCCGGGCGCTGCTAGGGCTGGAGGCACCGCAGGTGCAGGTTGAAGTCAATGTAGCGCGGGGAATCAGTCATTTTCAGATTATAGGGATGCCGGAAACTACGGTGCGGGAAGCAAAGGATCGGGTGCGAACAGCGCTTTTAAATAGCAACTACGAATTCCCCATTGGTCGTATAACGGTGAATCTGTCGCCTGCGGAGCTGCCCAAACAAGGGGCCCGTTATGATTTAGCTATTGCTTTGGGTGTTTTGGTTGCCTCCGGTCAACTGGATGACGACAGTTGCGACAATCTGGAATGTTATGGCGAGCTGGCATTGGATGGTGCGCTACGACCGGTACAGGGAACCATCCCGAGTCTCATGGCTTGTCAGCGGCAACAGCGTAAGGCCATTATTCCGGCAGCCAATGCCAGTGAAGCAGGTTTATTGCGCAGCGCGCTGGCGTTTGCGATGCCAACCTTAAATGCGGTCGTGGATCATATTCGTGGTAATCGTAAGACCTCTGCAGTAAAGCCCCACGCACTGCAGTTACGACAGAATTCACATGGCGATATGTCAGACGTAAAAGGTCAGGAACAGGCCAAGCGTGCTTTATTATTGGCCGCGGCGGGCGGTCATAATATTCTTTTTGTAGGGCCGCCGGGCACCGGGAAAACGATGCTGGCGCAGCGCATGTTGAGTCTCATGTCTGCGTTAAGCGAAGAGGATGGGCTGGAGGTAGCGGCCATTCAGTCTATTAGCGGACAGCCTTTTGCCGCCGAACATTGGCGACAGCGTCCTTTCAGAAATCCGCACCACTCCTGCTCTGCGGCGGCTCTTGTAGGGGGAGGTTCGATCCCAAAGCCGGGAGAAATTACGCTGGCGCATAAAGGACTATTGTTTCTTGATGAATTGGCGGAAATTCCACGGCATATCCTGGATTCACTTCGGGAACCACTGGAGTCAGGGCAGGTTTGCATCAGCCGTGCTCAGCATAGTACGACTTATCCGGCGCGTTTTCAGTTAATATGCGCACTGAATCCCTCCCCGTGTGGTAGTTTTGACGGCGATATCGGCTCGGCCCGGGCAACGCCAGATCAAATTCTCAATTATCTGAGTAAAATTTCAGGGCCCTTTCTTGACCGTATTGACCTTCAGGTGGATGTCCCTCGTCAACCGGAAGTATTGCGAGCGGAGCAAAGCTCGGTGAAGGTACACACCAGTGCCGAGCTAAGATTGCTGGTTGAGCAGACACAGGAAATTCAGCTACAGCGTCAGGGCTGCCTTAATAGCATGATCCCGGCGTCGGATATCGCCGGGCAGTGCCAGTTGTTACCCCAGGATCATGAGTTTTTGGTGCAGGCCATAGAAAAACTTAAATTATCCCACCGTGCTTATCATCGGATTATGCGTCTGGCTCGCACTATTGCGGATTTGCAGGAAAGTAGTTGCGTGCAAAGGAAGCACCTGGCGGAAGCCATGAGTTACCGGGCGTTAGATGCGCTGCTAAAACAGCTACGGAATCTATAACGCGTAGCATCAAAATACAGTTATCTGTTATGGTTATGCGCATTATTGTTGCTGAAAATATGAGGAACTTATGTCTCAACAGGAGAAATCACAGCTGTCGGGCAGCTTACAAGAGCGCCTAATGTGGCTGGTATTAGCCGTGGTCGCGTTGAGTGTCCCCTTATGGTACGAAATTGCTGCTCAGCCCGGAGAGTATATTTTTAGCTGGCGCTGGACTGAGTATCAGGTGCTGGTGGAGAGTATTATTAGTGTCGTGCATTTGGTTATAGTCATTTGCGGATTTTTTATGCTTAGAAAAGCAGTTGGTGATATGCCGCAGTGGTCCATGGTGCGTTTGGGCACCTGGATATGGATAGCACTCGTCGCTATTTTTGCCTTGTTCAGTGTCTTGATGTTTAACATCGCCGAGAATGAGGTTATAGAAAGTTATGAGGACGAGGGGTATAAGGTTAACTTTGTGCGTGTGAGTGGCTCAGAAGAGGATATTCAGATTTTTTCCGTGTTGAGTTGTAATCATACGTTGCTGTATAAAAACCTGCTGCACTTAGACCGTTTTATTGGCGCTGAGAAGGTAGACATCAGCGTTGATACCGATTCAGTAATGACCGCCAGCTACGTTCTGGATGACCGGGTTGTACGGGAGCAACGCTATGACCTGGCGGCTCTCTACACTCAATGTCGCGAAGGCCATCGGTAATAACGGTTTGATTTTAAATAAAAAAAGCGCTTCGGCGCTTTTTTTATGGGTGTGTGGATTGTAAATAATTGAAGTTTTACAACAAATTAACATACCTAACTTTACATTCAGTTTACTTTGAGAGAGTGTTAATAAATTGTTTCAGAAATTGAGAAAGGAGGTTTTTTTACAGGTTAGCAGAATTAGTTTTAACGAGCTTTAACGAGCTTAAACACTCAAACAATAAGAAAATTTATTATGAAAAAAACAACAACATTAAAGTTAAGTTTAATTTCTTTATCGCTAATCGCCGCTTCAGGCGTGACTTTGGCGTCCTCTGAATCTCCATTAAAACAAACAGAAGTAGCAAAACCGGCACCTCCAGGACAAGTCCAGGAGCGGCAGGAGTCGGGTATTCCAAGCCAGGCTCAGAGCCTTTTGCGCGATGTGCGTATCAGAAGAGGCCCTACCGACAGTGTGATCGTCCGCTTTAAAGCGGACCGTGATCCTGAGGTAGAAGCTAAGATTCAGGGCAACCCTTCTGAACGTGGCGCTTTAATGCAGGTACGGGCGCAGCAACTTTCCAGAAATTCTGGCCAGCAACTTCGTTTCCAGCGCAGCATGGGGTTACCTCATACCCATGTGTTTGAGGTCGAAGGCGGCATAAGAGGGCGAGATAGCAAAGCCGCTCTCGCTGCTATTTTAAATGACCCTAGTGTTGAATTCGTGGAAGAGAACCGGGTGCATACTATTATGCAAACCCCGAATGATCCCGGTTACGATCAGCAGTGGCATTATTACGAGAACGTCGGTGGTCTGAATGCGCCTGGAGCTTGGTCTGAAGGTATTACCGGTCAGGGAACTGTTGTTGCGGTACTGGATACCGGTTATCGGCCTCATGCAGATTTGAATGCTAATATTCTGCCGGGTTACGACATGATATCGGATCCCTGGAGAGCCAATGACGGCACTAATGGTCGTGACAGCGATGCCCGCGATCCGGGTGACTGGGTTCAAGCCGGTGCTTGTGGCTCTAATCCAGCTCAGAACTCTAGCTGGCACGGCACTCACGTGGCTGGCACGATAGCTGCGGTGACTAATAACAACCAGGGTGTGGCGGGTGTTGCTTATGACGCCAGCATTTTGCCAGTCCGGGTGTTAGGCCGTTGTGGTGGTACTACGGCTGATATTGCCGATGGTATTTTATGGGCAGCCGGCGCTTCAGTTCCAGGCGTGCCGGGCAATGCTAATCCGGCGGATGTCATCAACCTCAGCTTAGGGGGTGGGGGTGCCTGTCAGTCGGTAACACAGCAGGCGATTAATACAGCCCGGGGCAATGGCGCTGCAGTCGTGGTAGCGTCCGGTAACAGTAATACCAATGCAGATGGCTTCTCACCATCTAACTGTAATGGTGTTATCAGCGTGGCTGCAACTAATCGCAATGGTGGCCGCGCGAGCTACTCAAACTATGGTAATTCGGTAACACTGGCTGCTCCTGGCGGTCAGATGACCTCTGCGAATGACCCTGGTGGCGTACTTTCTACCTATAATAGTGGTACCACTACACCGGCTTCTGATAACTATTCTTTTAGTCAGGGAACCTCAATGGCAGCACCTCATGTTGCAGCTGTAGCGGCCTTGATTAAGGAAGCTTCACCAGGCGCTTCGCCTGCTGACATAGAGCAGTTTTTGGTCGCCAATGCCCGTAGTTTCCCTGCTACCTGTAATGGTTGCGGCGCAGGCATCGCGGATGCCGGTGCTTCAGTACAGGCTGCTCTGGGTGGTGGCTCAGGCGGTAACGGTGGTGGTAGTGGAAGTGTGGATAACTTATCCGCAGCGACGAATGAATGGAATCGCTTCACTTTCGATATTCCGTCTGGTATGAGCACGCTTGAAGTTATCATTTCTGGTGGTACTGGCGATGCTGATCTCTATATTCGTCATGGCTCTCAACCAACACTGCAGGACTGGGACTGTCGACCTTACCTGAATGGTAATAATGAAGTCTGCACGGTCAATAATCCTGCTGCAGGTGTCTGGCACCTGGGCGTACATGCGTATCAGGCTTATTCCGGAGTTCGTCTGGAAGCAAGCTACCAGCCTTAATTTAGCTGCATGAAATAGCTAAACTATAAGTTAAATAAAAAAGCGGACCTGAAGAGGTCCGCTTTTTTTGTCGTCAGCTTTTACTCATAACGGTAGTTATCTTCCCAGCCCCAGGGAGCCTGTGGTGCTTCGACAGTCTCACTTAAGTCAATATCGACCTGAAACTCGCGGTCGTCACGTACTAAGCGATAACGTAAGGTGTCCGCATCTGGAAATTCGACCCACCAGGTATTATCAATGGAAGCACTGTAGCCGAGCTCTGAAAATAGTTGTTTACTGTATTCATCAGCCGGAAAGGACTGTGATGTTGCGGTGCCCGGTGTGAACGTAGAGCCACCGTACATTGTCAGTGGGTCGTGACTGCCATCTTCTAAACGGTGATCATGTTTGAGTTCCAGTTCCATATCGGTACGCGAGATAATCCAGGTACGGGAGTGGTCATCGCCAACATGCAACGGAATTCTAATGCGGTTATCATCACACTCGCGAACCTCAATAATGATGTCGCTATCTATCCATTCTGCATCAGCTTCTTCATCACCGATAGTGACTTCACCAGCATAAGCATTTCCGCAATGCTCTTTCAGAGTATTAAAAAAAGCGTCCTGAGGGTTTTCAGCAGCTGGTGTACAAGCCCCTAAAGCCAAAGTCCCAGCAGCTGCCATAAGGACAAGCTGTAGTGAAGAAAATCGCATAATGTGATCCTTAAATTACCGAATTGTGACGGATATTGATTAATTTAAAGCCATTGTAACGGGAATTTACGTTAAGCAAAAGGTATAGCAGATAACCAGTCGGCATAGATACTCATACTAAGCTTTAGTATGATAGCTGTCTAAATAGTCCACAGCCCGGGGAAAAGGCGAATTTTATGAAAGTTTATGCAAATGCGTTAGAAATGATTGGCAACACTCCCATGATCCGTGTCAACC
Organism: Aliidiomarina minuta; assembly: GCF_003987145.1. Taxonomy (NCBI): domain Bacteria; kingdom Pseudomonadati; phylum Pseudomonadota; class Gammaproteobacteria; order Alteromonadales; family Idiomarinaceae; genus Aliidiomarina; species Aliidiomarina minuta. The sequence goes on along the minus strand of NZ_PIPL01000001.1, from coordinate 1,866,793 downwards.
ATCTGGATACCGGGCCATGTGAGCTTTACCTTAAACTGGAAATTCAGAATCCAGGTGCGTCTATTAAAGATCGTATAGCGGTTAGCATGATTGAAGCGGCTGAAGCGGAAGGTAAAATTAAGCCAGGCGATACCTTGATTGAAGCGACAGCTGGTAACACCGGGCTGGGCCTGGGCCTGGTCGCGGCGCAAAAAGGTTATAAGTTGATCATTGTGTTGCCGGATAAAATGAGCCGAGAAAAACTGCACAATCTGCGTGCTATTGGCGCGGAAGTGATTGAAACCCGGTCTGACGTGCATAAAGGCCATCCTGAATATTATCAGGATATGGCATTAAGACTCTCAAAAGAACGTAATGCATTTTATATTAACCAGTTTGAAAACCCAGCTAATGTAAAAGCTCACTATGAAACTACAGCACCTGAAATGTGGCAACAGATGGAAGGCAACTTGGATGCCTTTGTTTGTGGTGTAGGTTCTGGTGGCACTTTAAGTGGTGTGGGCAGGTTTTTACGAGAAAAGAACAAGAATGTGGATCTGGTGCTGGCGGATCCTAAAGGCTCTATTCTGGAACCTTTGGTCAACGAAGGAAAAGAAGTAGATCCGGGCAGCTGGCTGATTGAGGGGATTGGCGAAGATTTTATTCCTAAAACCTGTGATATCTCGCTGGCGAACAAAGCCTACGCAATAAGTGATAAAGAATCGTTCCAGACGGCGCGCGATGTGCTGTTGAAAGAAGGCATTATGGTTGGACCTTCCAGTGGTACCTTAATAGCTGCTGCACTGCGCTACTGTCAAAACCAGACAGAGCCTAAACGAGTGGTTACCCTGGCTTGTGACACTGGCTGTCGTTATCTGTCTAAACTATTTAATGATGAATGGATTGCCGCGCAGGATCTGGACTAAATACGTACCGAATTAAAGAGAGATTAAATATGAGCAGTAAAAAAGATTTAGCATTTTCAACCCGTACTATTCATGGCGGTCAGGAACCAGACCCGACGACGGGGGCTGTTATGCCGCCAATAGTGACCAGTTCAACTTATCTTCAGGACAGCCCTGGAGTACATAAAGGCTTTGAATACTCGCGTTCACATAATCCGACTCGTTTTGCATATGAACGCTCGGTAGCAAATCTGGAAGGCGGTACTCAGGGGCTGGCTTTTGCTTCTGGCATGGCAGCCACATCGACCATTCTGGAGCTGCTGGACAGCGGCGACCAAGTGGTGGCTATGGATGACCTTTACGGTGGCAGTTTCCGCTTGTTTGATAAAGTACGTCAGCGTTCCGCCGGGCTGGACTTTGCTTATGTGGATCTGGCAGATCAAGAAGAGATCAAGAACTCTTTTACCGATAAAACCCGCATGTTATGGATAGAAACGCCTAGCAACCCGATGCTTAAACTGGTTGATATCGAAGCCGCGGTACGTTTGGCCAAAGCCCATAATCCGAATATTATTGTCGTGGTTGATAATACTTTTGCCACGCCGTTTAATCAGCGTCCTTTGGAAATGGGTGCCGATATAGTTATGCACTCGGCCACTAAATATCTGAATGGCCATTCCGATATGGTCGGTGGCATGGTGGTGGTCGGTGATAACGAAGACCTGGCGGAACGCATGGTGTTTTTGCAAAATGCGGTAGGCGCTATCGCGGGGCCTTTTGACAGCTACCTGGCGTTGCGTGGGGTTAAAACTTTAGCTTTGCGCATGCGTCAGCATAATGAAAGCGGGCTTAAGATTGCAAAATGGCTGGAACAGCATCCACGGGTTAAGAAAGTCATTCACCCTGGTTTGGTAAGCCACCCTCAACACGAGCTGGCGTTGTCGCAAATGACTGGTTTCGGTGGCATGATTTCGATTTTCCTGGACGGTGATATTGAAGCCGCTAGTCGCTTCCTGAAAGCGGTCGAAATTTTCGCGCTAGCGGAAAGTCTGGGCGGTGTCGAGAGTCTTATCGAGCATCCGGCAATTATGACCCATGCCTCTATTCCGGTAGAAAATCGTGAGAAGCTGGGTATTCATGACAACTTCGTGCGTATCTCCGTAGGTATCGAAGAGACTGATGACCTGATCGCTGATTTGGAGCAAGCTCTGGAGGCTATGTGAGTAGCAATCAGGTAATGCCTTTTCATCTGGCAATCCCGGTAGATGATCTGACCGCAGCCCGTCGCTTTTATGGCGACTTAATGGGCTGCGCCGAAGGGCGTAGCTCTGATCAATGGGTAGACTGGGATTTTTATGGTCACCAGTTAGTTACCCACGTGGCGCCGGAACGTTTGCTGCCACCAGCGAGCAATCCGGTAGACGGTCATGCAGTGCCAGTACCTCATTTTGGTGTGGTATTGAAAATGGATGACTGGAAACTGCTCGCGGAGCGGCTGGAAAAAGCTGAAATAGACTTTGTTATTAAGCCGTACATTCGTTTTCAGGGGCAGCCTGGCGAGCAGGCCACCATGTTTTTTAACGACCCTGCCGGCAACGCTCTTGAATTTAAAGGCTTTGCCAATATGGATAATCTTTTTGCTAAATAACTATTAGCCGAAAGCAATTAACCGAAAGCAACAAACTCGCGCATGGCGGCCATAGTCAGGCAAGAATGCGCGGGTGCTATCACCAGTAAATCCCCTAATTGCATTTGTTCAGCCATGCCTGCGGGCATGCGCACTTTGCCGTGCTCCTGAGATAATCCGTGCACAAAGGCGCCCTCAACAGGCTCTCCCGCCCAGCCCTGGTCAGTCATTTTCATGACTTGCCCATAACAGGGGGCTCCATCTCGTTGAATATAGTCTTTACTAAAATGCACAGCACCGCCATGCACCACGACTTCATTGCGCTCAGGGTAACGCGCGATGATGGGGCAGGCCAGGGTGAGCGCAATATCGTCCCACTCACAGGCACCTATATGCTGTTGCATAAGATCGTAAAAGACGTAGTTACCGGGGCGGATTTCATCGGCCCCGGGGAAACTTTTCATGCGACTGCAGGTTGGTGTGTCGCCGACTGAGATAAATAGCTGGTGGCCGTCAGGAAGGCTTATAAAATCGGCGAGTTGTCTTACCTGGCTCAGACTTTGCTGGTGTATCTGTGCTATTTCATCATCACCTCGTGCCTGGTAACTGTTGCCCGCATGCAACAGCAAACCGATATTTTTTACTTGTGGCAGGTTCAGTGTCGAGAGAGCCAGGGCCTGAATACGCTCTTGCTGTGCGCAGTCAAGACCGGTGCGTCCGTAACCCGCGTCCACTTCAAGCATGACGTCAACGGGGTTGCTTAGTCGCGAGAGGGTATTCAGGGCGTCTTCATGCTCAATACAAAGGGTCAGTCGGGTATCTGCGGCCAGTCGGTTGATAGCGGACAGTTCTCTTGGATTAAGAGGAATGGCAATCATGATGTCGCGCCAACCGGCTTTTTCAAACTGCTGCGCCATAGTGACAGAGGATACCGCGATAGCCTGAGTGCCAGCTTCGCGAAACCAGCGGCCTATATCTACAGACTGATGCGTTTTAAAATGGGGTCGCAGGCTGACGGAGGTACTGTCAGCATGCGCCTGCATGCGCTGTATATTACGTTTAGCGCGTTGTGTGTCGACCAGAATACGAGGCCCTGTGATATGTTGCCAGTTAAGTGTGCTCATTAAAGTTCTAACTCCAGTATGCTGCTGTTCCAGGGGACGCGTGTGATATCCAGGTTGCCGCCACTCAGGAGTAGACCGATATTTTGTTTCTGGAATAGTGCAGGTTGTGCAAGGACGGCGGCCAGTACAGTGGCTGAAGAAGGCTCTACTATGACTTTGAGTTCTTGCCAAATCAGTTGCATCGCTTCAATTACCTGCTGTTCGGAAACACGAATGATTTTATCGACACCATCACGAATAATGGGGAAAGTTTTATCGCCTAGTGAGGTTAACAGGCCGTCGCAAATAGTTTTTGGTTCTCGTGCTGGCTGGATTTGTCCTTGCTCAAGTGACGCCCAGGCGTCATCGGCCAGTTCAGGTTCGGCAGCGTAAATCGCCATGCTTTGGCTATGTCCCACCATAATAGTACCGCTTAATAAACCGCCCCCACCAACGGGGGCTATCAGGGAGTTGAGGTGAGGCTGTTCTTTGATCAGCTCCAGTGCAGCGGTACCCTGGCCTGCAATAATATGCTCATGGTTATAGGGGGGTATAAAGCGAGCTTCAGGGTCTTCCTGTTGCCATTGGGCGACGATAGCTTCCCTGGCCGCCATGCCTGGCTCGATTTCGACGATATCGGCTGCATAACGGGCAATATTAGCTTTTTTGACAGCTGAACCAGAACTGGGAACGGCGACGCGGACCTTAATATTAAGCAATTGCCCAGCGCAGGCAAGTGCAGCCCCATGATTACCTGAAGAAACTGTGTAAACTCCGGCTTCGCGGACTTCTTTGGGTAATTGCAGGAGCGCATGACAGGCGCCACGGAACTTAAAGGCACCGGTACGCTGCAGGTTTTCACATTTGAAAAAAAGCTGAGCACCGGCAAGTTCATCGAGGTGTGCATTCTGTAGCACTGGTGTATGAACTACATAAGGCGCAATTAATTGCTGTGCGCGGTTAATGCAGTCTAGTTGTAAGGCTTCTTGCCCTGCTGCGTATTGCCAGTTCATAAGTAAAAAAAGACCTTGTCGGTTTTGTTAATTAACTGCCTTCAGCGTACACTATTGAGCATTCTTTACGCCAGCCTGAGGAGGCGCGCGCCTTGGATATTCCAACAGCGACTATTACCTTACTGTTAATCATGAACCCACTTGGCAATCTGCCTATCTTTCTTTCGGTGCTGCGTCATGTAGAACCTAAACGTCGCAAAGTTGTGCTGATGCGGGAGCTGGTAGTAGCACTGATTGTCATGCTGCTATTTTTATATTTGGGCAGCAGTTTGCTGGAATGGTTAGGGTTGCGTCAGGAATCGGTTAGCATTGCTGGCGGTATTATTCTGTTTATTATTGCGCTACGTCTTATTTTTCCGCAGCCGGGTGGGGTGTTGGGTTTACCCGCGGGCGATGAGCCCTTTATCGTGCCCTTGGCCATTCCGTTGATTTCGGGACCGTCGCTACTGGCTGCGTTGCTTTTATTCGCTAACCAGGCACCGGATCGTATGCTGGACTGGACTATTGCCAGTGTTATCGCATGGGGTATTTCAGCGACTATCCTGATGTTCAGTAACATTTTTCTGCGTGCTTTAGGTCAGCGAGGACTCAATGCTATTGAACGGCTAATGGGTATGATTCTGGTAATGATTGCAGTGCAGATGTTTCTGGATGGCATTATGGCTTATATGGAACAGGCGGCATAACAATGGCAGAGAGAATGACAAAACATACTACTTTTCAGCAAATCAGAGAGCTACCTTTTGAGCACCAGGCTTTACTGGCCTGTTATTTGTGCGCACGTATGCGGCCTAATTATGATTTGTTTCATCGGGTTACTGGTTTTGGCGACCCTAAAGTACTGCAGGGGGCGCTGGATGTTGTCTGGCAATGGCTGGCGCAGGGTGGCAAAGCGAACTTCTCGCGTTGGCAGGAAAAAGTGGATGATGAAACTCCGAGTGAATACGGTCATGACTTACTTGGGGTGTACCCGGCGATGGAAGCCTGCACTGCTATTAGCACCATGTTGCAAGGACTCATAGACAAAGAAGGCAGTCCTTTGCTGGATGTGGCTAAAGTTTCCCAGGGCAGTGTGGCGCATTTTCTGGAGTTGAGTGAAGGGGCGGATATGGAAGTGCAAGCCCGCGAACAGATGCTACAAGAGCACGAGTTGACCGCGTATGAAATTGCCATGCAGCAGGCCATGGTCACTTTCCTGAGTAGTCAGGAAGAGCTAAGCCCGGAATTGGTTAAACAAGTGCGCGGCATGGTTGCTGATGAGGGTATCAGCAACCTGGGCCTGGCTATTGAGGATCTTGAGAATGCGGCTCCGACTCGCTAACCGAGGGGGCTTGCTGGTGGCGACGTAAAGCCATCAACCAGCCAATAATACCGAACACAAAAACGTTCCAGTAATCTTTTTTATCCGGCCGCATGCGGCCTTGCACCATGCCCATAAAGAGCAGCACATTGACCAGGTGCATTAGGGTTACGATCAGCAAGAGCAAAGTAAACAAAGCAAAAGCTTTGCCCGGAAAAGGCCAGATTAAATTAGCTATAAGAACAGCCCAAAGGCCAATGAAAACAGCCTGGCCAACATAAATTATCCAGCGCATCAGGACTCCCTGGTAAATAAGCGAAAATGCACCTGACCAATCTCTTTATCACGCAGCAGGTGCCAATTAGAAGGCCACTGGCTGAAGTCTTCACGACGTTCGCATTCGACATAAATAAGTGCGTGTTCAGTCAGGCAGCCGGAATTTTCGAGCAACGGAATAATACGCGGTAACCAGCCCTGTTGGAAAGGGGGGTCTATCAATATCAGGTCAACACTGTTGGCTGGCAGTGATGGCAACAGTTGCTCTGCACTGCGGGTCTCGACACTGGCCTCAGCCTTCAGGAGCGCTATATTTTCCTGTAACTGGCGTGCCGCAGGCAGGTGTGTTTCCACAAAAGTTGCCTGGGCTGCGCCGCGGGAGAGGGCTTCAAAGCCGAGGCTGCCGGTGCCAGCGAAGAGATCCAGCACCCGGCTGCCAGCCAGATCAAACTGAATCCAGTTAAACAGGGTTTCTTTAATCCGGTCACCGGTTGGGCGCAATCCTTCCGCGTGAAGCACCGCTAATTTACGGCCACGCCAGCGGCCACCGATAATTCGTATCTGGCCTTTTTGTTGTGCTTTTGCCACGCTTACCTCATTACTGGATATCATCTCCTTATTGTAACTAAAATCGAAATGGTTATCGCCTGGCAGCTATGATTAAGGCCATGCTAGAATCAGCAACTCACTATTTTCTCACTCAGCGCGGGCAGACAAGACTTATGGCAGAAAAAAGCTCATTTCTTTCTTCACTTTTTGGCAATAAGAAAAAAGATAATAAAGAGACCGAAGCGCAGGAGTCAGTCACCCCACCACCTCCTGAAGTTGAACCCTCTCGTCCTGCGGATGCTACTGAGGATGCGGCTATTGCCATGGCAGAGTCGGCTCATTTGCAGCAACAGAAAAATGAGCAGCAGCTTGCCAGCAAAAAAGCAGCACCTGAGCAGGAAAAGAAAGGTTTGTGGAAACGCCTGCGTGATGGGCTGAAAAAAACGTCCAGTTCTTTCGGTACTGGCTTAAGCAGTGTTTTTGTCGGCAAAAAAATAGACGACGAATTATTTGAAGATCTTGAAACTCAGTTACTCATGGCCGATGTGGGCGTGGCTACAACACGTAAAATTATTGCTGAGCTAACTGACCACGCCTCACGTAAAGAGCTACAGGACGCTGATTTGTTATATCAGCGACTGAAAGAGTACCTGGCCGAGATTTTACAACCGGTAAGCAAACCGTTGGATCTGGATCAGGCTGATGGGCCTATGGTTATTCTGATGGTGGGGGTAAATGGCGTGGGAAAAACCACCACCATAGGTAAACTGGCGCAACAGTTCCAGCGCGAGGGTAAGTCCGTCATGCTGGCCGCTGGTGATACCTTCAGGGCGGCGGCTGTAGAGCAATTACAGGTCTGGGGTGAACGTAATGATATTCCGGTCGTTGCCCAGCATACTGGCTCGGATAGTGCGTCTGTTATTTACGATGCAGTTGAGGCGGCCAGAGCAAGAAAAGTGGATGTTCTGATAGCGGATACCGCAGGCCGGCTACAGAACAAAGCAAATTTGATGGAAGAGCTGAAAAAAATAGTTCGGGTAATGAAGAAGTTAGATATAAATGCTCCGCATGAGATCATGTTGACCCTGGATGCCGGAACAGGTCAGAATGCAATCAGTCAGGCGAACTTATTTAACCAGGCGGTTGGTGTAACCGGACTGGTGATGACAAAACTGGATGGCACCGCTAAGGGTGGGGTTATTTTCGGTCTGGCAGATCAGTTTGCCATTCCTATTCGCTATATTGGGGTGGGTGAGCAGCTGGATGATCTGCGGCCTTTTGTTGCAAGCGAATTTATTGACGCATTGTTTGCAGATGCGGAGCATTCAGAGCAGGCGTAATTAATGATTAAATTTGAGCAGGTCAGTAAAACATACCCCGGCGGTTTTCAGGCCTTAAACCAGGTCAATTTTCATCTGCGCGCCGGAGAACTGGCGTTTCTGACTGGCCACTCAGGAGCGGGGAAAAGTACCTTACTGCGTTTGATAGCTCTGATGGAGCGTCCAACTGTAGGGCGGGTCCTGATTAACGGTCATGATTTACGTAAAGTGAAAAGCAGGCAAGTACCTTTTGTACGTCGCGATATCGGTATGATCTTTCAGGACCACAGGTTGCTGATGGATAAAACAGTACATGACAATGTGGCACTACCATTATTGATTGAAGGTTATAGCCATAAAGAAGCCCGCAAGCGGGTGCAGGCGGCGCTGGATAAAGTCGGCCTGAGTAGTAAAGAGCGTCATTATCCAATCATGCTGTCCGGTGGTGAGCAGCAACGGGTTGGTATCGCGCGGGCTATTGTGAACAAGCCACCTCTGCTGCTGGCGGATGAGCCTACCGGTAATCTGGATCCTAAACTTTCCATGGATATCATGCGGTTATTTGAGTCGTTCAATAGCGTTGGAGTTTCCGTTTTAATTGCCAGCCATGACTTAGGTCTTATCGCTCGTATGCGTTATCGCACACTTACCTTAAAAGACGGCCGCATGATCGATGACGGCCTGGCCAGCGATTCGCATGCTGGTTTTGAGCGCGGTGGCGCACTATGAGTTTTTTATTTCGCAATAAAAGTCCTAAACAAGGGGCGGTGACTAATCAAATCACTCAGTTCCGGCGTTTTATCATGTTCTGGGTGACTAATGCACAACAGGCCATTGGTAGTTTAGGCGAGCTGGCACGTACACCTTTTGCGTCGATGATGACCATTGCTGTGTTAGGACTTAGCCTGACCTTGCCTGCTACTTTGTATGTGGTCGTCAAAAACAGCCAGGCGGTGGGTGCTCAATGGGAAACCGCGTCGGAGATTACGCTGTTTCTACAAAAAGAGCTGAACACCGAACAGGTGGAGACTTTTAAGCGTCGGGTTGAGCTTAAAGATGAAGTAAGTAGTGTCAGCTGGATTTCCCGCGATGAAGCATTACGGGAATTCCGTGAATACTCGGGTTTTGGCAGCGCCATTGACTATCTGGAAAGCAATCCATTGCCGGATGTTTTATTAGTTATTCCCGCGACGGACTATAGGAGCTCTAACAGGGCCGCTGATTTACAGGCCAGTCTGGAACGTGAGAGCGAGGTCACCGACGCGAAACTGGATTTGGACTGGATAGAACGGTTGCATGCGTTAGTGCGCCTGGTTGAAGACTCCCTGGCGGCGCTGGCTTTATTGTTGTGTATAGCGGTAGTACTGATTGTCGGCAACACTATAAGGTTGGGCATTCTTAACCGGCGCGATGAAATCATGATCATGAAGCTGGTAGGGGCCACCAATAGCTATATTCAGCGCCCTTTCCTGTATACCGGAGCATGGTATGGCATTGTGGGTGGTTTTATCGCCTGGATAGCCACCATTCTCTTGGTCTGGTGGTTGCGCGCTGCCGTGCTTAGGGTGACTGAGCTGTATGATAGCCAGTTTCGTTTGCAGGGCCTGACTTTTAATGAATTACTTATACTCTGGTGTATCGCGGTAGGACTGGGATTGTTGGGGTCCTGGCTGGCAGTGCGTCGGCATGTGGCGGAAATTGAACCACGGTAATCCAGTTGTAATCTTTTTTTCGTACAATAGCTTACAATAAAGCAATATATATAGCGCTTGAGATCGTCGGGGTCTCTGCTAGTATACTAACCCCTATTGGAACTTTTTCGTGTAGTCTGGTTCTAAGTAGCAGTCCCGGGAAGGGATTTAGTAGTAGCTATATTCATCGTGAGTGAGGACATTCAATGAGCACGCAGATAAATTCGATGGCATTAGCGGTTCCACGTAGTGGTAGTCTGGAAGCCTATATTTCATCGGTAAACGGCATACCAATGCTGAGTGCTGACGAAGAAAAATCACTGGCAGAACGTCTGCAGAATGAAGGTGATCTTGCGGCTGCAAAGCAGCTCATTATGTCGCACCTGCGTTTTGTCGTGCATATCGCTCGCGGCTATTCCGGTTATGGTCTGCAGCAGGCTGATTTAATTCAGGAAGGCAATATCGGTTTGATGAAAGCGGTTAAGCGTTTTGACCCTACTGTAGGGGTGCGTTTGGTTTCTTTTGCCGTTCACTGGATTAAAGCTGAAATTCACGAATTTGTATTACGCAACTGGCGCATTGTTAAAGTCGCCACGACCAAAGCTCAGCGTAAGTTGTTTTTTAATCTGCGCAAAGCGAAAAAGCGCCTGGGTTGGTTTAACCGTAAAGAAGTAGATACTGTTGCGGAAGCTTTAGGTGTGAGCAGTGCAGAGGTTATGGAAATGGAGTCGCGTATGGCGGCTCATGACCCGGCTTTTGAACTGAGTTCAGATGACGATGATGCACGTGAAGGCGCGGCTTTTTCGCCGGCTCAGTATCTGGAAGATAAAAGTGCAGATGTTGCGACTCAGGTAGAAAGTGAAAACTGGGACGCGCATTCAAACCGGCGTCTGAGTCATGCTTTGTCAGCACTGGATGACCGTAGTCAGCACATAGTGCGTTCGCGCTGGTTAGACGATAAGAAAATTACCCTGCAGGATCTGGCTGATGAATATCAGGTTTCGGCCGAACGTATTCGCCAGCTTGAGCAGAACGCGATGAAGAAACTACGTTCTGCCATGCTATAACCAGCATTTTTGTTATGCACTGCCGGAAGGGGTGCGGCGCCTGTTGCGTCGCCCCTTCTATCTCTTCTGCCATTCCAGGCATGCCGCAAGGCAAACCCGCTAATACCCGCTGTATTCAATTAGATGACGATAATCTTTGCAAACTCTTCGGCGATCCACGTCGGCCGGCTGTATGCGAGCAGTTTAAAGCGGATGCTGATATTTGTGGTGACAGTCGTGAGCAGGCGCTGGGTCTGCTAATCCAGCTGGAATCTTTGACCCAGTAAATCAGCGACGAATATAGCGCACGGGATCGATGGGATTACCCTCGTGGCGAATTTCAAAGTAGAGTCCTGATCTTTCCTGGCCTCCACTTTGGCCGGTTAAAGCAATAGTATCGCCCCGACGAACTTCTTCACCCACATCTCGGGTTAGCGACTGATTATAGCCATACAGACTCATATAACCTTCGCCATGGTCGACTACAATCACCAGACCAAAACCACGTAACCAGTCGGAGAACAAAACCCGGCCATCAGCAATAACTTTTACCGGCTGTTCGGTATTGGTGTTAATAACTACACCTTTCCAGTTTACCTCGCCGCTGCGACGTTGACCGTAACCATGTCGAATAGAGCCTTCAGTTGGCCAGCTCAGACTATTACGCAAAGAGCCGAGCCCCGCCAGGTCGATTTGCTGCTGACTAAGTACATCGTCAAGTACTGCCAGAAGTTCAGTTAACTCCTGTTCATTCTGCAGTAAGTCGGTAAGCTCGGTTTCTTCCGTTTGCTGCGCCACGCGTAGTTGGCGAGCACTGCTTTCCTGTTCTTCTTTTTGTTCTTCTAAAGTATTTCGCTGACGCTGTTGGCGGGCTATGGCAGCGGTCAGGTTGTCCCTTTGTCTCGCTACTTCCGCGACCACCTCCGCTAATTCCTGCTCAGTAGCATGCAGTTCTTGCAGTTGCTGCATACGAGCGTCATTAAAATAACGATAATAGGTAAGTAAGCGCTCAATACGAGAAGGATCCTGCTGATTAAGCAGCATCTGCACAAAATCGTGACTACCTGAGCGGTAGGCGCTTTCTATTTGATCAGCCAGTAACTCGGCCTGAACCTGCAGTTGTTCTTCGAGTACGCTTTCTTCCCGTTCCAACTCAGCGATGCGCTCTTGATTTTCTTCCAGCTGACGTTCGGTACGTTGAATTTGCTGCGTACTCTCGTTGATTTTACTCTCAATACTCTGCAGGTCGCGCTCGATACCCGACAGTCTTTGCTGGCGACGCTGCACTGATTTGCGACGCGATTCAATTTCCTTTTGCAGAGCTTCCAGCTCAGCTGCAGCACGCGCATATTCTTCTTCGGTGTCAGCCGCAGCAAGGGGCAAAGCCAGCGTCATTAATAACGCCAACAGAAATGCTGACAGCAATTGGGAACAGCGCTTGAGTATCATTTAACCTGAATTTTCCTTGTGTTTTAACTGCATCAGCGTTTTGCCTGTCATTTCCTGAGGTTGTTCCAGTCCTAATAAGTGAAGCATAGTGGGTGCCACATCAGATAATCGGCCTCCGTCTACTGGTGTCGCTTCGCGGCCAACATAAATGAATGGCACCGGCATACTGGTATGCGCCGTATGCGATTGTCCTGTGCTGGCATCTTCCATTTGCTCGGCATTGCCGTGGTCGGCTGTAATCAGACATTCGCCACCGGTTTGTTGCAAGGCTTCGACTACACGACCTATGCAACGATCAACGGCTTCACAGGCTTTCACCGCGGCGTCAAAATTACCAGTATGGCCCACCATATCGCCATTTGGATAATTACAGACAATAACATCAAATTCGCCACCGTGAACGGCTTCAACCAGGGCATCGGTTAGTTCGGTGGAGCTCATCTCCGGCTGCAGGTCATAAGTGGCAACTTGAGGTGATGGAATCAGCACTCGCTTTTCGCCTTCAAATTCGTTCTCTCTGCCGCCGCTAAAGAAAAAGGTTACGTGAGCATACTTTTCAGTTTCAGAAATTCGTAATTGGGTACGATTGTGTTTCGCCAGCCACTCGCCAAGAACGTTATTCAAGCTTTCTGGAGGAAACGCGACTGGAGCTTTAATGTCAGCGGCAAATTCGGTCAGCATAACAAAACAACCCAGTTGCGGATGCTGGTCTCGTTTAAAGTGGCTAAACTCCTGGTCGGTAAAAGCATGGGTTAATTCCCGGGCGCGGTCGGCTCTGAAGTTCATAAAAATCACACTGTCGCCGTCGGCAATCGGGCGCTGCTCACCAATCCAGCTCGGCTGCACAAATTCATCGCTTTCCTGGCGCTCGTAAGCTTCTTTCAGGGCCAGACGGGCGTCGTTATAATAAAAGTCTGCTTTAGCTTCGCAAAGCAGCCGGTAAGCGCGCTCCACTCGATCCCATCGATTATCACGGTCCATAGCAAAATAACGACCACAAAGGCTGGCAATGCGACCCTTGCCCAATTCGGCGAAACAATGTTCAAAGCGTTGCAGACTGGCATCGGCTGAGCGTGGCGGCGTATCACGACCATCCAGGAAGGCGTGGACCAAAATATCCTCGACACCTTCTGCGGCAGCCATTTTTACCATAGCCAGCATATGGTTCTCATGGCTATGCACGCCACCTGGGGAGAACAAACCCATGATATGAACCCGGCCATTATTTGCTTTGGCACTGCTAATAGCCTGCTGCAGCTGTGGGTTCTGATTGAAACTGCCGTCTTCTATTGCTTTGCTGATACGAGTCAGATCCTGATACACGATGCGTCCGGCACCCAGATTGACATGGCCCACTTCGGAATTACCCATTTGTCCTTCGGGAAGACCAACCGCCATGCCTGACCCGTCGACGAGGGTGTTAGGGTGATTTTTATAGAGGCTGTCCAGAACCGGAGTATGAGCGGCGGCGATGGCGTTATCGGTAGTGTCTTCGCGAATGCCCCAGCCATCCAGAATTAGCAGGGCGAGAGTTTTTTTAGCTGAAGATTGCGGCGCGCTCATAAAGTAGCCTCATGGTCTGAAGTTGCTGTTTTTCAAAGATGACAGTATTTTACTGTATTTACGCCTGTGAAGCACCCGTTCAGACCAGATTTTACTGGTAACTCAAATTTGAGGCGGTATACTCTTGACCTCGATTTTCTGCCTGCTTTCAGGGTTCGGCCAGCGGCAATGCGACTGCACCGATAAGGCGCTGACAGGCTCAGGTACGTCAGGACTCAACAGGAGTTGCAGTATTTCATGAGTGAATTATTAGATTTTGCCACCGAACATTACATTCTAAGCACCTCGTGGGTGATTATTGTTCTTTTACTGATTGCCAACCTGGTTAAGTACCGGTTTTCCTCAGTGAAAGTCTTGTCGCCACAAGAAGCGACCATAGCAACAAACCGCAATGGTGTTTTTGTCGATGTTCGTTCTGAAGAAGAATATGCAGCAGGTCATATTCAGGGCGCGCGACATATTCCACTAGAAAAAATACGTGCCGGTGAAACCAAACCTCTTGAAAAATTCAAAGATGCCCCCATCGTCTTCGTATGCAATCATGGTAATCAAGCCAAAACAGCGGCAAATATCATGGCGAAGCAGGAATATTCAGAGGCCTCGGTATTGCAAGGCGGTATGCATGCATGGAGAAATGCAAGCTTCCCGGTCAGCAAAAAGAAAACGACTGGCAAAAAAGCTAAATAAAACTATATTCAAACAACTTTTAAGTAGGAAATTATTATGGCTGACGAACAGCAACAACCGCAGCAAAATGGCGCGGCTCAAGATGAACAGCAAAAACCTCAGTTCGCGATTCAGCGTATCTTTGTAAAAGACGTTTCTTTTGAAGCGCCAAATGCACCAGATGTTTTCCGTAAAGATTGGAAACCAGAGCTTAACGTCGATATGAACGTAAGCAACAAAAAACTGGATGACGGCGTTTATGAAGTGATTTTGACACTGACAGCGAAGAACACAGTCGGTGAAGAAACTGCATTTTTATGTGAGGTTTCGCAGGCTGGTATCTTCAGTATTACTGACGACATGCCAGAAGCGAACCGCGCCCATACACTGGGTGCTTTCTGTCCTAATATTCTGTTCCCTTATGCGCGTGAAACTATCAGCAGCCTGGTTACCCGTGGTACTTTCCCACAGCTTAACCTTGCTCCGGTTAACTTTGACGCCGTCTTTGCTCAACACGTACAGCAGCAACAGCAACAACAAGCTGCTGGTGAGCAGAAGCAAGACGCGTAAGCGAGTTATAAGTGAATACAACGGTAGCGAATAGCGCAATTACCGTACTGGGGGCGGGGTCTTATGGCACCGCCCTTGCTATTTGTATTGCGCGTAAAGGCGTAGCTTTAACGCTGTGGGGTCGCAATAGCGATGACATGCAGAATATGCAGAACGAGCGTGAAAACTCTCGTTATCTGCCGGGCTGTCCTTTACCTGATGGCATTACGTTAGAGGCCGATCTGGCAAAAGCGGTGGAGGGTTCAGACACTATTTTGATAGTGGTTCCCAGCTATGGTTTCGCTGAGGTGTTGGAGCAAATCAAGCCTTATTTACGACCGACAGCAAGGGTTGCCTGGGCAACTAAAGGATTGGAGCCGGGCACCGGACGGTTATTGTCTGATGTGGCGGTGGATATTCTGGGGCCAGAACGGCCTTTAGCGGTACTTTCCGGACCTACTTTTGCAGCAGAAATGGCGAAAGGCATGCCCACGGCTATTGCGGTGGCGTCTACCCAACCGGGTTTTGTCTCTGAGTTGTCCGAAATGCTGCATTGCGATCGCTCATTCAGGGTCTACCTGAACGATGATTTTATTGGCATTCAGCTTGGTGGCGCGGTCAAAAATGTGATTGCGATAGGTGCCGGCATGGCTGATGGTATAGGTTTTGGGGCAAACACCCGAACTGCGCTTATTACCCGGGGGCTGGCTGAACTGACTCGTCTGGGTATCGCGGTGGGTGGTAAACCGGAAACTTTCACTGGCATGGCCGGTCTGGGTGACCTTATATTGACCTGTACTGATAACCAGTCCCGAAATCGCCGTTTCGGCATGGGCTTGGGTAAAGGTCGCAGTGTTGACGAGGCGATGGCTGATATCGGCCAGGCGGTGGAAGGTTACCGCAATACCAAAGAGGTATTTGAGCTGGCTAAGCGGTACGATGTGGAAATGCCGATTGTTGAGCAAATTTATTATGTGCTCTATGAAGGCAAAGAGCCGATGCAGGCTTCTCAGGACTTATTGAGCCGCGCGCAGACTACAGAAAGTCTTTAACTAAAAAGCAGAGCCAGTCTCTGCTTTTTAGTATCTAAAATCAAAATCTTCTCAAAGTGAACTTATAAGATCCCTCGCTCAGCAAAAGAAACGGTCCCTTCAGTCCCTATTACAAAATGATCCAGCAGGCTCACATCTATAGTCTGTAAAGCGCTTTTAATCCGCTCTGTGACCCTCTGGTCTGCCTGGCTAGGCTCTGCCACTCCTGAGGGGTGATTGTGCGCGAGAATGACTGCTGCGGCGTTGTATTGCATCACCAGCTTAATGATCTCACGGGGATAGACCGGTGCGGCGTTAATAGTGCCGTGAAAGAGTTCGACAAACTGCAGTAGCCGGTGCTGGCTGTCGAGTAGTAAAATAGCGAATACTTCACGGGGCTGATGGCGTAACTGGGTGGCCAGGTAATCCCGAACCAGCTCCGGCCGGGTAAAACCTTCTCCCTGCTGCAAAGTGCTGGCCAGATAACGCTTTGCCAGCTCCATAATAACCTGCAGTTGAAAACAACGGGCCGGGCCTATGCCTTTAAGACTGAGTAGTTTGTCAGTCGGCAGTGTCAGTAACTCACCCAGGCTGCCGCTTTGTTGCAAAAGAGAGCGGCTCCAGCTTAATACATCCTGACCGCCAGCCCCGGTGCCGAACAATATAGCCAGTAATTCGGCATCGCTGAGTGCTTTAGCACCCTGCTGCTGACATTTTTCCCGGGGCCGCTCCAATACTGGCCAGTTCTTAATTGAGGTACGTTGCATATCACATCCTTGTTTATCGTGGTAAGTGCTTACTTCAGATTAGAATAGTCAGGTGCCAAAGGCCCCATGCTCATGTTATCTTAAGTAAAATTAAGCCATTTCCTCGGGTACAGTTATGAGCAGCTTATCGGGTAAGCGAATTTTACTGGGTATTACGGGCGGTATAGCTGCCTACAAGACGCCGGAACTGGTGCGTCGGCTGAAAGACGAAGGTGCTGAAGTGCGGGTTGTTATGACTCAGGGCGCTAAAGCTTTTATTACGCCTTTGACGCTACAGGCGGTGTCAGGGCTCGCGGTGCATGATGACTTGCTGGACCCCGCCGCAGAAGCCGCGATGGGACACATAGAGTTAGCTAAATGGGCTGACCTGATAGTTATAGCACCGGCTACCGCAAGTGCGATGGCGCGTATAGCTCATGGCCATGCCGACGATTTACTCAGTACTTTGTGCCTGGCTACGGCGGCTCCTATCGCGCTTGCACCTGCGATGAATCAGCAAATGTGGGCGGCACCAGCAACACAGCGTAATCTTCAGCAATTGCAGGCAGATGGACGCCTTGTCTGGGGGCCCGCAGAAGGTAGTCAGGCCTGTGGTGATGTAGGTGCTGGACGTATGCTCGAAGCGTTGGAGTTGGTCGCGCAGGTACAGGCTTATTTAGATATCGGAAAAAATGCTGTATTGGCTGGTCGTAAGGTAATGATAACGGCGGGGCCCACCCGGGAAGCACTGGATCCTGTTCGCTATATTAGCAATCACAGCTCCGGTAAAATGGGTTTTGCACTGGCAGCAGCGGCGGCAGCGGCTGGTGCAGATGTTACCCTTGTCAGTGGCCCGGTTAGCTTACCCACGCCTGCAGGTGTTAGCCGGAAAGATGTTACCAGTGCCGCCGATATGCTGGCAGCGGTAGAGCAACAGATAACCCAGCAGGATGTATTCATTGGTTGCGCGGCCGTAGCGGATTACCGTGCCGAACAGGTTGCAGGACAAAAAATGAAAAAGCAGGGCGCTGATGACGATCACGTGACACTGCGTTTACGGAAGAACCCGGATATTCTGGCCTGGGTAGCCGCCCTTGAGAAGGCGCCGTTTACCTGTGGTTTTGCTGCAGAAACTGAAAACTTACATAATTACGCAAAAAGTAAAATGCAGCGTAAAGGTATTCGTATGATTGCCGCTAACGATGTAAGTCAGAGCGATACGGGTTTCAACAGTGATTATAACAGTATTGATTTATTCTGGCGTGATGCGACAGAAGAAGTTCAGCATCAGGCCTTAGGGGCAGCGTCTAAGCAACAGCTGGCGCAGCGTATTGTGCAACAGATCGCCAGTCAACTGAGCGCGAGTGAAGAACATTAAACTATGAATAAATCTATAGACGTAAAAATTCTCGATCCACGAGTAGGCAAAGACTTTCCATTACCCGCTTATGCAACTGCTGGCTCAGCGGGACTGGATCTGCGTGCTTGTTTGAATCACTCAATTACTCTGGACCCTGGTGAAACTGTACTGGTGGGAACGGGATTAGCGGTGCATATTGCAGACCCGGGCCTGGCCGCGACGATATTACCGCGCTCTGGTCTGGGTCATAAGCATGGCATAGTGTTAGGTAACCTGGTAGGTCTGATAGACTCCGATTATCAGGGTGAACTGAAAGTTTCGGTGTGGAACCGGGGAAAACAGCCTTTTACCATTGAACCGGGGGAGCGTATTGCGCAAATGGTAATAGTGCCTATCGTTCAGGTCGATTTTAATCTGGTCAGTGATTTTAGTGACAGCAGCCGGGGGGCTGGAGGTTTTGGTCATTCAGGTAGGCACTAAGGGTGCAACTCGTACTCAGGATCTTAGGTAAGTAACGCACATATATCAGGGGCATTAAGGATTAACGCACAGATGACAACACAAAAAACCAATCGTCGTGAGTCGATACTGCAAAGTCTCACTCATATGCTGGAAAATAGTCCGGGGAAACCTATTACTACTGCTCGGCTAGCGGCTGAGGTAGGGGTTTCAGAAGCGGCACTTTATCGTCACTTTCCATCGAAAGCGCGTATGTTTGAGGCCTTAATTGATTATCTTGAAGATATTTTGCTGGGTGGGATCAATAAGATCCAGGAGCATGAGAAAGATACCAATGAGCGGATCCGTCTGTCAGTGCACCTGCTGCTGGACTTTTCCGAGCGCAGCCCGGGCATGGCCCGTATTCTGACTGGTGACGCACTGGGGGGAGAACATGAGCGCCTGCGCCAGCGGGTGGCGCTCCTGGCAGAGAAGATTGAAGCGCAGTTTAAGCAGATGCTGCGCGAGCGACGGTTACGCGAAAGCGTGACCACGGCTATCGATGAAGGCATATTAGCGAATTTAGTATTGGCTTTTGTAGAGGGTAAAATTGTACAATTCGTGCGTTCAGGTTTTAACCGCAAGCCAACCGATCATTTTGATCTGCAGTGGTCATTAATTGAACAGCAATTAAAAAAATAAGCGGTTTTACTTGCTTTTGTCGGCGTTTTTTTGTATAAATTGCGCCCTCGAATTTAAGGCAAGGCCACCAGGGCGAAAGGCGAGCTTGCAAGCAATTTTTGGAGTAAATGAAAATGTCACGAGTATGCCAAGTTACAGGTAAGCGACCTGTGGTTGGAAACAACCGCTCACACGCGCGCAACGCAACGCGTCGTCGTTTCCTGCCGAACCTGCAAACTCACCGTTTCTGGGTTGAGAGCGAGAAACGTTGGGTGAAGCTGCGTATTTCTACTAAAGGAATGCGTATCATTGATAAAAATGGCATTGATGCTGTGTTGGCCGGATTACGTGCCGACGGCGTTAAAGTCTAAATAAAAGGAGCTCATTACGATGCGCGATAAGATCCGTTTAGTATCTTCAGCTGGTACAGGCTTCTTTTATACCACTGATAAAAACAAACGCACCATGCCTGAGAAGATGGAGATCAAGAAGTTTGATCCTAAGATTCGCAAGCATGTGATTTTCAAAGAAGCGAAAATCAAGTAAGTGTTTGTAGAAAGCCCGGCCTTGGCCGGGTTTTTTGTATCTGATGATGTTATTTAATATTTTACTGCCCCGCCTGGTTAAGCCACTTTATTTGCTGGTGATGCTTTCTTACGTGCCTCCTTTTGTCTGGTTTCTGGTCACAGGTCAGGGCATTTATCAGCATGGCTATCATTTGCTGCTGGTTTTATTGGCCTCCGGTGTCGCCACAGGTGCAGCAGTCCGCTGGCCTTTGCTGGCCACCTTCCTGCTTGCTTCTATGCTGCTAAACCTGCTTATTTTGCTGTTGGACGCTTTTGGTTTACGTCTCGACATGGGAATTTCCCTGGGCGCACTGTTATTGCTCGCCCTATCGGTGATTTGGTATTATGCGGTCTGGGTACTTATTATGTGGAGCCGCTGGCGCGCTAAAAAAGGTAAATAAGTTTAGCGCGGGGGGTCAATAATTCCGCTGATACTCGTATTGTGCCGGAACCAGCCTGTTATGCTGTAGCGTTCGCGTGAACCTACTTTCACCTCATGCACAAAGGTGTCGCTTAAAAACATGACCATAGTGCCCAGGGTGGGTAATAGCTCTTCCAGCACTTCTCCTTTTGTTCCGTAAATCACCAGTTCACCACCGTCGGTATCTGACCACTCAGGGTTGAGATATAACACGGTGGTAAGTACCCGGTTGCTGCGCCCTTTGAATGCATCCAGATGCTTTTTGTAATAAGCACCCGGGCGATATTTGGCGAGGTGGCTTTCATAATCAAAGAGCCCCATAAAAAGCTCCCGGTTAATACGTAAGCGCAGGTTGTCCATATGGGCGAGATATGCGGACTCCAGCGAGTGCTCTGGCTGTAACCAATGGATTTTATCACTACGCACATGGGTATTTATAGTTTGTAGTTGCTGGCGGCCGACCGCTGCAATTTGCCACTGCGCATCGTCCAGATTACTGGCATAATCGTATAAGGCCATGGCGTCAGTGTCGGTAAGAAAGTTTGGTAGTACGACATACCCATTCTCTGCCAATGCGTCGCTGGCGCACTGAGTGTCCGGTAGAGTGCTGTTCAAGAGAATAGCCTGTGCTGAAAAACCTGGCTCAATATAATTCTTTCCACGGTATAAGTGAACAGGCTTAAACATGAAAAAAAAGAACTCAGATACCAGAACCCTGTTAGGGATGACCTTAAGTAAAAAGGGCTGGAACAATGTAGTTATCTATATCGTACTGATCCTGATGTTTGCTTTTTATTTTATGGGCCACCGTGACGATCAGTCGGCAGAAAGTCATTTACAACCTTTCGCTGACCAGGTGCTCGTCGGGCTGAGTGACAACGAAAGGGAATTAATACGGGTTGGAAATCGCTGGCAGCTGCAGCGCGGTGAGCTGAGTCAGGAGGAACAGGCAAAGTGGCTGTCAGCCTGGCAAAACATTGAGCTAAGAGTGCATGAAGGCTTGTTGCAGGGGCAGGAATATGGCATTGAAATAATACTGCTTGATGTAAACGAACCCGTTAACGTCGCCGTTTTTTTTACGGCAGATAAAACGCTCGTGGCATTGCCGGGCTACGACCATGTATTCAAAGTGATGAACCCAGAACCAGACGCCCTGCGCCCTTAAAAAAATGGGGTTATACAGCCAGAAGGAGGCTATCAATGCCGGAGTTACCTGAAGTAGAAGTCAGTCGGCTGGGTATAGAGCCGCATGTTGTGGGGCAGCGTATAACTGCAGTCAAAGTGCACCACCCACGCCTGCGCTGGCCAATTCCTGAGTCGGTTCATAAGCTTAAAGGACAGGTAGTTGTCGCCATAGAAAGGCGGGCAAAGTACTTATTGTTGGAAAGTGCAATCGGAACTTTGATTTTGCATCTGGGTATGTCGGGTAGCTTAAGGGTGGTGCCGGTAGCGACTGAGCGGGGCAAACACGATCATTTTGAACTCGTTTTGAGTTCTGAACAGTGTCTGCGCTTAAATGACCCCAGGCGCTTTGGTGCGGTGTTATGGCAAGAGCCTGATGAAAGTGAATTATCACTGTTTTCTAACCTGGGGCCAGAACCTTTAACGGATGACTTCAGCGGTGAGCTGCTTTATCAACGCTCACGCAGCCGCAAAAGCCCAGTAAAGACTTTTATCATGGACAACGCCAATGTGGTAGGGGTCGGTAATATCTATGCTACAGAGGCCCTGTTTGCGGCTGGTGTCGATCCGCGCCGGGCGGCAGGGCGAATTAGCCGGGCGCGCTATCAGTTACTCGCGCAACATATAAAACGAGTGCTGGCTCGGGCCATCCAGCAGGGCGGTACCAGTCTGCGTGACTTTACTCGTGCTGACGGCAAACCTGGTTATTTTAAACAGGAACTTCTGGTTTATGGGCGGACCGGGCAACCCTGTGTTAATTGCGCTACAGAATTAAAAACGGTGCAACTAGGGCAGCGGCGTTCTGTTTACTGCCCGGATTGTCAACGTTAAGTATTTTATCTTGTCTCAGGTGGTTCACCAACATATTCAACCAGTGGCTGGTAGCGAGGGTGGTAGACCCCGTATGGTAGCCGGGAAAAAGCGTTCTGGTTGAGTTCACGGGCGAGCGGCATGTAATCCTGTTGCGCAGTATTTAGCGCAGTTTCAAGCAGTGCACCCAGCAAGTTAGACTGGTTGCGGCTGGTCGTGTCTGCTACTCGTCGATCACTGTGGCTCCATAGGGTATTGCCAGTATGAGTCGATATTAAGTCATAACTGACACTGACAGTGACGCCGCCACCGAGGACAAAATAACTGGTATCCCACTGATGAATGGTGGTTTGGAGTATGGTGTCAGCGCCAAAAAGCTGATAGAAACGTGCAGGGTCAATGTCCTGAAGCTGTGCGCCATCGACAATTCCTTCTTCACGCATGATCAGATTAGTCACCTCCGTTGAAAACACGTAATAACCGGCACGTGCAAGCGGCACAGCAAGAGTAGTTCGGTAATGTTCGGGCGCTTCTGCGGCGGTGCTTTGATTGGCAGGCGGTAAAATTAAGACACTCCGTGGCCGCTCTTCAACAAAACGGGGATGGGTGTCCTGTCTTGGTCCTGAGGCGCAGGCCGTTATACTTAATAAGGTCAGCACAATTACAAGGTATCTCACAGTTCACCCTCACTTACTTCAGGTTCATCAGTTGGCTCGGGTTCTGGCGGCCGCACATCGGCAAACCAGCGCTCAATAAAGGGTCTGGATTCCGGGTACAGCACACGCTCACGATTTACATAATCTGCATAAGCACTCAGATTCCCCAGCTCCTGTTCCATGACTGCAAGCTCCAGATAAACTCCCGGAGGTACGCGCCAACCGCGGTTTTCACTGGTATCTACGATACGTCGCAGAGTTGCCAGATGGCGTTCCTGGGCACGACTGTCGCCATCTCGCTCCAGATTATATAATGTATCTTCGTAGCGATCCCAATACATTCCCTGACTTGGCTGGGTGGCACAGGCACTGAGCGAAGCCAGCACAAATCCAAGCAAAATAAAGCGCACTATGTTTGGCGTTTGTAGCTTCATGGTACTCGCACCGCGACGGTGTTGCCGCGACTTACATAAAGCTCCCGATGTACTAGTGTTGTCCCGTCTCGAGTGATAAGAATCTCCTGGGGCCCACTTTGCAATTCAAAAAGAGCGACTCGCTCGCCGTCGAGACGGAAAGTACTAATGTTGCGTTCAGTCAGTTGCACACTGGCCTGGTTGTTGATTGTCATCGTGGTTCCCATGAAATTGCCGCTCAGGCGAATGTAAGCCCCGTCATCCGCTTCCTGCGTAACATTACGGTAATTACTGGTACAGGCGCTGAGCGAAAAAGCCAGCAGTAAAACAAAGGGTAAAATTAGCAATTTCTTCATCAGGTATTCCCTTTAATTGTTACGGATTACGACATCGTCAAATTGTTCTGACGACAGGCTAAGATCGGTACTGACTAGTGAAAGTTCGTTCTCGCCCTGGCCGATAAAATCAATTACCTGTAAAGAGCCTAATTGGGTAGCAGGTAACTCAATAAAGAGGCCGGTCTGTGGGTTACGAACTTTGTCACCGCGTTGATAAACTTGCAGCTCAGCACCTCTGGTTAAGCCCTGTTCGGCTCCGCCAGTCATCAAATAATAACCATCCTGTTGACCAACGATATAAGCCTGCCATGGGCTATTCATGAGATTTTCCATTAAATTACTGACCAGTTGCGAAATCGCTGCCGATACAGCCTGATCAGCCAGTGCGGTATCAAAAGCGGCTCGTTCACCGACCCCGAAAGTGGTGCTGGCTTCAGCTCTCGCTTCGCCGCTGGCTTCCTGAGAAAAAACGATTTGCCCGGTGTTGGTATCCAGCAAACGCACGTTGACGGTAGCGGTGGCACGTTGAATGCGGTTACGTGTGAAAATGCCCGTTTCGCTAACGTTGGAATGACCAAATTCAGAGACTGACCCCACAATCAGGTAATCGGCGCCTACTTGAGTTGCTTCCAAAGAGGCATAATTCTGCTCCGCCACAACTTTATCCAGATCCGTTCGCTCCAGCATGATGAAACGACCAGAGTCGGTTAGTCGGGTTGATAGAATATCGCTGGCCTGTTTACCAATACGATCATAATTGGCATCAACAAAAAAACTGGAACTACGTCGGGTTTCATCACTAAAGCGGGCAATAGCTACCCGCCGTTTAAGTCCCTGGTATTGCTCCTGCTGTTGCAGACTCTGGCTTACCTGAGGACCTTGAGCAGTGCCTGGGTTTGTCCGTTGGTTGGTGGAAGTCGCACAACCTGTTACCGCAAAAGCGATTACAAGTAGAAGGGTACCTTTAAATTTCATTGCACATAGTCCTTTAGGTTATCTCTCTTTCGCTTACTAAGACCTTGCTACAGCGACAGAGGTTCACTTTAAGATAGCATATCGATAAAATCTTTAAACTGATTCAAAAAAGGAGCGTGGGCGCTATTTTCAAAGATTTTAACGTCCTGATCCTCAGGTAATTTAGTTAGTTGTTTACTGACCTGAACAGGGACCAGGCTGTCCAACCGACCATAACTGCGCTGCAATGGCACTTTAAGTTGCTCTATTTGCTTACGCAAATCAGTATGCTGCAACCAATTGAGTCCGGCCTCCAGGGCTTGCGGGTGCGGGTGGGGCTTTTGCTGCAGCTGCTGCCTTAACAGTTTCACATCATCACGCGCTGACGGACTGCCCATTGCCTGAACGGCAAGAAATCGTTTTATAGTGCTCTTATAGTCAGTGTTCAGCTGATTTTTGAAGTCTTCCAGCACGGATTCCTGAATTCCAGGCCAGTTATCCTTACGCACAAAACAGGGGGAACTGGCGACGGTATGCAGTCTGGTCAATTTATCTGGGTAGTGTATTGCCAGCAAAGTGGCCAGCAAGCCCCCCAATGACCAACCAAGCACAACGGCGGGACCATGGCAGTGGTCAGTCAGATACTGCTCCAGGCGTTTTGCCACCTGTGCAATATCCTGATAGCCGGCTTTCCAGGCGGAGTCGCCAAACCCTGGCAAATCAATAGCATGAACCCGATAACGAGTTTCAAGAGCGGCGCTTACTTTTTGCCAGACCGCGCAATTCAGGCCCCAGCCATGCAGCAGAACAAGATCCTCGCCTTGTCCCTGAACCTCCGCATGCAGATAACTTTGCGTCATGTCTTACTCCTTAACAATTAAAGGTCTGGCTATACTGGCTGGATGCAAGTTAAGCAGGGAGGTATTAGCAAGTGCGGACTATTGTAAAAAAACTAAGTCAACAAGCCAACGACTTTCGTGTGCAGGGTTTATGTTGGTTGTGTGAAACGCCAGACATGCTGACCTGCGGGCTTTGCGCCACCTGCTTTAATGACTTACCAAGGCGCGCGCCCGAAAATTTAAGGCCCGCTGTGAGTGATGACTATTGCCGGGTATGGATAGCAGCGCTGAGCTATCAGCCACCAGTTGACCGTTGGTTGCACTCTTTTAAATTTGCGCAGACTCCTGCTTTAGCCAGGCATTTGGCGATACTGCTCAGCGCGCAGGTGATGACTTATTACAAGCAACACAAGCGATTATTGCCGGAAGCTCTGATCGCTGTTCCCTTAGCTAAAAAACGCTGGCGCTACCGAGGCTACAATCAGGCATTGGTGCTGGCAAATGAGGTCTCGAAGGTATTGGGTATTCCGCTTATTCATGCGGTTATCAGGCATAAAGACAGTAAGGTTCAGCATCAGCTGGACAGGCGTCAGCGGCAGGCAAATATGCGCCAGGCTTTTCAGGTAGTATCAGTTATACCCTGTACCCGGATCGCTATTGTGGATGACATTATTACTACAGGGGCGACGGTTAGCGGGTTGGGGGCTGTTTTAAGCGAACAGGGAGTTGTTGAAATAGATGCATGGGCGGTTGCTTATACGCCATCATGATAAAAAAAGGGCCACCTTGTTAAGGTGGCCCTGGGCATAGCGCTAATTAGTGTGAGTGTTCACTTTCCATAGCCTGCTCCGCACTTTCCTCGTCTTCAGCCGCGGTGCCGTGGGCAAACTGAGACCAGAAGATAGCATTGCTTAATAACTGAGAAGTCCCCCAGAAGAAGCCTCGGAAGTTAACATTGTCCGCGAAACCGATAACACGGCCGTTTCCAAGGCGATGGGCTGCGATCGCGGTACGGTTAGCTAATACCTCGCGGTTCTGTTCGGATACATAACCGGCAGCTACAGGCTCAGACTGATAGCGAGCTACATCGATGAAAGGGGCTGTATCAGCCTGCATGGCCATGGTGCTGTCTTTAAATACAGGTAGCCGACTGCGCGTCAGGCCAACTGCTAAGGGGTGGCTAAGGTCTACGTCAGTCATAAAAATGGCACCAGCTACGCGCTGCTGTGCAAAATAGTCATTACGGTCAGAAAAGCTGAGCTCTTTATTCGGGAATTTGTCACGGAATGTATCCTGGCTAACAAAATTAACTCCGAGGAGGTCATTTTCGGACATCCAGCGAGCGCCACCTTTTTGACCAATCAGAGTTCCACCGCGACGCACCCATTGCTGCAGACGCTGGCGAAATGAATCGCTAAGGTTGTATCTGCCGTTAACCATAATAATGTGTGTATAGCGGTCAAGGTCAACACGATTCAGCCGTTGAGTTTCTATTTTGCTAACCGGTAAGTTGAGATGTCTGTCCAGGTAATACCAGGTTTCACCCGCTTCCTGAACTGGCACACCATCGCCAACCACTAACATGACTTCAGGCTTAACTGCGGGGCTAATGCTGCGGCTACCGATGTCCATACCGGTGCTCGGCGTCAAACCTTTGCTTATGGTATGCACAGGTACCTCACTGGCATTGCTGTACTGGCTCAGTTTAGCCTGCACATCAGCCCAGTCTTTGTCCTGATAGGCACGGGTTACCAAAACAGTACCAGCGCTAAACTCTTGCTCTCCGTCTGGAGTGCTGATGGTCATAGCATCATGTGCAAGACGTGCATGAATGCCGTCCTGTAAAAGGTTATTCAGCACGCGTGGTGCATAGTAATTCTCCCAGCTAAAGGCATAACCTACGCTGGTCTCTTCGAGCTGGTTGGGTTGCCATTTATCGGGCCCTGTCCATTTTTCATCCGCAATACGGAAACGGCGGTTGCTGCTGACCTGTTCAAACTCAATGTTAAAAGCTTTTGGCAGTGTCCAGGCGGAAACGTCGTAAAAGGTATTATCCGGAAAGTCCTGACGTGTGCTGAAAGCACCTTTTAATAAACGGAACTGACGTTGGCGTGCGGGTATATAAAAGTCGCGACCAGCCTTATAATCATTGCCGCGGGCACTGAAGTCTTCGGCTACAGGGTACACGTCAATAGCGTGCTGCTGCAGAATACTCAGCAGTTCATTCATGCGTGCCTTATCGGCATCATCACCGCGCAGCATATAACCATCAAATCCTGCATTTTGCGCCATTTCCATGTTGTCCTTGAAAAAGCGCTGCTGGAAGTCATTTAAACGGTCGCGGTTTTCTACTGAGCCTTTCACCGTCGAAAGCGAAGTCATAAACTGGTTTTTAATTGTATAAGGGAAACTTACATCACCATTAATAGATTCTTGCAGATGTCCTCGCGAGGAAGCCTGCTCAAATAGAATACCTATGGTGCCCTGAGCATCTGGGTAACTGGAACCTTTACCATAATAGAAGTCATCAAAAGACTCCTCGGTATAATAAAGACTATGAATGTCATCCAGAGCGTCCGCGTGATAGGTGGCTAACAGTTCAGTCAGCTCAACGTTTTCATCTGGAGTAATAGGGTTTTTGCGTGAAGGAATACCCGGTTGGAAGAAGTAGGTAGCGTCGGTTCCCATTTCATGATGGTCAGTCAACACGTTCGGCATCCAGCGCTGGTAAGCGTTAATACGAGCCCGGGATTCGGGGTGCTGCAGTAACAGCCAGTCGCGGTTGAGATCAAACCAATAGTGGTTTTGGCGGCCCCGTAACCACAGTTGCTGGTGCTCAATGTTCTGAGCGTCAGCATTCATGTTCATGCTTTTAAACTGGTTCGCCCATTGGGCAAAGCGGCCTAAACCGTCCGGGTTCATAGCCGGCTCGATTAGTATGACTGTGTTATCCAGCCATTGCTCTATTTCAGGGCCTTGCGCTGCAGCCAGGTAATAGGCCATTAATAAAGACGCGTTTGCGCCGGAGGACTCATCGCCATGCACGCTGTAACCTAAATAAACCACCAGTGGCGCTTCTTTGGCATTCACGTTCTGACTCGGGTCGCTAATTGCTTTGTGTTGCTGGCGCATGTCTTCAATGCGATCTTTATTGTCAGCAGAAGCCACTTTAACGAGTATCATTGGGCGCTTTTCGTGACTGTGGCCAATGACTTCAAATTGGACACGATCAGAGTGCTCTGAGAGTACTTCCATATAACGCACGAGCTGATCGGGGCGTACATGCCATTCACCTACTTCATAATGCAATACTGACGCTGGTGTAGGAACGGATGGGTCGTATTGAACGTCATCCGGTAAATAATAAGATAAATCGATATCTGCGGCCTGTAGTGGCAGGACCATAAAGGCCAGCACCATCATGACACTCTGTAACAAACGCTTTCTCATGCTAATCCCCTGAATTATGTTAATCAGTGTCAAGCTAACAGAAGCCATAAGGTTCCTCCAAACGGTTTACTATGCATGGCGGTTTGTTTGCGATAAAATAAACCCTAGTAATTTACTCGGGTATTAAAAAGAGGTTCTCATGATTAAGATTTCAGAATCAGCACAAACACATTTTCGTGAGTTGTTGGGTCAACAGCCTGAGGGCACTAATATTCGCGTATTCGTTGTCAATCCTGGTATGGCTAACGCTGAGTGCGGCGTGTCCTATTGCCCGGCGGACTCCGTCGAAAGCAGCGATACCCGTCTTTCTTTTGATGGTTTTGATGCCGTGGTGGATGCGCAGAGCGCGCCTTTCCTTGAAGATGCAGAAATTGATTTCATTGAACAGGACCTGGGATCGCAGCTTACGCTGAAGGCTCCTAACGCCAAAGCACGTAAAGTAGCCGACGATGCAGAGTTGATTGAACGTGTTGAATATATGATTCAGGCGGAAATAAATCCTCAGCTTGCCAGCCACGGCGGACAGGTCATGGTGACTGAAATCACCGACGACGGTTTCGCCATTCTACAATTCGGTGGCGGTTGCAATGGTTGTTCAATGGTTGATGTTACTTTAAAAGAAGGCATTGAGAAGCAACTACTGGAAGAGTTTCCAGATGAGCTGAAAGGCGTAAGAGATGTTACTGAACATAGTCGCGGTGAGCACTCTTACTACTAAGTTGTTAGTTAAAAAGTTGTTATATAATTCAAGGGGTGTGTGATCCTGATCAGATAGTACCCACGTAGTTAACTTTGCCAAACTAACTATGTGAATGAGGTAATTATCATGATCAGAACCACACAAATCTTAACGCTGTCCGCGCTCTCTTTAGCACTTGCAGCCTGCAACAGCAGCAGTAGTGAGCCAACTCCAACTCCAACTCCAACACCAACGCCGCCATCTGGTAGCGCTGAGCTGCGTATTCATCACGCGGCTTCTGATGCCCCGGATGTTAACGTAAATGCGAATGGTGAGCTATTAGCTGGCCTTGAAGGCGTTAGCTATCAGATGTCTTCACCTGTTCTGGACGTCGAACCAGCGTCTTATGATGTCACGGTCGATGGTATTTTGCCAGGCGGTGAGGTGACCACTGTCATTAATGCGGAAGGTCTCGAACTGGAAGACCAGACTCGGTACGACGTCTTTGCCCTTGGTTTACTGGGGGTAGAAGGGACCTACGAGTTTGGTCCTCACATCATTGCGAATGACTTTAGTGCCATAGGCGATGGCAATGCGCGTCTGCAGGTAGTCCATGGTGTTCCAGCTGATGTCACAGTAGATGTGTACCTGACTGAATACGATGCTGATATCTCTGCAGAAGCAGCAGCTTACACGCTCGGCTATAAAGACGACTCCGGCCAGTTTGAAGTCGCCGGTGGTGATAACTATCAGGTTACGCTGACGGCGGCAGGTGACAGCGAGGCAGTACTTTTTCGCTCACCGGAGCTAAGTTTACCAGCGGGTGCCGATCTTGTCGTCATCGCTACGCCAAATACCGGCGCGAATAGCGATGAAGCACCTATTGCATTAGTGCTGGCTGATGGCGAAGGCGCAAGCGTTGTTTACTCAACCACTACGGGCGGTGATATCCGTATAGTGCATGCCATTTCAGATGCCCCCGCTGTTGATGTACATGCTAATGAAATCACGGCAGAACCGGCGGTGGCAGCACTAGCCTTTCCCGACTTTACCGATTATCTGAATCTTGGGGCTGCGGATTACGAAGCTTTTGTAACGGCATCCGGTGCTACAGATGCAGTATTAAATGCCGGGTTCAACCTGCAGGATGGTGACGTATTCAGCGTACTGGCGGTAGGGTTGCTTGACGAAAATACACCTGCGAGTCTGTTTCTGGCTGCAGAAGATAATCGTCGCGTAGCCACTGAAGCCCGCGTGCGTATTTTCCATGCGTCACCTATGGCTGGTGAAGTTGATATCTATGTAACTGCAACAGACGACATTACGGATGAAGATCCTGCTTTCCCTGGTGTTGATTTTGATGCTGAGGAAATTCAGTCTACCGGTAATGTGGCGCTGGCTGCCGGTACCTATTTTGTAACAGTGACTGCTGCCGGTACACAGGATGCTGCTATAGGTCCGTTAGAGCTTGAGTTATCAGCTGGCGGTCTTTACACCGCTATCGCTCGTGATCCTATGGGTACCGAAGTAGCTCCAGGCCTTATTTTACTGGACGACTTTGTGACTATTGAATAATTGTTGTGCTCTTCAAGGCCACCTGCGGGTGGCTTTTTTATTCCAGTTGCAACATGCCCCGTTTTTTAATCAGCCAGGCCTGAGCCAACCCGCGGCTGACCATAAAAACACTGAGTGCAAACCATAAGCCGTGATTCTGCCAGGCCTGAGTCAGCCACCAGGCCGGTAAAAAGCCAAATGCAGCGGCCATGAGCATGCTGTCGCGCATGGCCTTGCTATGCGACAAACCAATATAAACGCCATCGAAAAAGTAGCTCCAGTGCGCCAGTAAGGGCAGCGCGATAAGCCAGGGCAAGTAAAGGCCTGCACTTTCGATAACTTCAGGAATGTTCGTAATGAGACCAATAATATTGAGACCAAAAAAATAAAATAACAGGCTGTAAATTAGCGCAAAGATGGCTGACCAGAATAAAGTTAACCAAAACCAGTGACGTAGCCTGTCGCGGCGATTTTGTCCTTTGGCCTGGCCCAGTAACGCCTCAGTCGCATAAGCGATGCCGTCAAGCCCAAGGGAAATGAGCATAAGGAATTGCATGAGTACCGCATTGGCCGCTACGGTAACCTGCCCGTAATAGGAGGCATAAGCTGTCATCATGGCCATGCACAGTTGCAGCACTATGGAACGTATTAAAATGTCCTGATTGAGGCTGAATAACTGTTTGCATTCCTGCCAGCGGGCACGGGGCCATTGACCCAGCTTCATCTGCAAGCTGCGAGTAACTATTACCACACCGGCGATGGCGGTCACCCATTCGGCCGTTACAGAAGCCCAGGCGGCTCCGGCGACGTTCATGCCCAAACCAATAATGAGAATGACATCAAGCATGACATTGACCAGGTTTGCCAGAATAACCAGGGACATCGCGCTTTTACTTTGCTGGCGGCCAAGGAGTACTCCGAGTACCACCAGGTTGGTAAGCGCTGCGGGGGCGCCCCATAAACGAATACTAATGTAGCTATTGGTGAGAGTCTGCAAGGCTTGATCGCCACTGACCAGTTGCCATAGCGCCCACAACAGAAGTGGTTGCATGAGCAGACATAAAAGGCCTAGTGCCAGAGCAAATAGTAGCCCGTGTACAAAATGACGCTGCTGCGCTGGCACGTCCTGAGCACCATATGACTGCGCCACAACGCCGGTCGTCGACATGC